>CAZMVQ010000087.1:0-8995 GCA_964569865.1 uncultured Devosia sp.
GGCTCCAATGGGGCGGCCAAAAAGTTGGCCGGCTCGCTCTTCGCTCGCTTGGCGGGCATGGTTCAAACTTGCTAACTCACTCCCGCCAATATTTTGCAATTGCATCAGTACCTTTGCCCGATTAGCGCTGAAGCGAACCCTGGGGTTTTTGTTCCTTGCTACGCAAGGGTGGTTCGAAAACGAGCTAGCAGTCTCGATGTTGGGATAAAAAGCGGCAACCCCAAGTGCTCCCGTGGTGACATATAAAAAATCCCGACGCTTAACGCCGGGAATATCAAATTCATTGCTGGAGATATTCTAGTCATTTGATTTATCAGACATGATATTTCTCCTTTGTTGAAATCAGGTGCGGCAGCACTGAGTAATCAACGCCGCCGCACCCAGTGAATTTGTCTAGTTTTCATACCTGCGGCCGGCAAGTCCCAATACTACCAGCGCGATTGCGCCAAGCACAAACACTGCCAGCATCCATGTGGGAATGTAAAAAGTGGTGTAAACATTCCAACCCACATAGCTGAGGCTTTTGGTTACCAGCGAGGGGGTGCCGGTAAGGGAGCCGCCAAGCGTACCCGTGATCACCACCACAAGTGCTCCAATGGAACCTAAAGTGAAGGTTATCCATTTTTGCGCACCATCAAACAGATGTCGGCGCAGCCGAAACCCAAGAATGCCCATCACCGTCCAGTAGGATAATGTCCAAGTGGCAAGCATAATATGATTTCTGCCCAGCGGTGATTGGGTAATCGCCGACCAGGGATAAATCTGCAGGCCAAGAATATAGGCAACAGCACCGGCCAGAGAGCCTAAAAGTATCAGGGGCCAGATTGATTTTTGCAGCCGCACAAAAACTTCAGCGTCTGAAAAAGTTCGCAAAGCAATAAACAGATATGCGGTCATCCACAATGCGATTGGAAAGTGCGTAGCAAGAATATGATAAACAGCCATAATTAGTGCTCCCTTCTGATCATTAAGAGGTTGATATTGATGCCCATGGCAGCGATCAGCAGCAGGCTGGCAAACAATGTCAGCAGCCACTGGTTATAAATCGCATCGGCAAACTCAACCTCGACCCCATAAAGAGCCAGTTGTTTTTCGCTGTGCCGATAAGCAACCGGAACCCGTTGGGCAATTTTGTCTGCGCCGGGATGTATTGTGGGATCAGTTAAACGGCCCCAACTGACTTGTCCGGGGTAGAACATTTTTACCTCGGTCCAGTCCTGCTCCCAATCCGGCGTATCTCCTGCAAATTTGCTGGCAACCAGTTGTGCGTCTGTTTCAAGCCCCAGTGACATGGGCAATGAAACATAGTGCCAGCGCATAGTGGAGGCGTTACGGAACACCGCAAAGGCAAGATCATAGGATCCTTTGTCCCTGAAAATTTTGTCATCCAGAACATTGCCGGTATCCAGTTTACGCACCAGCGTTACATCCCAATATCCATCTTGCCATCGCGAGGCTGATGGTTGCACCACATCACCACGTGAACCTTCTTCGGCCCGCAGCATACGCCGTGGAATGGTATCGCCGTTTTTCCACTCGATATTTGGATCAAAGGCAATTGCTGTGGCATCGCTCAGATAATAGGCATCGTCGAAATTATAATTTCCGGCAACAACATCATCAAAGTTCAGGGCGTTTTGGCCCGTTACCTGCGGGTCGAACATAAATTTGGGCTGATTTAAATCCTTGTCCCAATTGGTGTAATATGGACCAACCCCCTGATCACCGCTGCGCTCTTCAGCCACAAAACCATCATCGCCAAGGCCAACAGGGTTGGAGCGGCTGGAACGCCACTGCCAAAGATCAATGAAGTAGCCAGCCTTTCTTAGGGTATCCAGATCACTTTCGGGCTTAACGGCATCAAAATTATTCGGGTCTGTTCTGGTATCGGGCAGATATTTTGTCCGCTCTTCACCACCTTCAGGGGCACCGGTAAAGGTGGATAGCCTGTCACCGATTGTAATATATCCCCCATATCTGGAAAACAGGGGAACCGATCCATCATCGATCATCATCGATACCCGGTCCTCATTTAAAAAGTTTTCAGACGGGCCGATTTCCTCTCCCTTTTCACGCTCCCAGTTTCCGTCCCGATAAACCAGAACGTCATGGAACAAAGAGGGGCGATCAACCGGCCAGCGATAGCGGAAATATATGTTTTCATCATCATAGGAAGCCTTGACCTGTAAGGTAGTCGTGAGTTCAGTGGGAATGAAAATATTGTTTTCCGGGTCGTTGACTTTAATGCCGGTATCATTGGTTACCCATGCCGCCACTAAAAGTGAGGCAAAGATAGCCACCGATATAGCCAGATAAGTTCTACGCATTTCAAATATCCTTTCTTTGATTTGTCGCGCAAAAATTTAGTCGGTAAGCAGGTATTCGTTATTTTAGATTGCAGGTGGCGCTCTAAATCTTGGCAGAGCGCAACCTCAGGGCGTTTGAAATTACCGAAACGGAAGAAAAGCTCATGGCCGCCGCCGCAAAAATCGGTGAGATCAAAAGTCCGGTAATGGGGAATAAAATTCCGGCGGCGATGGGAACGCCGGCCGCGTTGTAAACCAGTGCGAAAAACAGGTTCTGTTTGATATTGCGCATGGTGGCGCGTGATAGCCGTCTGGCTCTGACAATGCCATCAAGATTGCCCTTGATCAGGGTAAAGCCGGCGCTTTCAATGGCCACATCGGCTCCGGTCCCCATGGCAATGCCCACATCGGCCTGAGCTAAAGCCGGAGCATCGTTTACCCCGTCACCGGCCATGGCCACTTTTTTGCCCTGATCCTGCAACTCCTTGATGATGCGCGCTTTATCTTCTGGCATTACATCGGCACGAATTTCATCAATGCCAAGTTTTGCCGCCACAGCTTTTGCGGTGCGCTCATTGTCTCCGGTTGCCATGATGATGCGAAAACCCTCTTTGTGCAGAGCTTTAAGAGCTGCGGGAGTGGTTTCTTTTACCGGATCGGCAACCGCTACCAGCCCGGCGACTTTGCCCTCCAGCATTACGAACATCACTGTTTCACCCTCATCCCGCCGAGCATTGGCAATAGTGGCTAATTCACTCCCTTCAAGGCCCATTTTTTCAACCATTCGGGCGTTGCCAAGGGCCACGGATTTGCCGTCAACTATTCCTTTGACCCCCATGCCGGTAATGGCTTCAAAATCTTCACTTCTGGAGAATTTTATGCCCTGTTCCTGAGCGCCAGAAACAATGGCTTCGGCCAGGGGATGCTCTGATCCCCTTTCCAGACTTGCAGCGAATTTAAGGATTTCTTGTTTGGAATATTTGTCACTTGGCAACACCGCAACAAGTTTTGGTTTGCCTTCAGTCAGGGTGCCGGTTTTATCAACTATAAGCGTATCAACCTTGGCAAAACGCTCCAGCGCTTCGGCATTTTTAATCAATACACCAACCTGAGCACCGCGCCCGGTTGCAGTCATTATTGACATGGGAGTTGCCAGACCAAGGGCACAAGGGCAGGCGATAATCAACACAGCCACCGCCGATACCAGCGCGTAGGAATATGCAGGGGCCGGACCCCATATGGCCCACGAGGCAAATGCTATAATGGCAATAATTATCACCACGGGAACAAATTTACCCGCTACCACATCGGCAAATTTTTGAATTGGTGCGCGCGAGCGCTGGGCATTGGCCACCATTTCCACGATCTGGGAGAGCATTGTGTCTGCACCAACGCGGGTTGCTTCAATGATCAGCGAACCGGTGCCATTGATTGTTGCTCCGGTTACCTTGTCGCCACCTGTCTTTTCCACCGGAATGGATTCTCCGGAAATCATGGATTCATCAATTGAAGAGCGCCCGTCAATTACGAGGCCATCCACCGGCACCTTGTCGCCGGGGCGCACTCGTACGTGATCACCAACCACCACTTCTTCGAGGGGGATTTCAACTTCCGAACCATCAGCACGGATAACCCGGGCGGTTTTGGCCGCCAGATCAAGCAGGGCTTTTATTGCCGAGCCGGTGCGTTCGCGGGCCTGCAATTCCATGATTTGTCCCAAAAGAACCAGAACAACGATTACGGCTCCGGCTTCAAAATATACCCCGACACTGCCATCGGCATTTCTAAAGCCATCCGGGAAAATCTGGGGAAAAAGCACCGCGACTACCGAGAATCCCCAAGCGGCGCTTACCCCCATGGCAATCAGGGTGAACATATTCAAGTTCATAGTTTTAACGGATTTTACGCCGCGAACCAGAAATGGCCAGCCGGCCCATAAAATCACCGGAGTGCCAAGAATCAATTCGATCCATAACGAAGTCTGCTCGCCCAAAAGTTCGCGAAAGAATGAAAATCCAAGATAAGGTCCCATGCTTAAAATCAACAGAGGAATGGTTAGCGCCAGACCGACCCAAAAGCGTTTCTTGAAATCAACCAGTTCTGGATTTGGTCCTGTCTCTCCAGTTGGTATGCCTTTAGGCTCTAGCGCCATGCCACAAAGGGGACATTCCCCCGGTCCTTCCTGCTCGATCTCGGGATGCATTGGGCAGGTAAAAATAGTTCCCTTGGGCACGGGGTCAGCCTTAGGCGGACCATCTTCATATTGCTTTGGATCGGCCTCAAACTTGGTTTGGCATCCGTTTGAGCAAAAATACACCTGTTCACCATTATGGCGGATCATGTGTTTGGCGCTGGCACGATCAACCTGCATGCCACAAACCGGATCCCTGATGTCGGGAGATGGTTTGGATTTAACTGCAATTGTTTGCACGCTTAACTCGCCTTGAATTGATTTATTCACGATATTTCTCCAGTTAGAAATTGATCTGCATTGCAGGGATGATTGACTTGTCAGGATGTTTTCGAGATGCAATTTAGCTTCTAAAATCAGGCTGCATGTATTGATGAGCGGGCTTCTCCTCCCAGCGGATGCGAGTTCTCCCAAGCGGTAATGTAATCGCGGGTAAGGGGAGCCGCATCACGCTGTTTGGTGATTTGAATCTGGAAAACCATGTGATCGCCATGGCGAAAAGCAGCTTCGGCAGCGCTGAGATAAAATTCCCACATGCGACAGAAGCGTTCATCCATCAGTTGAACTATTTCTTCTCGCCGTGCCTGAAATTTTTCATTCCATGCCTTAAGAGTATCCGCGTAATGCAGGCGCAGAATTTCCACATCATTTATCCACAATCCGGCTTTTTCGATTTCTGCGATGGTTTCTGAAAGGGCGGGGGAATATCCTCCGGGAAAAATATATTTTCTAACAAAGGGACCGGTACTGGCCGGGGGGCCAGAACGGCCAATTGAATGCAGAACAAAGATGCCATCATCCTTTAGAAGGCGTTTGATGGAGGCAAAATATTGCTGATATTGCTTGACGCCCACATGCTCGAACATGCCCACCGAAACTATGCGATCGAATGTGCCGGTCTGTTGGCGATAATCACGAAGATGAAACTTTGCCACCCGCTCCATGCCCGAGGCAGATGCGTTTTGGCGGGCAAGTTTTAATTGCTCGTTCGAAAGGGTCAGCCCGGTAACTTTGCCGCCCCCTTCCTGAGCCAGATAAAGCGCCAATCCGCCCCAACCTGAGCCAATATCAAGAATGTTTTGGCCCGGTTCCAAGAGCAGTTTTGCCGCCAGATGACGTTTTTTTGCTTCTTGTGCTGTTTCCAGATCATCGCCTTCATTCAAAAAGTAGGCGCAGGAATATTGCTTGTGGCTATCAAGAAAAAGGTCATAAAGCCTGTCGGGCAGATCATAATGGTGGGATACGTTTTTCTTGGATATTTTTATGGGATTATTCTGGTGCCAACCACGCAGCAGGTGATCCAGCTTTGCCCTGAGAGCAAATAATGGATCGTTTTCAGCATTGGGAAGATTGGCGGCCAAAATTTGCAATAATTGGCGCAGACTTCCCTCTTCAATGGTCAAAGTTCCATCCATATAGGCCTCACCCAAAATCAAATCCGGGTTACGATAAAGTCTGGATAAAAGCTCTTTATCATGCAGGCGAATAGTTACTTCCGGTTCATTCCGGGAGTTGTTTTTCTTAGGAAAAACCCTTCTTTCTCCTTTGTAATCAATGATGATTAAGGTGCCAAAGCGAATGGTGCGTTCTAAAAACTTGTATAATAGCATTTTGATTTCCTTTAACTCCAAGGGTCAATTTTAGGGGGCATATTTTCAGTTGGCGGTTTTGCCGCGGCTGTTTATAAAATTGTAAAGGGGGATAAAAAGCAGCGCGATATACCAGCCATAGGCAAAGCTTTCAGCCAGGCCGATAAAAAAGCTGCTCCAGCTGATCCATGTAAATCCGGGCAGCAACAATGCCCATGCCGGATACATGGCAAATTCGGGGAGCCACAGGTCAAACAGGACACAAAGAACAAAACTTATTGCAATGAAACTTCCAAGCGCCATTGCAATCGGCACAATCCGAATTTTGCGTTTTGCATCAACTAAAGATGTATCGCTCATATCAACTTCCTCTTTTTTACCTGAGAATTTTGCTTTGAGTTCTCGCAGCCAAATCCTGAGTTGGTGTTCAACTTAAGCTTTGGTATACTTGGCTTGTGTAACGCTGTGATCACCGCAAAACCGGCTTTTTGTAACTACCTGTCACCTCTGCCGCGCTGGTTACATGGTGTTACAAATATTTTTATTATTTTGGATTTAGCGTGCTTAAAGGCAGATAAGTTTGAAGGTCTGCCGGTGGTGTTTTGCCGGACAACCAAAATATTTAAGGCCCTTTTCAGGAGTGATATTGTAATAATGAGTGCCGAGGAAACATCTCCAGTAGCCCATATTCTTGTGGTTGATGATGATCATGAAATTTGCGATCTTCTGGCCAGATTTTTGAAGAAGTACAATTATCGGGTTTCCGTCGCAGCCAATGGCAAGGAGATGGCCAGGGTTTTATCCCAATGGTCGATTGATCTGGTGGTGCTCGATATCATGATGCCGGGAGAAGACGGGCTTTCATTGTGCCGCTCTCTCAGGGCAAAATCCAAAGTGGCAATTATCATGCTGACCATGATGAACGAGGAGACTGATCGGATTGTTGGTCTTGAAATGGGAGCCGATGATTATCTGACCAAACCGTTTAATCCCCGCGAGTTAATGGCGCGGATCAAGGCGGTGCTAAGGCGTACAAAAACCATGCCTGCAGGCAATGCAAATTCCAGAGCTGACGTTTTGAGTTTTGCGGAATTTAAGCTTGATATCTCTCGGCGCCAGTTATTTTCCCCAGATGGATTGCTGATAGATCTGAGTTCGGGGGAATTTGATCTTTTGATCGCTCTGGCCGAGCACTCCCAACAATTATTGACCCGCGATCAATTGCTCGACATCACTTCGGGGCGCACCGAGGCTCCGTTTGATCGCTCCATCGATATGCAGATAAGCCGTTTGAGGCGCAAAATTGAAACCGGAAATAAGGGGCCGGAATTGATCAAAACCATTCGTGGAGCCGGATATATGCTGACCGAAGCAGCAACCAGACAAAATGGCTCATCATGAAAAGATTTATACCGGATTCCATTTTTGCCAGAACCTTTTTAGTACTGATTATCGGTCTGGCAATTTCCCACACCATTTCAATTATTCTTTATGTTTCTGATCGCTCCAGCACTTTGGTTTCAATTGACGGGCGCCATATTGGTGACCGGGTTGCCCTGACAGAAAGAATAATTCGTCTCTCCCCACCCCAAAATCGTCCGGACATGGTTTCAAGGATATCAGACGATATTTTTAAGGTTACATGGACCCCTTTAAGCAATGTCGCAGCAGATGAAAAAACCAGTGTCCGAACCCAAGAAGTGCAAAAGGCAATAGGCGAGCACCTTGATCCGGACGAAAACAGAATAATCAGAATACGCGATATGGGGATGCAGCCTCTTATTATTAACAACGCAACTGAGCCTGACAATATTGCCATGGTTATGGTTTCTATGACCCTGCCCGATCAAAGCTGGCTAAATTTTGTCGTACCGTTAAAAGCGCCCAGCTCCCTTTGGACCCTTAGATATATTCTTTCCATGGCGGTAATGCTCATAGCCATTGCAGGATTTTCTGCAATTGTGGTTCATCAGTTAACCCGACCCCTGGCCCGGTTTGCCAGCGCTTCAAAAAAGCTTGGAGTTGATATGCATTCTAAGGACATTCCTGAAAAAGGCGCGCTGGAAATTCGGCAAGCATCAAAGGCATTTAATCAGATGCACAGGAGAATTAAGCGCTTTGTTGAAGATAGAACCCAGATGATTGCCGCCATTTCCCACGATCTTGGCACCCCCATATCAAGAATGCGATTGCGGGCTGAATTTGTTGAAGACGAAGAACAAAGACAAAAAATGCTCGCTGACCTGAGTGATATGGAAAAAATGGTATCAGACACGCTTTCATTTGCCCGCGATGAAGCAATTTTAGAACCTATGGTCAAAGTCGATTTCAGGGCTTTGTTGCAAAGGGTGTGCGATGATATTGGTGATAGCGGTTATAATATTAAATTTGCCATCGGTGATGTAGTCATACCCTATGAATGCCGCCCGACCGCCATGCGCCGGGCATTGAGCAATCTGATTGAAAATGGGGCCAAATACGGCAAAATAGCCCATGTAAATCTGGTTGGTGATTGTCCATGCATAATATTGCGGATTGATGACGAGGGACCGGGTATTCCCCAACATCTGCATGAGGAAATTTTCGAACCTTTTTTCAGGATTGAAAATTCGCGCAGCCGGGATACGGGCGGAACAGGCCTTGGCATGACTGTTGCCCGATCAATCATCAGGGCCCATGGAGGAGATATTTCCATTAAAAACCGTAAGGAGGGGGGACTGCAAATGGAAATTAAATTGCCGGCACCTAAAATCTGAACAGGCAATGATCAAAACACACCGACAAACTTTAATTTACGCCGCAGTTCACGCCGTGACTTATCACTTGCATGAGCAAATTGTTGATACGATAAATCAATGACTTGTGAAATGGCGCGCCTCGAAGAAAAAACTTCGAACGCGCCAGCGAGC
>CAZMVQ010000088.1:0-8838 GCA_964569865.1 uncultured Devosia sp.
TTCATTTCTTCTGCTTCGGCAGCCAGACGGATTTTATGTTTTATATCAGGGTTAGAAACCGCAACAAAATGCCAAGGCTGATGATTGGCTCCGCTTGGTGCGCTTCCAGCAGTTTTAATGGCAGTTTCAATGATTGAGCGCTCAACTTTTCGATCAGAAAAATCACGCACCGAGTGGCGCTTTTTCATGTGGTCATAAAATGCTTCAATGGCCTTTTTGCTTTCCTTGTCAGAAAGGTCGATCCGGTCAGGCAGGGCCAAAGCCTGATATTTAAGTTCCTTACTGGCAAACAATTATTGTCTCCTTTTACTCATTTTAGATCGCTCGTAAGAACGCCAGACAGACAATTAATTTTTTGGAACTTTAATAACATGTGACTTACTTACATAATGCGCGATAAAAATTCACGGGTCCGGGTTTGTTTCGGGTTGTCAAATATCTGTTCCGGTGGCCCGGACTCGACAATAATTCCCTGATCCAAAAAACAAATCTTGTCCGCAGCCTCCCGGGCAAAACCCATTTCATGGGTGGCCAAAACTATCGTCATCCCTTCAGTTTTTAGTTTTAATAATACGTCCAGCACCTCGCCCACCAACTCCGGGTCGAGCGCACTTGTTACTTCATCAAACAGCATGATTTCGGGTTTCATAGCCAGAGCACGAATGATCGCAACCCTTTGTTGTTGCCCGCCAGAAAGCTGATCGGGATAATGTTGCATCCGGTCAGCCATGCCAAATCGCTCAAACAGGGCCGTGGTTTGGGTCAGCAACTCCGCTTTGGAAGGTTTATGCACCCGGCGTGGTGCCAGCATGACATTTTCCATCACGTTCATATGGGGAAATAGATTAAAGCTCTGAAATACAATGCCAATCCGACGGCGTATCGGTTGTGGATCAAGGTCTGGATCAGTAATATCCTGCCCGTCCAGCAATATGCGCCCACCGTCAACTTCTTCAAGCAGGTTAATACAGCGCAACAAAGTTGACTTGCCAGACCCGGAGGAGCCAATCAGGCACACCAGTTCACCTATATTCACGTCAAAGGATATGCCTTTGCATACCTCCAATGTACCGAAGCTTTTGGTTACGTCAATAAGCTGGAGTTTGTGGGTCACAATCGGTTACCTGCGCTCTTTATCTTGACGTGCCATCAAACTGTCGGCCAAACGAGTGGCGGGAATAGTGACAGCCAAAAAGATCACAGCGGCTCCCAGATAAGGGGTGAAATTGGCATAAAAAGATTTAAAAACCCCCGCCTGCCGCAACAGTTCCACCGGGCCGATAAACGATAACAGTGCTACATCTTTTTGTAGTGAAATCAGGTTGTTCATATTGGCGGGTAAAACCCTGCGTATGGCCTGTGGCAGGATTACGAAGCGCATGGTATCCCAGTGGGTAAGGCCCAAAGACTTGGCTGCTGCACGCTGACTTTCATGAATGGATTCGATCCCGGCGCGATATACTTCCGACACATAGGCTGAATAGCTGAGTACCAGTGCGACAGATCCCCATATGTAGGGACTGTTCCAGGGGCGCGGCAGGCCAAGGCCGGGGATGCCAAAGCCAATCAGATAGATAGTTAAAATCACCGGAACGCCGCGAAAAACATCATTGTAAATTGTTGCAAACAGACGCAACGGGAATAGCGCCGGAGAGCGCGCGTCTCGGGCCAACGCAAGGACCAGACCCCAGATCGCAATGAGTGGAGCCGACCATGCAAAAATTGCGATATCAAGCAGAAAGGCGTTCAAAAGGGTGGGGAACGTTTTTTGAAAAATCTCCCAGTTGAAAAAAGAGAGCTGCACTTTCTCCCAACCGGGGGTCATCGGCACCAGAATATAAATTGCTAAAAAAACACTTATCGTGCTCACGCTGGCAACAAGGGTGCTTCGCCGTCGCAACCTAATTTCGCGTTGTTGGCGAGCCTGTTTGCTAAAACCGGCAACTTTTGCAGAAGTTGCCGGTGTTTCTATTTGCTTATTTTCTAACATATACGGCTGGCTATTCGATTACCGGCACTCCGGTTTCGCTTTGCAACCAGCGTGCTTCAATGCTGGCAAGAGTGCCGTCTGCCGCCATTTCAACAAGGGCTGCATCAACACATTCCAGCAATGGGTTACCTTTTTCCAGTACTGCGCCAAACTGGTCAAGTTCGCCAGTTGCATCAGGTAGAAACTGCCCCAGTACCACACCATCATCCAGCAGAACCGCAGCGGTAAACAGGGCTGATGGAAGGTCAAGCAGAACGGCGTCGATCTGGTTGGATTTTAAGGCTTCGGTTATGTCGGCATTGTCATCATACAATAAAGTCTGGGATTCAGGTCCGACCAGAGAGCTGATGAGTTCGTTCGCAGTTGTTCCAGCAGCGGCGCCCCACTTTAGCCCTTTCAACGAGGCAATATTTGGCTGCGCCCCGGCCTCAACAGTTGGATTGCGCACCAATACGGCAGCAGCGGCTGTGTAATAGGGGGCAGAAAAATCAACGGTTTGGCGGCGCTCCTCGGTGATCGAGTATTGCTGCATGTTAATATCAAAATCTTTTACACCGGGCTGGATCGCCTGATCAAAAGTGGTGCGTGTCCACACGATCTGATCGGCTCCAAACCCCATGCGCTCGGCAAGCGCATACGCAACTGCTGCCTCAAATCCTTGCCCGCTTTCAGGTTTATCATCAATCACCCATGGGAAATAGGCCGGGTTGCCAGTGCCAATTGTCAAAACCCCATCCGTGAGGGTTTTTCCCACAGCACAATTTCCAGCAGCAAATGCCGTCCCGGACATCAGGCTAAGTGCGCAGGCAATTACCAGTGATTTCATAGAATTTTTCATTTCTTTCCCCTTGGATCATCTGTTGTTTTTGCAAACGCAAATTCTGTCACATCTGCTTTTTTAGTTCTCTAAATAAAATACGATCACCAAGCCAGAGTCAACGGGACGGGCTGTGTTGTTGGGTTGGTAAATGTTCTATTTGCCCAAGGGGGCAGGCCCCTAAACATTCCATGGTGTTTTTTGCGGCGTTAACCAATAGGAATTGCCATTTTTCGCCGTGGGCTTGCTCATGTTCAAAGAACAGTATAAACGCTGGCAACCTTGCGACCTGACCCAGGGCCTGCCCCTGATCAGTCGTTTTTGTTTTATCTGAAATGCTTGGATGCTTATTGTGCTTAAACGATTGATCGCCTCGGGTGCGGAAGGCTTTAGCGTCCCCTCTGTTGGCCAGCTACGCATTGATATTCTTGCCGGCCTTACGGTGGCTTTGGCTTTGGTGCCTGAAGCTGTGGCGTTTTCTTTTGTGGCCGGAGTTCACCCGTTGGTGGGGCTTTATGCAGCTTTTATTGTTGGCCTGATCACCGCCCTTATCGGTGGCAGACCGGGAATGATTTCCGGTGCTACCGGAGCTTTGGCGGTGGTGATGGTTTCTCTGGTCGCCCAGCATGGGGTGGAGTATCTGTTCGCCACTATTGTATTGATGGGATTGATCCAGCTTTTTGTCGGCCTGATGCGCTGGGGGAAATTCATCCGGCTTGTTCCCCATCCGGTAATGCTTGGATTTGTGAACGGGCTGGCCATCGTGATTTTTCTGGCCCAGCTTTCTCAATTTCAAACTCCGGCCCCTGAAGGAGCACCGGTTGGGCCTCATGGGGTTGCTCCGGGTGAGTGGCTGAGTGGAACCGCACTTTATCTTATGCTGGGGCTGACAGGTCTGACCATGGCCATCATTCAATTTGCTCCCAAAGCGGTTACAAAAATTGTTCCGGCTCCCTTGTTGGCAATTCTAGTTATCTCCACGATTGTCATCGGGTTTAGTCTTGATGTTCGAAGTGTTGGCGATCTGGCATCCATTCAGGGCGGCCTGCCTGCTTTTTCTATCCCCATGGTTCCATTAACGTGGGAAACTTTTGAAATTGTCTTGCCCTATGCGGGCATTCTTGCGGCCATTGGTCTGATAGAATCTCTGCTGACGTTGAATCTGGTTGCAGAAATGACCGAAACCAAGGGCGGAGCATCCAAAGAATGTGTTGCTCAGGGTACGGCAAATATTGTCACCGGGTTTTTTGGCGGCATGGGCGGGTGTGCCATGATCGGTCAGTCAATGATCAATGTAAAATCAGGCGGGCGCACGCGCTGGTCGGCAATTTCTGCGGCACTGTTTTTATTGGCATTTATCTTATTTGCCTCCGGCCTGATAGAGGCTATTCCCCTTGCGGCACTGGTGGGCGTGATGTTTATGGTGGTTATTGGAACCTTTGCCTGGCGCTCAATTCGCATCATGGCCAAAGTCCCCTTGTCGGATTCGCTGGTCATCGTGCTTGTGACCATTGTTACTGTGCTTACCGATCTGGCAACCGCAGTTGTGGTCGGGGTGATTATTTCGGCTCTGGTATATTCGTGGAATGCCTCAACCCGTATGCGCGCCACCATCAGCCGGGTTGAAAGCAATTCCGATGTAAAAATCTATCGCCTTTATGGACCATTGTTTTTTGGCTCGATTGAGAGTTTTAATTCCCTGTTCAACCCAAAAAGCGATCCTAAAACCGTAATAATTGATTTTCTTGAAAGTCGGGTTGTGGACCATTCAGGATTGCAGGCAATTGATGCGCTGGCGGAAAAATATCAGGCCAACGGAACGGTTTTGAAATTGCGCCACCTTTCAAAAGATTGTCAGGTTCTGCTCAACAAGGCTGGACAGTTGGTGGAGCCGGATAAATCTGACCCGCAATACGGGGTGGCAGTGGATTATTCCATTCGCCATGGTCAGCTCAAAGCCGGTCACTAGATCCTGAGCCTAAAGCCGCTTTTTGGATTTATTTTATCAACTCAACGCGATCTTAACCCCGGTTCGCCAGATTAGATTCTGATGTTTTAATTTTTGGACATGAGAATGAGTGAAGCGGCGCAAAAAATACCAAAGTTTAGTCAAACCCAAATTATATTGGCCTTTTGGGCGCTGATAAGCGCCATATTTATCATTCGCGCATTTTCCACTGCCGCAATCATACCCTTGGTCGGGGATTCTGATGATGCCATGCGTCTTGTAGTGGTGCAGGATTTTTTAGCCGGACAGGGTTGGTTTGATAAAATTCAATATCGCCTCAATACTCCCTATGGTGCTCCCATTCACTGGTCGCGGCTGGTGGATTTGCCCATCGCCGGGCTGATATTAATTTTCCAGCCGTTCTTTGGCGAATTCGCTGTTACTTTAGCCGCATGGATATGGCCGCTGATACTGTTGCTGGCCCTTCTTTATTTGTCAGTAAAAATCACCGTTTATCTGGTTGGCCCTGCCGGATTACTTCCCGGTCTGGTTTTGCCAATTTTATCGGCGGCAATCCTTGTGGAATTCGCACCGGGTCGAGTTGATCATCACAGCGTGCAGATAATTTTTGTCATGGCTCTGATTTATGCCAGCATGCGAGCCTGGACAAATAAAAACTGGGCGATATTAGCCGGGGGCATTGCCGCAACATCTCTGGCCATAGGCATGGAGACATTACCCCAGATTGTGGTTGTGGTATCTGTCTTTGGCCTGTTTTATGTTTTTGATCCACAAAAAGGCGTGACCGCCCGCCTGTTTGGATTGGCATTTGCCGGATTTACTTTGTTAAACCTTGCGCTGTCCCTGCCGTTTGATCAGTGGGGCGAGGCTGCGTGTGATGCAATATCAATTGTTCATATCGGTGCGGCCATTGGTGTGGCGCTGGTATTTTTGATTTGTACACGACTTCCCTTAAAAACCTGGTATTTCAGAATGCTGGTTTCGGGTATTCTTGGGATTGCAATGGTTGGAACATTGCTGGTGATATTCCCTCAATGTGCCGGTGGACCTTATGGAGAAATCGACCCATGGCTGGCCCAAAACTGGCTTTCTCAGGTTATTGAGGCAAAGCCCCTTTGGTACTCGCTAGAGGCACTTCCCGCCTATACAATCGGCATAATTATTCCGCCATTGGCCGCTCTGATAATTCTTGGTTTTTATATTCTTCGCTCTAAAACTGAAAAAAAGGCCGAATGGCTGGTTCTTGGGCTTTTTCTTGTTGCCGGTATTTTGGTGGTGGCCGCGCAAATCAGAGGCGCGCGTCTGGTGGCTGGCATGGTCGCCCCTGTTGCCGCATGGACCATTTTGATCGCCAGAGAAAAATACCTGAATTCGCGCAGCCTGTTGTCGATATTTGGCCTTGTGGGTTCATGGCTGATATTTGCCGGATTGGCCATTGCCATGCTAGCCGGATTTTTGCTACCAAAGGGTAGCGATGAAGCCCCGATTGCCACAGCCAACACCATTGCAAGCAATAGAAGCCTGACAAGAAACGATTGCTTGCAGCCCGATGCTTTTGTCGACCTTGCATCACTGCCTGCATCCAGAATTATGGCACCGATTGATCTGGGTGCTCATCTATTGCTGTTCACCCCCCATTCTGTGGTGGGTGCGCCCTATCATCGCAATGAAAGCGGCATCATAGATAGTTTTGATTTCTTCAACATGCCCATTAATGATGCGAGGGCAATTCTTGTTGATCGCGAAATTTCATTGGTGGTGATCTGTAAGTTTTTGCCCGAAATGAAGGGCTTGGCCGATGCGGACGAAGATTCATTTGTTCGTTTGGGACCAAATGAAGAATTGCCGGACTGGCTCAGGGACATCAGCCTGCCCGGCTCAATTTTTGATATTTATGAAGTGCAGGCACCAGCTGAAGCGCTGTAAAAGTCTTTAAACCTTCACGGGAATTTTTTTGAATTCATCACCGGTCAGCCCAAGTTCGGTTTTGGCCTTCTGGGTTAACTTGCTGGCAATCAGACGATGCGCCTCAACAATATAGACTTTGATATCATCTTCTCCAAGCTCTGAAGTGGGCAAAACCTGCACCCACTTTGCTCTTGCCAGATAGGGGGCCGCAAATATGCCATCTAATTCCGGTAGCATCTGAAAGCTCAGGTCTGAACATTTAAAACCTATTTTCCATTGCTCGCCTTCGCCCCACACCGAAAAAATTGCAAAAATCTTGCCACCGACTTTGCCAACTGAAGCATCGCCCCATTGGTGAACAATTTCCACGCCCCTAAGGTCAAAAATGAATTTTTCAAAAGTTTCACGTTCAAATATGCTCATGGTAGAGCAATCGGGCAGGCAATGCCGCTTCCCTTGATACCGCAATAACCATCAGGGTTTTTTGCCAGATATTGCTGATGATATTCTTCGCCAAGATAAAACGCATCGTTAAGCGCAATTTCAGTAGTTACGGGTGCAAAACCATTGGCCCGCAATACAGCGTCATATTCCAGCTTGCTTTGCTCAGCCTGTTCTTTTTGCTCTTTGTTTTGAACAAATATTGCCGAGCGGTACTGGCTTCCAACATCGTTGCCCTGACGCATTCCCTGAGTTGGGTCATGCTGCTCCCAGAAGGTTTTTAAAAGTTTTGCATATGAAATTTGTGCCGGGTCAAAGATGATTTTTACTATCTCGGCATGTCCGGTTTTTCCCGAGCACACCGCTTCATAAGTTGGGTTTTTATTATGGCCACCCTGATAGCCAACTGCCGTTACATAAACCCCCTCAAGAGACCAGAACAGGCGCTCTGCCCCCCAAAAGCAGCCCATGCCAAAACAAACCGTTTGAAAGCCATCAGGAAACGGGCCGACAAGAGAATGACCTGAAACAAAATGGCGTTGGGCCGAGGCGGTGGATTTTGCAAATGTTGGAAAAGACATATTCTATCCAAATGATTTCATCATGTTTTATTTAAATGATTTCATCATGCGGGCTTTTCGCCAGACTTGGTGCCTGATTTGGAAAATTTGATGAATACGGAGCTGAGCAGCAAACAAAACACTGCAACAAACAGCAGAGCCATCCAGCTTGGCCACGCCAATATGGTGACCAGAAATGGATCCCACAGGGTGGGGCTGACCCGGCGCTCAATAATAGCGCCAAATAACGGCAGACTGGGGGTGCTCAAAATATTGGCAAACGGATCGTTTTGAAACCAGACCTGCCCCAATGAAGAAAAGGCCCGCGAATTATCAGGAAACCAGACCATGACCTCAAAAAACAGCATCAAGGCACCAAAAGAAGCGGTAATGATGCCAAGCACCGCCGAGATCGCTTTGATTATTTTCATAATTATTTTCATAATTTTATTCCTGTTTATTAAGTCTACAATCTAGCGTCGTTTTTCACTACGGCCGACAAAAATCAAAAAAACTCCCGGCAGGCCGAACATTATCCATCCCGGCCACTCTAACATGGGCAGCCCGATCACCTCCCACACAATTCTTAGTGAACCTTGTGTGCTTGTCTGTTGCAACCAGGACAGACTTTCAGCATGGGCCAAAATCCATATATTGCCAACACTAGTTGCAACAAAATTTGATGCAGCTAAGGATTTTGTTCCATCCATAACCAAAAGAACGACACTCATCCCCAATAACCATGTGCCGGTAATACGTAACAAAAAACTCATCATCTACTAAATTCACTTTTTTGAGGATACGCGCCCTAAACAAATCCGCTGTGTCACACAGTTTGATACTAGTGCGCAAGGTTGGGCAAAATTTGTTCAATTTGCACAATATAAATCAGAGCTTGCACAAGCCAAAAACAAAGTTATAGTGCGCGCCGCTCGGCAGGCTTTTTTTGCCCTTTTGTCGAGCCGTTAAAAGGTGCCCATTTGGTCGAAGGCGCACCTTAATTTTGGCAATCGCCAAAATATATCTTTCTTGGGGCGCACGCTTGCTCCGACCCCTCGGGCTTTAGCTCGATGATATACTGACGGAGAGGTGGCCGAGTGGTCGAAGGCGCACCTTAATTTTGGCAATCGCCAAAATATATCTTTCTTGGGGC
>CAZMVQ010000089.1:0-8825 GCA_964569865.1 uncultured Devosia sp.
AGTAGTTCTTGGATCGGCTACTAATAATGATGGTGATGCCAAGGTGGGTTATGCGGCACCCGGTATCAATGGACAAATAGAGGTGATCCGGTCCGCGCAGATGATGGCTGAAGTGAGTCCTGACAGTATCACTTATATTGAAGCCCACGGCACCGGTACGCCTATGGGAGATCCCATTGAAGTTTCTGCTCTGACCCAAGTGTTCAGGGAAGAGACCAGTCGCAAACAATTTTGTGGTCTGGGTTCCGTAAAATCCAGCTTTGGCCATTTAGATGCGGCGGCAGGTATTGCCGGTTTTATCAAAACGGTTCTGGCGCTCAAGCACCGAACCTTACCGCCTTCGTTGCATTTCAAACAACCTAATCCGCAGATTGATTTTTCCAATAGCCCATTTTATGTCAATGATCAGTGCAGAGATTGGCAAACCCAGGGCACTCCCCGGCGCGCCGGCGTGAGTTCTTTTGGCATTGGTGGCACCAATGCTCATTTGGTTCTGGAAGAAGCCCCACTATTGAATTCAAAACATGAAGCTGATGATTCCGGTTATTCGCTATTTCCTCTTTCTGCGCGTTCAACCACCGCACTTGAAGAAATGACCGAAGCTTTAAAGCGGCATTTGCAGACTCGTCCCGAACAAAATCTTGTGGATATTGCTTCTACTCTACAGCACGGACGAAAAAACTTTGATTGCCGTCGTGTCATGGTTGCCCGAACGTCGGGAGAACTCATATCACAATTGGACTCACACAATGGTCGTGGTGCCGCTGACCGGGTGTTGGGAAATCCATGCAACGTTGTTTTTCTGTTCACGGGGCAGGGTTCACAGTATGTCAATATGGCACGAGGGCTTTATAAAGCAGACTCTGGCTTCCGGCAAGACATTGATCAGTGCGCAGAGATCCTCTTACCACATCATCTGGATGAAGACATCCGACTATACCTGTACCCCTCATCAGACGCCAACAGGGATGCTATAAGTGCGCGCCTTACCTGCACCGATATGGCACAACCCGCCATCTTTATTGTTGAGTATGCATTAGCCCGGTACTGGATGCGTGCCGGCATAAAGCCCTCAGCACTGATTGGGCACAGTCTGGGCGAACTAACGGCAGCTTGTATCGCGGGTGTATTTTCACTTGAAGATGCGCTTAAGCTGATTGCTTTACGAGGCGGGTTGATGCAATCCATGCCATCGGGAACAATGGCAGCAGTGCCCTTGACACCTGAATCCGTTCTTCCTTATCTTAGTAACACATTGTCGCTGGCGGCTATTAATGCACCCTCCCTTTGCGTTGTCTCAGGATCGACAGAAGACGTGGCGCAACTACAGGCGAGAGTATTGTCTGATCATGATCTGGAGTGCCGGCAGCTGCATACTTCCCATGCCTTCCATTCTCATATGATGGACCCGACGGTCAAGCCCTTTCGGGAGGCTGTCTCGGCTTGCTCAGTCCATCCTGCAAAGATTCCGATAATTTCAACGATAACGGGACAACCGCTGGACCCGCAGGAAACACAAGACACAGAATACTGGGCTAGAAATATACGGGAGACCGTGCAATTTTCCAAGGCCATCGGTCATGCCATCCAACATGACAACACGGTATTGCTAGAGGTCGGCCCAGGTAATACATTAACTTCACTCGCCAAGCATCATTCGGGAAAAGCAGACAACATTCGTTACGTAACCTCTTTGCGCCATCCTCGTCAAGAGGTTGACGATTTGGAGCATTTGCTAACTTCGATGGGGCAATTGTGGGTTGCAGGTTTATCTGTGGATTGGGGACAACTGAATGCAAACAAAAAAACAAAACGGGTACATTTGCCGACTTATCCATTTGAGCGAAAAAGGTTCTGGATAGATCCGAATCCTGATCCTGTTCAACATAAGGGAGCCCCTGTTGTTGCAAAGCCAAAACCCAAAGAAATCGCTGACTGGTTTTATGTCCCATCCTGGAAACGTTCCGCTCTCCCGCTTCCATCGCTCTCACAAGAGAAGGGCAAGAATTCACAACGATGGCTGATCTTCATGGATGCGTCCGGGATTGCTGATCAGTTTATTCATCAACTTCAGGAAGCATCTCCAAACAGCGATGTTGTTTGTGTCCGGTTTGGTGAAAACTTCGATCACTCTGCCGAAGATGATTTTACGATTCGCCCGGATCAACCTGATGATTTTGAGAAGGTCATCGCGTTTTTGGTCGAGGCAGATCGAACTCCACATCAGATACTCCATTTTTCACTTCTTTTTGATGATGCGGTTGAAAAAACTGAATCTCTATCTTTTTCTGAAGGGGAAATGATTCAGACGTACGGTTTTCTCTCTCTCCTTCATCTTTCCCAGGCATTATTTCAATATGATTTTGAGCACCCTGTATCGCTGAGCGTAATTTCCGATAAAAGTTTTGCCGTCCTTGGAAATGAAACAATTTGCCCGGACAAGATAACCGCTCAGGCAATTATGCTGGTATTGCCGGCTGAACTGGAATCCATAAAAACACGATTCATAGATGTCGTGAAAGAACCGGCCAGCGGGAAATTGTCACAAGGTGACTTGAATGGAATTTATAACGAAATTGTGTCCAGCAGTGAGGACGCGGTAGTTGCTTTTCGCCACGGGATAAGGTGGTTGCAAATTACAGAAAAAATGCGTCTGGAGAAAACCAGTTCGGTTCCCAATCGTTTGCGTAAGAACGGTGTTTATCTGATAACCGGTGGTCTGGGAGGCATTGGCCTCACTCTAGCCCGTTATCTAGCGGAGTCTCTGCAAGCCTGCCTTGTTTTGGTGGGACGACAAGGTCTTCCACCCCGATCTGAATGGGAGAGCTGGGTTACTACGCAGGGAGAAGCCGATCCGCAAAGCAAAAAAATTCGTGCTGTTGAAGATCTTGAGCGTTCAGGAGCACGCGTTCAGGTACACTCTGCTGATGTCGCAAATGAGGCGGCAATGGCAAAGGTGATTGCTGAGGCAAACCAGTCTTTTGGGGAAATAAATGGCGTCATTCATGCGGCGGGATCGCCTGGAAACTGCATAATAGCGGCACAGACTAAAGAAAATGTCGAGCGTGTCTGGTCTGCCAAACGTCAAGGGACTCAAATTCTACTTTCCCTGCTTCGTGAAGCTTCACCGGATTTTATATTGCTATGCTCGTCCCTAAGCTCGACCGTTGGCCAGCCCGGACAGGTGGACTACACAGCCGCTAATCTCTACCTTGATGCGGTGGCTCAACAACTATTTATCGAGCAAGGCTTGCCGGTCACTACCCTCAACTGGGATGCTTGGGGGGACGTGGGGATGGCTTTAGACTTTGGTGATATTAAGAGTAAAAGAAATGAACTGATTTTGCCCGCTGACGGTGTCGAAGTATTTAAACGGGTCATCAACCAGCGTTTCCCCCAGGTTTTTATCTACGCCGGCTCATTGGAACAATACCAGTCCCCATCAACCGGAAACTCTCCGACCGACTCGGAAATAGAATATCAAGAGACCCGTTCGTTCACAGTGAGCGAGGAAAGCCCTCCACCCCCGACAAAGAATTTTGTTGCGCTTGACGATGATCCCACAAATGAAGTGGAAGTAAAGATGTGTCAGATATGGCGGGATGTGTTAGGCGTAAAACGAGTGGGAGTTCACGATAACTTTTTTGAATTGGGTGGGGACTCTTTGGTTAGCATTCAGATGATCGCACGATTAAAGCGTGCAGGTATCCATATCGTTTCAAAACAAATATTTCAGAATCCAACTATTGTTGATCTCTCCAAAGTAGCTGAAGTTTCAGGCTGTGAAACGGCATTGTCTTCGGCCGTTTCGGTCAAAGAAGACGATATCTCACCGGTTGGAGAGGACACTGCCCGTCAAACTAGAGTGCAAAAGCGTAAGGAACGCTCAGCGAGTCAACGTAAACGAGTAACAGCATTTTTAGATAACCAGAAGGAGGATCTCGATGAGTGAAACTGAGAACCATATTGCGATTATTGGTATGGCGTGCCGCTTGCCGGGAGCTAACGATACTAAAACCTACTGGCAGAATCTTCGCGATGGGGTGGAATCCATTTTATTTTTTTCGCAAGAAAAAGCACGGTCCAGTGGTGTCGATGCAGAGATATTGAATAGCCCGAATTTTGTTCGAGCGGGAGGGGTTATTGATCAAGTAGAGGAATTTGACCCCGCGTTATTCAATCTCAGTCTTCGCGAAGCCTTGTTAACCGATCCACAACACCGGTTACTCTTGGAATGTGGTTGGGAAGCTCTGGAAAAAGCCGGGTACAACCCACGCTCTTATGACGGGATGATTGGCGTTTTTGTTGGATCTGGTCCAAGCAGTTACCTTATCGACAACATCATTCCGAGTCATTTATGGCAGGATCTTGACTCCAGGTATGAAGTACAGTTTGAGAATTTTTTTGGTTATCTTTCGCAGAAAATTTCCTACAACTTACAGTTGAAAGGGCCTAGCGTAACAATACAGGCATCCTGTTCGACATCCCTTGTGACAACTCATCTGGCCTGCCAAAGTCTGTTGAATTATGAGTGTGATATGGCCCTGTCAGGTGGTGTCTCCGTTCTATTGCCGCAACACAGAGGATATTTATTCCAACCTGAAAATATCCTTTCGCCGGATGGACATTGCCGGGCGTTTGATAGTAACGCCGCAGGCACGGTCGGAAGTAATGGTGCCGGACTGGTGGTACTAAAGCGTCTTCAGGATGCCATTCAGGATGGGGATTGCATTGATGCCGTTATTATTGGCTCTGCGGTCAACAATGATGGCGGCCGGAAACAAGGTTTTACCGCACCAAGCGCGCAAGCACAGGCAGAAGTTGTTGCAATGGCCCAGGCAATGGCGGATGTGGAGCCTGATGATATAAGATTTATTGAGACCCACGGAACCGGAACTTTGCTTGGAGACCCTATTGAAATATCAGGCCTCAAAAAAGCATTTAATTCAGATAAAGTAAATCATTGTGCATTAGGTTCGGTAAAATGCAACATCGGCCATACGGATGCGGCTTCTGGAATCGCCGGTTTAATAAAAACGGCTCTGGTGGTAAAAAATGGCATTATCCCACCCAATATTAATTATGTCAGTCCCAACCCTGCTCTTCAAATAGAGAAGAGTCCGTTTTTCATAAATGATAAATGCATTGATTGGCCTGACGACCGAGGTTGTCGAATTGGAGGGGTCAGCTCATTTGGTATGGGAGGTTCTAACGCTCATATCATCCTTCAACAACCACCCGACCTGAAACCCAGACAAACAAAAAAAGGACCATCTTTGGTGGTGCTGTCTGCGGCAAGTGAAAAAAGCCTGCAACAGTCCGGCTTGAATCTCGAAAGATTTTTGCAGAGTTCGAAACAGGAGAGCGTAAAGGATATCGCTTATACCCTCCAGGTCGGGCGTGTTCCCTTATCTTATCGTCGCGCTATGGTGTGTCAGGGTAAGGATGATCTATTGGCCAAATTGACCGGAGAAGTCAATCACGACTTTGTGGCTGGCAAAGTCAGTGATTCTGCTAAACCGGTGACCTTCATGTTCACCGGGCAAGGTTCTCAGTATGTCAATATGGGGCGCGACCTTTATGGAAAAGTTGAGGTTTTTCGCTCTGTCTTTGATCAATGCGCCGCCTTATTAAAGCCGCACTTGAATCAGGATATTTGCGCTCTGCTTTATGTGACTTCTGAGAATGAAAAAGAAGCCACTCAACAAATTGGTCAGACAAGAATCACCCAACCGTTGCTGTTTGCTTTTGAGTATGCCCTGGCAAAAATGTGGCAGGCATGGGGAATAAAACCCGCGTCATTCATTGGGCATAGCATCGGGGAATATGTGGCCGCTTGTCTTGCGGGTGTCATGTCTCTGGAGGATGCACTTTTGATTGTGTCTGAACGAGGCCGGCTGATTCAGTCTTTGCCGGGTGGAACCATGCTGTCGGTATCTTTGACTGAAGAGAAAGTGACCCCGTGGCTCGGTGATGGCGTCGCATTAGCCGCCATCAATGCACCTGCATCCTGCGTACTCTCAGGTGAAACCCCGGCTATTGACAAACTGGCAAATGAGCTGGAAAAACAAGGCATCGGTTGCAGAAAGCTACATACTTCTCACGCATTCCATTCCTCCATGATGGACCCCATCCTGGACACGTTTCGCAAACGGTTAGAGAGCATCAAGTTGCTCAAGCCACGTACACCATTTATTTCCAATGTGACAGGAAAGTGGATTACAGATGAAGAGGCCACCAGCCCGGACTATTGGGTTCGGCACATCAGACAGGCCGTTCGTTTTTCTGAGGGAATTCAATGCCTCACCAATACCTCGGAAAATTTTCTACTGGAGTTGGGGCCTGGCAATACGTTGAGTTCGCTATCCAGAAAACAAAATCAAATCCAGGAATCAAACATTTTTACATCGGTAAGACATCCCCTGGACCAGGTAGCAGATGATACCTTTATATACAAAACACTTTCTAAGTTATGGGTGGCAGGTTGCGACGTAAAGTGGGCAAGTTTGCCCGACGCTGAAAACTGTCGGCGAATATCTTTACCCACTTATCCGTTTGATAAAAAACGTTGCTGGGTTGAACCAGGTCTTCAAACGAATAAGGCACAGCCGCAACAAGTCGAAGGCAAATATGCCGACATAGAAAAGTGGTTTTATCAACCGAGTTGGAAACGTACCCCTCTCGTTCAATCCCGTGATCTGACATCCAAATCGAAGAGAACGTGGGTGATCATTGCCTACCCCGGTCCTGTTGCGGAAGCTTTGAAAGAGGAACTTGCTAAACATGGCGACACGGTTGTCTCCGTTTTCGCCGGAACCGAATTCAAACAGGAAGAAAATCAATTTACGATTGACCCCACACAGAATGAACATTATGAAAATTTATTGACAAAAATTTACAGCAAAGAATCTCAACTTCAATTTGTCCAGGCGTTGAACCTGACTTCTCCACCGGTTCAAAAAAACGACAAGGGGTTGATAGACAGTTGTATGGGGCTTCTGAATTTGGTTCAAGTCATAAACGCACAGGAAGACAGGGTCAGTGAAGAGATGGACGTGGTGTTGAATGTGTTGACACAAGGTGCGGAAGATGTGCTGGGCGATGAGGCTAGCAATCCGGACTCGTCACTTTTGGCCGGGATGGCTCTGGTTTGCGGACAAGAAACCCCCAACTGTTTTACCCGGCATTTTGACTTGGCCATTGAAGAGGTGTCACAAGCAGATTCAAGCGGGATAAAAAATCTTACCCACGATTTACATTCCAATATTGATGCGCGTAGCATCGCTTATCGTAATCGACAACGTTGGCAGCCCGAATTTCAAGATTTGAATCTAAACATTTCCAAACCCACCGATCTGCGTCCGCAAGGTGTGTACTTGATTACAGGAGGCTTGGGTAAGGTAGGGTTAACAATCGCCCAGTATCTGGCAGAGAAGGTGTCTGCGCGGTTGATACTGGTGTCGCGTTCAAAATTACCGCCAAAAGATGAATGGGATGCAATCATTCAGCAGCCGGAGGGCACAATACTGGCCCAACGGTTACAAATGATCCGAAATATTGAGAAGGCGGGTGCCGTTGTTCATACCAAAAATGCAGATGTGTCTAGTGTCGATGATATGACTGAACTTATGGAATACATCGGAAAAGAATTTGGGGCGCTCAATGGAGTCATACATTCTGCGGGTTTTATGGAAATGGATGCTCAAAAGTTTAGTCAGGAAATCAAGGACCAAGACCTTGAAAACCATTTTCGACCCAAAGTCGAAGGCGTCAAGGTACTTGAGCGAGTCCTGGGGAATAGGGACCTGGATTTTTGTATGTTGGTTTCGTCGTTATCGGCGCAACTAGGGGGATTGGGTTATGGGGTCTATAGTTCCGCCAACCGTTTCATGGATGCATTTGCAAAAAAAATGCACAGCAAGGGTTTTCCCTGGCTTAGTGTCGAGTGGGATTCGTGGCAATTTGAGTCTCCGCTTTCAGCAAATAAAGAACAGGCCCGGTTGGCGCCGACAACCTATTATCTAGTTCCGAATGAAGGGATGCTTGTCTTAGATAAAGTTTTTTCTATCGGCAATGCCTTGCCCGTCTTGTGCGTCTCTACCGGTGATCTGCCTTTACGGTACAAGCAGGCCGTATTACAGGTTCAGGAAACCTCTCAGCAGGATCAATCAGGTTCAGAAACACAGTTGCAGGATCAATCAGAGACAAAAGCCAAACCTGGCGGTTCTCCGCGAAATGAAACAGAGAAGGTTCTGGTTGAAATCTGGCAGGTTCTCCTTGGCGTGGATCATGTCGGAATCAAAGACAATTTCTTCGAGTTGGGTGGAAATTCACTTATAGGGTTGCGATTGACATCACGTATTCGAAAACAATTGAATGTAAAGTTATCAATCAATGATCTTCTCAAGGCGCCAACAATTATTGAACTTGCATCCAATTTATTAGAACAGGATCAAAAGCCCGGTAATGACTCAGATGAAGCAAACAAACTCCGCGACAAAATTGACCAGATGTCGCCGGAACAAGTTAAAGCATTACTGGAAAAGAAACAGCGGGAACGCAGCACTCAATGAACATATAGTTAACTTTAAAGCTTTAACAATTACCAAGAAATTTCTACCATTATGACAGCATCAACTAATAACAATTCTCCGTTAGATGACAAGGAAAAGCTGCTTGCTTTGTTGCTTGAAGAAAGCCAGGTCGAAACTAATAGCAGCATTCTTAAAGCAGACCGAGCACAACCTCTGCCCTTGTCGTTCTCACAGGAACGTCTTTGGTTTCTAGAACAATTGGAACCGGGAAACCCGATCTATAATTTAGGG
>CAZMVQ010000090.1:0-1992 GCA_964569865.1 uncultured Devosia sp.
TGGTATGGCCATCATCGGCCACCTGATCCAGCGCCTTGCGCAGGCTGGATTCAATGATATCTTGAGTTATTAAAACCAGTGTTCTGGTCTTTTCAACAAGATCTGCCCCCGTTGCGCCTGGCGCATCAACATCTATATCTGGCCTTTGGATTACGCTTTCCAGAGAAATTCCATTTTCTCCCAATCGAGAAGTTATCGCCGCCAATGCTCCGGGCACATCGAGCACATCAAGGCGAATATAATATCCACCCTTATGGGCCTGCATGGGAGCACGCTGGTAATCGTTCAATTCACTTGTTGGCATGCCAAGGGGTGGAATTATCTGCCCACGGGCGATATCCAAAATATCAGCCAAAACCGAGGCTGCAGTGGCTGACCCGCCGGCTCCGGGACCTGAAAGCATAAGTTCTGGCACATGATCGGTTTCAAGGATTATCGCGTTTAAAACATTATCCACCCGCGCCACAGCGCTATTGGTGGGCACAAAGGTGGGATGAACCCGCTGTTCAATTCCTTTATC
Organism: uncultured Devosia sp.; assembly: GCA_964569865.1. GTDB lineage: Bacteria > Pseudomonadota > Alphaproteobacteria > Rhizobiales > Devosiaceae > DROE01. Next base: position 521 of record CAZMVQ010000090.1, read on the forward strand.
CGAGCGTTGGGCGATGCCCAAAAGTTTTATGGCATAGCCAAGTTCGGCAGCAACCTTGATGTCTTCTTGTGTTATGGCACTGATACCCTCCACAAACACCTCATCGGCGGCAATTTTGCACTGAAAGCAAAGGGAAGTCAGGATGGCCAGCTTATGGGCGGTATCAAATCCCTCCACGTCAAAGGTCGGGTCGGCCTCGGCATAACCCAGAGCCTGTGCATCCTTCAGACAATCAGCAAATGATATATCCTCATTACCCATCCTAGTTAGAATATAATTGCAGGTGCCGTTCAAAATTCCATAAACTCGCGTAACGCTGGCAGCGCCCAAGCCCTCGCGCAATGTTTTTATCACTGGAATACCACCGGCAACCGCCGCTTCAAAACCCATATGCACCCCGGATTTTTCGGCCAATGCCGCCAGTTCAACCCCGTGCTTGGCCAAAAGCGCCTTGTTGGCAGTTACCACAGGTTTGCCAGCTTCAAGAGCCGCTGTTACCGAAGCCAGTGCCGGGCCGTCTTCGCCGCCAATCAATTCAACAAACAAATCGACATTTTCATCCTTGGCCAGCGCAACCGGATCGTCATACCAGTCAAACTTTGAAATATCTATGCCCCGATCTCTGGATCGCGAACGCGCAGCAACAGCAACCACTTTGACCATGCGGCCGTGTTTGCGCTGAATTTGTTCAGAATTTTTTTCCAGCATTAAAACCAGTGCTGCCCCGACAGTGCCAAGACCGGCAATGCCAATTCGAATTGGTTTTAATTTGTCTTCTCTCAAATGTTCGTTCATCAAATTAACTTTTTAGCGCGTTGCTTTGTGGCCCGGTTAGAATAGGAATTTGCCTTGCGGTCAATAGAAATTGGCAATAACCTGCATAAAATTGACAGTTAAAAACTTGGGCAAAAGAGGGAAAAATGAAAAAATCTAACCTGATATGCACTTTGATTTTTGGAATAACCATGGCGTTTGCTCCAAGTGCTTTTGCTCAAGATCAGGCAGAAATTGACTTCGTCACCAGTTTCTTCAACCAATTGCAGCCGAAATCAATTGCCCAAAACACCGAATATTGCGGTTACTTTGGCATCGACGCTGATGATAATTTCGTCGCTACTCGACCTACAAAAGGCGATACTGATAGCTGTCTTGCCGACGAGCCTCCTGAAGACCTGGATTTATTTGCCACATATCACACCCATGGCGGTTATATGTTTGATGCGGATTCCGAGCTGCCTTCCTTGAATGATCTGGAAGCTGACATCGACGAAGAACTTGATGGTTATGTGGCCACTCCGGGCGGACGCATTTGGCTAAACAGCATTGACAGGGAAACCGCGATAATGTTGTGCGGTCGCAATTGCACAGTTTCCGACAGCGAATATGTTGCCGACACTGAATATCCGGTAAACAATTCTTATACAGTGCAACAATTAAGGCAACGCGAAAGCGAATAATTACGCTATCAGGGA
>CAZMVQ010000090.1:2092-3527 GCA_964569865.1 uncultured Devosia sp.
CAGCCTATTTGTTCAGAGATATGACGTTGGAATTGGTTTTTGCACCGGATAGAAATTTTTTGAGGTTGCGAGCTGCCTGACGCAGGCGCTGCTCGTTTTCCACCAGAGCTATGCGCACATATTGATCGCCATATTCCCCAAAGCCCACACCCGGAGCTACGGCCACCGCAGCTTCGGTGATTAGCAATTTGGCAAATTCCAAAGATCCAAGGTGGGCAAATTCATCAGGAATGGGAACCCATGCAAACATGGTGGCCGGGGGTGATGGTATTTTCCATCCCGCGCGGCCAAAACTTGTCACCAGCACATCACGGCGACCTTTATAGACTTTGCGAATTTGCTCAATGCAATCATCAGGCCCGTTTAGAGCTGCGGTTGCTGCCACCTGAATGGGGGTAAAAGCCCCGTAATCCAGATAGGATTTAACCCTTGAAAGGGCAGCAATCAGCTTTTCATTGCCAACCGCAAATCCCATGCGCCAGCCAGGCATCGAGAAGGTTTTGGACATGGAGGTAAACTCAACCGCAATATCCATGGCATCGGGAACCTGAAGGATTGATGGAGGTGGATTGCCATCAAAATAGACTTCAGAATAAGCCAAGTCCGAAAGGATATAAATTTCATTGGCTTTGCAATATTTTACAACTTTTGCATAAAAATTCAAATCGGCGACATAAGCGGTGGGATTTGAAGGATAGTTCAAAATTAGTGCGATAGGTTTGGGAATAGAGTGGCGCACTGCCCGATCAAGCACCCGGAAAAACTCATCATTGGGGGCCGCGGGCATGGAGCGGACAACTCCACCGGACATAATAAACCCAAAAGAATGAATGGGATAGGTAGGATTTGGCACCAAAACCACATCACCGGGAGCTGTTATGGCCTGAGCCATATTGGCAAACCCCTCTTTGGAACCAAGGGTGGCAACAACCTGAGTATCGGGGTTCAGCTTGACACCAAAGCGGCGTCCGTAATAGGAGGCCTGAGCTTTCCTTAAACCGGGAATACCTCTGGATGCGGAATAGCGATGGGTGCGCGGATCGGCGACAGTCTCCACCAGCTTGTCAACAATATGCTTGGGGGTTGGCAGGTCCGGATTGCCCATACCAAGATCAATAATATCAACCCCGTTAGCTCGCGCCTTGGCTTTAATAGGGTTTATGTGCTCGAAAACATAAGGGGGAAGGCGTTTGATGCGATGAAATTCGGGTTCCATAAGAATTCTCTTATTAAAAATTGTTACTCTTGTCAGAATTATTGCAGTGCCAAAAACCAGCCGGTGGATCTATTGCTATTCCCATTCCAAAACTGCATTTAAGAGCATTTTTGCCAGATCTACCCATACCAGATAATTGTGATTAAAACTTGAATAGGCGTATCAGATTTATAGTCAAGCAAAACCGCCACATTTATGTCTTGTAATTGTTAAGGCTTG
>CAZMVQ010000090.1:3627-8762 GCA_964569865.1 uncultured Devosia sp.
AATTTGTCCGATAGTGAAGGTGCTGAGTTAAATGAGCAAAAGAATTGCAATTACAACAATTGGCACCAGGGGTGATGTGCAACCATATCTGGCACTGGCGCTGGAGTTGCGTAAACGAGGCTATAGCGTTGTGGTGGGTGCCCCGACGGACTTTGCCGATGAAATTTTAAGTCTGGATATCGAATTTTGCGATCTTGGCGGGAATATTCGCTCATTCCTGAAGCAATCCAACTTCGAACATGCAAGCGAAAATTTTCTGGTAAATATGCCAGCCCTTTTGCAGCAAGGTCAGGAAATTGTTGAGCAGGCCGCTCGCAACTCATGGAAAATGGTACAGGGTGCCGATGCGATAATCATGAATATCAACACCAGTTTTGCCATAGATTTTGGCGAGGCGCTGGACATTCCAACTATTATGAGCGCCCTGCAGCCGCTCAATTCAACCGGGGAATTCCCCATATGCTCTTATGATATTCCTGATATGGGACCAGCGCTTAACTGGCTGAGCCATACGGCAACCATCGTTCAACAAGCCTATTACGACTTCCCCCGCGATAAATTACGCAAAGAGCTTATGGGGCTTAAGCCAAGGAAAAACAGTGGTTTTTTCAAGGATACAAATGGCAAAAACCTGGTAACCTTATATGCTTATTCCCAGCTTGTTTCTCCAAGACCAAGGGACTGGCCCAAAACCGCAATCGTTACCGGTTATTGGCCGCTTAAAGATCAGACAGGGTGGCAGCCTTCAAGAGAATTTTTAGACTTTTTAACTCACGGGGAGCCGCCGATTTATGTGGGATTTGGTTCAATGCCATTTGGGGCCGAGCGCAATACCCAATTGTTAAAAGATGCCGTCGCCATAAGCAGAAAAAGAGTGGTCGTGGCCAGCGGATGGGGGGGGATAAATGGCGATAATCTCCCGGAAAATGTCTTTGCAATATCCAAGGCGCCCCACGACAAGCTGTTAAGATATATGGGAGCTGTCGTCCATCATGGGGGGGCCGGAACAACCGCTGCCGGGCTTTATGCGGGCAAACCAACCTTTGTGGTGCCTCAGGCAATTGATCAGCCCTATTGGGGACGCAGGGTACATGCACTTGGTTGCGGACCCGATCCGGTTTTACTCAAAAAACTAACACCACAAATTCTGGCAAACGCTTTTAATGAAATGACAAATTTTTCCCCGTATAAAATCGCCGCTGAAAATGTGGCTGATGAGTTGGCAAAAGAAGATGGGCCTGCCAAAGCAATTTTACATATTGAGCGGGTAATGAAAAATTTTATGCCAAAACAATCCAGTCCTTGGGTAGAGCACCTAAAACAGCGCGCCTTTTAGGCAAACAGCAAAAGCATTTGCCCCTGCCTCATGAATAAACATTCGGTTGTCGCAACCCTAATTCCACTTGTTAAATCTGCCATTGCACGTTTGCTAAATGATACTATTATGGAAATGTGGGATTAATAATTTTATTTGTTTAACAGGGGAATAAAATGAAAAAAACACTTTTTGCCAACGGTATAGCAATTTTTTCTCTACTAATGATTCCGGGTGCTACCTTCGCCAGTCCTGGCGGCGAGCATTCTGACACCATACCACATGAAGGCGTTGAAACAGAACTCGAAATTCCTGAAATGAATGCAGAGCGCGGCCGGGAATTATTTGCCACCAAGGGCTGTGCCGCCTGTCACTCTGTCAACAACACAGGTGGAGAGGATGCGTCCCCACTTGATGCTCATAATATGGATGCCAATATGAATCCATTTGAATTGGCTGCAAAAATGTGGGCTATGGCACCCTATATGATTGCTGCTCAAGAAGAAGAAATGGGAGCACAAATCCTGTTCACCGGTCAGGAGCTGGCAGATATCGTGGCGTTTTTGCATAATGATGATGAACAGCACAAATTCACCGATGAATACCTTGAAAGCCTTGGCATCGAAATCGGCCATGGAGAGGGCGGTTAAAGTAAAAGCCATTTCGATCAGTTATTGTAGCTGATTGAAATTCGTAACGTTGCAGGCACCCTGCAAGGACATTTCATACAGGGACGTCTCTTACAAGGACGCCCCTGCCGGGGATAATGACAGTTTTCCGGCTGGAATTTTTTTGTTTTTATGACAGGGAAATATCGCCAACCCAATTGGCAGGATCAACAAACAGCCCAAACCAGATTGACCACAGGCCAAGCAAGATGAATATTGCACCGATTATCCATGTGGATTTTCTAAGCTTTAATGCCAACCTTGCCAACCAGTCCCCAAGTTTTGGCACAGCAGCAAAAATTATCAGCGGCAGGGAAAGAAACAGTCCAAACAAGAACATCATAATAAACCCGGTGAGAACTGTTCCCGTAGTTGCCGCCAATCCCAATAGGCCAAACAATATTGGAGCCGAACAGGCAGGGATATTAAGGCCAAAGGCCAGACCCAGCACAAAGGGATTCTGAGCCTTTTTCCATGCTGATGGTGCAAGATTTATCCGTTGTTTGATCAAACCGGCCCTGCCAAAAATAAAAGCCATGCCAATCAGCAAATAAATCGAACCAAACACCAGCCACATTCCGGTTTGTACGCCAATGAGCTTTTGCCCCAAAAACGCAATAAATGCCCCAAACGCTCCGGTAACAATGGCCCTTGCAGCAACAAATACGCCAACAGACTTGATTTTTTCAGCTTTAGAGCGGGCTTTTTGAGTGTCCAGAAATACTAAATGCCCACCAATTGTGCATGGCTCGATGAACCCCAAAAGCCCAAGGCCGACCGGTAATAAAATCAGGGTAATCAGCGAGATTTCCATCGGAAAGCAGCCTTGGTACACAGTTAAAACTGAAATGATCGCAAAACTTACCGCGCATTTTCTAAATCTCCAAGTCAAAATAAAATGAACAGATTAGGATTTTGTGTCTTGAGTGCCGAACATAAAAATTTGCAGGAATGTGCATTTTTCTCTTGAACCTATAGTGGCTAGAGGTCTTATACCGGCCGCTCAAATGTTTTTTACCGGGATAGAATCACATGGCCAATACAAAAACCCTGCTCGTTGACGGCATGGATTGCGCAAGCTGCACTGCAAAAATCGAAGGGGTGGTTTGTAATATTCCCGGCGTGGAAAACGTCAAACTCAATTACACCACCCAAAAGCTCAAATTTGACCTTTCGGATGCGGCCAATGATGCGCGCCCGATAATAAAAGCTGTCGAAAAACTGGGCTACAAAGTCACTCAACCCGGCGAAAAGGACCGTCTGGCCAATCTGCACTGGTGGCAAACCGGCAAAGGGCAACTGGTCATTGGCACCGCCGCTCTTTTGAGCATCGCATGGGGTCTTGTGCTGTTTTTACCGCAATATTCTGGTTATGTATTTGCGGCAGCCGGGCTGATTGCGCTGGTCCCGCTGGCAAGAAAAGCCTGGGCCGCAGCAATTGCCGGACAGCCATTCACCATTGAAACTCTGGTGACCATCGCGGTAATTGGAGCAATATTTATTGACGAGGCGGCAGAAGCCTCGATTGTGGTTTTCTTCTTTTTAATCGGGGAACTATTGGAGGCGATGGCCGCTGCCAAAGCGCGCAAATCCGTGCAGGCGCTGGCTGATCTGGTGCCAAAATCGGCGTTTCTTGTCACCTCGGAAGGCACGACGGAAGTAAGTGCTGACGAATTGGCAATTGGCGACATAATCGAGGTGCGCCCCGGTGGTCGCATTCCGGCCGATGGCATAATCAGCAAGGGGCAGACCTCAATTGATGAGGCAGCCGTAACGGGCGAATCCATGCCCAAACGCAAGCAGGTTGGCGATAGTGTTTTTGCCGGTTCAATCAACGCCGAGGGCGTTATCCGAATAACAGTAGAAAACACCGTGGAAAACAACATGATTTCGCGCATTTTGCAGATGGTGGAAGATGCGCAGGCCAGCAAGGCCCCTACTGCCCGGTTCATTGATGATTTCTCCAGATATTACACTCCGGGTGTAATTGTGGTTTCGGCGCTCATTGCCATTATCCCGCCAATGTTCTTTGGCCAAAATCTGGATGAATGGATATATAAAGGCTTGGCAATCCTACTCATCGGGTGTCCTTGTGCGTTAGTTCTATCCACCCCTGCCGCCATTACCTCAGGAATTTCAGCCGGTGCCAAGCGTGGCTTGCTGATGAAAGGCGGTGCCGTTCTTGAGGCCATTGGCAAGGTTAAACTGGTTGCATTTGACAAAACCGGCACCCTTACCAAGGGCGAGCCAAAAGTAACCGATGTCGAAACATTCTCAGGGGATGAAAAGACCCTGCTCGAATATGCCGGAGCTGTGGAGGCAAGTTCTTCGCACCCATTGGCGGTTGCCATTGTTGAAGAGGTGAAACAGCGCGGATTTGCCATTAAAGATACCACGGATTCCTCGGCGCTTAGCGGACGTGGTGTGCAGGGAAATGTTGGTGGTAAATTGGCGATAATTGCCTCTCCACGTTATGCCAGTGAAATTTCTAAATTCAGCGACGAACAGCAAAAGACAATTGAAACGCTGGAAGACGAGGGTAAAACTATTGCCGTGGTTATTCTCGAAAATGTAATTCTGGGTGCAATCGCCCTTAGGGATGAATTACGCGAAGACGCCACCAGCGCCATGAAGCAGCTCACAGATGCCGGGGTTGGCGCTGTAATGCTGACAGGTGACAATAAACGTACCGGCAATGCTCTGGCAGCGCAGCTAGGTATTGAAGTTAAAGCCGAATTGATGCCTGAGGATAAGCTGGTTGAAATCGAAAGGCTAAAAGAGCGTGGCAATGTTGCCATGGTGGGCGATGGTATTAATGACGCCCCGGCTCTAGCCAAAGCCGATGTGGGTATCGCCATGGGTGGAGGAACCGACGTTGCTCTGGAAACAGCCGATGCCGCTCTGATGCATGAGCGTGTCTCAGATGTTCCCGCTCTGGTGAACCTTTCAAGAGCCACCATGAGTAATATTCACCAGAACATCACCATTGCGCTTGGACTAAAAGCTGTGTTTTTAGTCACAACAATGCTGGGAATAACCACCCTGTGGATGGCAATTCTGGCCGACACCGGTGCTACTCTTCTGGTAACCATCAATGCCTTGAGACTGCTTGGATATAAATTCAAAAAATAACACAAATGGTCATTTGAAAA
>CAZMVQ010000091.1:0-8677 GCA_964569865.1 uncultured Devosia sp.
GCCGTGGAAAAATCAAATCCATCTCGCCACAAAAATGAATGAAACCTGCCGCGCCGCTCTTCAAAGAATTCTAAAACTTCCCTCATGTCGGCAAGCGATTTAACCCCATATCCGGCATCAAAGAAGCGCCTGGAATTTGCCCATAGGGAATTCCTCTCCTCTGCCCCTGAGACCAGCGAGACAATGTCAGTTTGACGTCGTGGACCACCGCGAGCGCCAAGGGCAATATCGATGGGAAATCTGATATAATGAAAAGCCATATAAGGGTGCCTTTAGCTGGAGCGCGTGCCGCGTTTAACTGCCCGCAACAACATGGCGCTGATTTCTGCCTCTGCGCCGGAAAAGCTACGGGCATCGCTGGCGGTGACATTGAAATTAATATTGATCGGTTTTTGACCCAGACTGGTCACCCCCAATTTTCCATCCGGCCCACGGGCCAGCGGCATAATGGATTCAGGTCCGGCTTCACCTGCCAAACCAATATTACCATTGCCCATGGAAAAATATGTCGGGGAGGAAACCACGCCGCCCTTGGCGAAGGGTAAAATGTTTGGCAGCGCCGGGTTGGTGGCGCTAAACAATCCCTGCACCATATCCGATACCAAATTACCAACCGGCTTCAATGCGGCCTTCAAGGCAATATCGGCAAAGGAACGGCCAATATCTAACAGGAGGTTTTTAAGGGACTTGCCTTCGGTGGTGGCAGAACGAAAAGCCCTTGTCAGGGTTCTTGCCACCCCATCGGCCAATTCTTCAATTCGTTCCAATTCAAGAGAGACTTCGCTTAAATCGCTATATTGCGCGTCGGATAATATACTTTTGTTTTCAGTCATTTAGAGGTTTCCTTATCTGGAAAGCGCTTCATAAGTTCGTCAAGGCGATCACGTTTAACGGGGGTGCCCAAATCCTCATGCAAATTGTTGGCACGATAGGCCGCATCCAGCTCACGGGGCGTCATGGCCCAAAACTGGGACGGGGACAGTTTCAATATGCCAAGGCCAAACTGCATGGCGTTTTTCCATGGGAAGGATTGGGTCTGCTTCATTCAGACAATTCACCAAAAGTTGCCTGCAACAGGTGCGCGGCAATAGAAGCGGCCCCGGTCAGCCCACCCTCAATGGGCAGATTTGCCAATTCTTCGTCACTGATATCATTGCCGCCACCACGCAAACCGGCACCAAGAATGATAATCAAATGCCTGGCAGAAATTTTTCCCGAAGAAAATCGCTCCCCAAGAGAAACCAGATTTTTAGCATCAAAAGAGCTTTCAAGTTCAGCCAATGCGCCAAGGGTAAGACATAGAACAAGCTTTTTGCCATCGATTTGAGCTTCGATTTCACCGCGATGAATATTGACCATATTATATGGCCACAAAGGTCATTTCGCCGGCGCTTTCAAGCGCCAGATCAAAGGTGACCTCCCCTGCATGGTCAGCTCCAAATTCTAAGGATACTATCTGAAACAACCCTTCAATGGTTCCAAAATCAGGCAGGATTAATTGCCAGTTGCGAATGGTGCCATTGAAAAAAAACGACCTGACCTGCGCATCTGAGGTGGCATCCTTGAAAACTCCCGAGCCGGATAAAGCGGCGCGTTTCACCCCTCCACCCTCCAGCAATTCGCGCCATTGGCCCACCGATTGAGAATCGGTAATATCAATGCTGGCAGCGTTAAACGAAATATTGCGGGTACGAATTCCGGCCACGGTCAAAAAACTCCCCGCACCGGTCTGATCAAGTTTAAGCAGCATGTCCCTGCCCGATTGAGCGCTCATTTGTTTCTCCTGAGTTTGATTTTAAGAAGCCGGTTCGCTGAAAATGCGAAAATTTATGGTGGCGTTGGCCCGACCTGATTTAACGTCGATTGCACTATCTGTTCGCAGATGGGCGACATTTGTAACGATCAGGGTTGGCGTGCTTAAATCCTGCCCCGTGAGCACCGCCACCACTCTGTCGGCCGGAGCAAGAACTCCTGATCGGTTGGGCGAAGGGTTCCAAACCCGAAACTGAATTCTGTGATCAAATCCTGGCGCATCGTCAGCATTACGAGCCAAAAGATCGTGGCGTAATATCGCAATATAGGGGCCGGACTTTCCCTTGGGGGCCATGTCAAAAACCCCGTTGGCACCAATAAATCCAACCAAGGACGCATCGGCGTTCAATAGAGTTAAAATACTGGTTTGAAGGTCAACTATTGGATGGGTCATGATTTATCCCGTTGCCTGAATTTGGGAGCATTTAAGAACCAGATAGGCTTTGCGCCCGTTCAGATCGTTGGCGGAGATAATTTCCAATGCTCTAGAGCGATAAATCACCCGATCGCCCGGACCAATATCAGAGCGAAAGCGGATGGTTATGGTGTTGGAAACTCTGGCGTTTCTTACATCCGCGATATCTGCAATAGCTCCATTGCCAAAAACAACCTTAGCCCAGACAGTGGCCAACGAATTAAAGGTTTGAACATGGCCACCAACCGCATCAATGGTTTGAAGTTTGCTTTGCAATTCAATGCGCTCACTCAAAGAGCCAAGACTTGGAAAATCCCGCGAACTCAAAGCGAAACGCCCCTATAGGCTGAAAGCAGATGATCAAAACCGGCTGGAACGACCGAACCGGATCCTGCGATTACCACCGCGTCGCGATGTTCAAACCAATAACCAACCAGAGACAATAAGGCGTGGCGCAAATCCTCAGGAATATCGGAAGCTGTGGAGCCAAACCCGGCAACGTAATCAATTTCAATGCCATTATGCTCGCGTAAATCAGGCGCTTCGGCAATTTTGGGGGGCAGAAAAATGCGGGCCGGAGCGGTGTTGGTTTCGGGTTGAAACTGGGCCAAAGCCAGAATTGTGGGCAATCCATCAGCATCAAAGGCAGTTATTGAACTTATGGAAATTAGAGGGGCAACCGGCAGAACTATCGTGCGATCTGGTGGCCAGCTATCAGCGACCACACGCCAGGTCTGGGCAATCATAGCCCTACCTGTTGTTCCTTCAACATGCAGGCGAGCAGCGGTAATTAACGTGTTGATAAACCCGTCTTCAACAATATTGTCCACCCGCAAAAACGTTTTAGCCTCTACAAGCGTGACCGGCTCGATCAAGGGACCGGCAAGCAAATAAGATGTCATGATTTTTATCTTTTTGGCTGGAATAAAAAAGCCCCTCTCCGGTTAGGGAGAGAGGCAATGAAATTTCAAGAAAAATGCAGGCGCAAATTTAGCTAACCGAGAATTTCAGCAGCTTGATCGCGTCATAATTATGCATACCGCCGCCAACACGTTTAGTGGTGTAAAACTGCACATAGGGTTTGTTGGAATAAGGATCGCGCAAAACGTTGACACCGCGCCGGTCAACAATCAGATAACCGCGAGAGAAATCACCGAAGGCAATCGGGGTGGTATCAGTGCCAATATCGGGCATATCTTCTGCTTCAACCAGATCAAAACCCATGAATGTAGCCCGGCCGTGGTTAGTTAACGAAGGTTGCCACAAATAATTACCGTCCACATCTTTTAGTTTACGGATGGCGGCCTGAGTTTGACGGTTCATCACCCATGAGGCGTTTTGGCGATAACCCGACTTTAAAGCATAAACCAGATCAATCAGCACATCGCTCTCGTCACTGGCGGGAAACGCTCCGGCAACTCCTGTTGCCTGATAGCCCACATTGCCCCAGCTCCAGCTGCTTTGAGCCACCTGAGGGGCCTGCAAAAAGCCAGAAGGCTGATTGACGCCGTCACCATTTACAAAGGCTGCGGTTTCCTGTTCGGCAAAGGCTGTGTTGATTTCATCAGCAATCCACAGCCCCACATCAACAACCGCATCATCAAGAAACGCCGATGTCGCCGCTGGCATGGCATAGAGTTCCATAGTTGGAAATGTGACTTCCGCCAAAGTCTGGGAAGATGTTTCAGGGCGTGCAGCGGTTTCTCCAACCCAGCCAACCGCCGGACCAGAAATTGAAACAGGTTTTTTATAAACCGAGGAGGAAATTTCACGCACCCCGGCAATGGCGCGAATGGGGGAAACCGACGTTAAAAGACGGGTGATTTCGGTGGCGGTTTCATCGGGAACCAGATAGCCACCATCGGGATTTGAGCCAATGGAGAGAGCCTTTTCTTCACCACGTTTTACATAGGCTGAAAACGCATCCTTATATTCATCACTCTGAAATGGCGAATTGCCGATTTCAAGGGCCGGGCGAGCCCGCTCAAGAGAAGCACGATCCATTGCCGACTTATAACCATCGAGCGCCGCATCAATACGGGCAACTTTTTCAATGGTTAGAGCATCGGCGCTGCCCCGGCGTTCAAGTTCGTCAATTCGTTGATCATTGCTTTGTTTGAATTGTTCAAAGGAATGCATGAACTGGTCAAACATGGAGTTGATATCGCCAGAATTGTTGGCGGTTACGGCCTTGACCTCAAAATCAGGTCCGGGCAATTGGGTATCTTTTTGATGAGACATATAATTCCTCTTAGGAGTTTGAAAGAAGTGAGATTGCCGCCGCAATAGTTTGTTTTTGCGAGCGGATGGGCCGGGAAAATTGTTCCGGCGGTTTGGTGGGCAGAGTAATCCTGGCCCGTTCCATCATCGGAAAGGTAACGATGGAAATTTCCCAAAGGTCGATCTGAAGCAGTCGCCGATGGCCGCTAATCTTGTCTTTTGTCGAGCGGATGGTGCGGAAGCCGATCGAAAGGCCATCAAGCGCACCATTTTCAATAAGCGCACCAAGAGCTTTGGCACGAGGCACCCCCTCGATCAGGCGCCCTTCGACCTTGAGACCGTTTTGATCCTCAAAAAGACTTAGCACCCGCCCGATGGGTTCTTTGACGTCATGCTGAAAAAGCAGGCGAATTCCGCTGAGGCTTTTTTTAGCCAGAGAGTTTGAAAAAGCGCCGGGCATAACGATATCACCGCCCTGATCGACCTCGCCAAAAATCGAGGCATAGCCGGAAAAAAATCCGTTCTCCAATTTTAACATTGATGAGCCACACCGTTTTTTTCAGCGCCGGAATTGGCTCGGCGAGTTAGAACTTTCCTTGCTTGTTTCGGGGCTTTACGAACGGATTTCCCCCGGTGAATTACTGCGGCAAGCGACCAGGAAAATTCCTTAAAAACCTCCCCGGCCGCATCATTTGAGATTTTTTTGGGTTTTTTCAGTTTTTTCATCTGCCTAATTTTTCCCCTTGAACAGTCGATTGAGATTGGCAATTTCACCGACAAAAATGTTAAAACGCCGGTTGGCGGAGACCAGCTCGCGCAAGGACCAGACCAAAAGCGCGCTGGAGCTGGAGGCCCACAAAAACAGCGACAAATGGGCAAGATCGCCCTTTTGAGCAATCAGTTGAGTTAATTCATTCACTGGCATCAGCTCCTGTTGATTTTGTGGGTGGATTTGAAGTGGATGTGCGCTGAGGTATGCCCAGCAATTGGCGTTTTTCATCATCATCAAGAAAATCAGCAGAGCTAATTCGCTGCCATGCCGAAGCCCGGTCTTCACTTAATGCCTCCACATCATCCAAAATCGGCACCAGCTCGAAATCCCCCTCAAAGGCTGGTTGCAACCATCGGCCAATGGAGTCAGCGACCCGGCGAACCAGCGGCACAACGCTCTGTCGCCAAAAGACCCGATTAGCCTCAGAATAATTTGCATAAGTGTTGTCGCCGGGAATTCCCAACAGCATCGGCGGTACTCCAAAGGCCAGCGCGATTTCACGAGCTGCTGAATTTTTGGCTTCAATAAAATCCATGTCTCTTGGGGTCAGGGCCATGGATTTCCAATCCAGTCCGCCTTCAAGCACCATGGGGCGCCCGGCATTCACTGCCCCCTGAAATCCTACTTCAAGCTCTTCTTTTAGGCGTTGGAACTGGGCCTTGCTCAAGTTGCCGTTAGCGCCCGAATATACCAGAGCGCCGGAGGGACGCGCAGCATTATCAAGCAATGCCTTGTTCCATTTGGCGGCGGCATTGTGGATATCAAGGCTAAATCTGGCAGCCTCCAAGGGTGCCATGCCAAAATGATCATCAAGGGGATGAAACAGATTGAGATGGAGGATTTTTGGAACCGGCCGAGTATCAAGGGACAGGCGCACATTGCGCGCTCCAGCGCTATAATCATAGGCTATAGGCCAGCCGTCTTTTCCAGAAACAAGGTTCATGCGATCGGGGCGAAGAGAATATAGGCCGCGAACTTCGTTATCAACGATAACAGCTTCCAGATAGGCATTGCCCGCAGTATAAAGATAGCTGAAAATCGCTTCCATAATATCAGAGCCGGACTGGCGGTGATTAGGAGTTTTCAGCAGGTCAAGGACAGGATGGCGTTCGAGTATTTGCGAATTTTCACGCACTCCCAGCGGCACACTTGTTGCCGCCTCGGCAATCATGCGCACACATCTATAAACAACGGGATTTTTTGCGTATCCCTGACGAATCAGTGTCGAAAATCCACCATCAATCCAATTAGCATCATGGCCACCAATCATGGCAAACAAAGATTGCGAACCGTTGCCCGATGAACCTGCGGATTTTTGCTCGTCAGGCGAGTTTACACCCACCCCGGTCAGGCGTTTGAAAAACGAAACCATAAAAATTCCTCTTAAAAATTACTGGAGCAGTTGAATAACTGGAGCATTTTGCAAATTCAGTTGAATAAATTTTGCGGGTCTGATTACCGAGGGCAATAACCCTAGATTTTTCGAACCCTTGGGGTATTTTCATTGAGTAACAGCATGGTCAATGCCCATACCAGCGCATCGACCCGATCCGGGGAAGCGCCTCCGGCCAGCCCGTTGGGACCAAAGATGCACATTTCATCCTCGAGTTTTTCAAGGCCATGTCGATGCAAGATCATTCCCCTTTCATAAAGGGCCGCCACCGGCTCGGCGCGCACCCATTTCGATCTGGTTGCGCGCACCTGAATCACCGGCACATTGGGGTCAACCTGTGCAATCAGGCTGGAAACCAGATCACCCCCCTGATTAACCTCGGCCACCACCGCGTCGGCCCCAAAGCGATGATAAATATTTACCACCATCTGCGCCCACTTAAGGGGTGGAGCGGGCTTTATGGTTTCATCGGCCATCACTATCGCGCCGTTTTCAGTTTTTCCTGCCACCACAATTCCGCAGGCGTCAGAATTGACAGTTGAGGAAACACAGGGATCAACACCAACCAGAACCCGATGAATTTCCATCTGGCGAGTGGTTCTAAATCCTTCAAGCGCCCGACGACTCCATAAAGCTCCGGGCAGGTCTTCAATTAGTTCCCCATCAAGCTCTTGTCGTCCAAGCAATGTACCCCGATATCGAGCCACAATTTGGGTTAAAAAACTTTTTGCCAGATTGTCGGCATTGTCGCTGGTTCTCATGTGAGTAACCACACTATCCTCGTCATTTATCAAACGCCTGATCAGAGCAGTTGGGCGTGGAGTCGTGGTTGCCAACTGGCGTGGCTGTTCTCCCAAACGAAGGGCAAATTGCAACATATCCCATGCAGCTTCAGAGTTGGGCCACTTTGCCACCTCGTCACACCAGGCGGCTGCAAATTGGGGACCGCGAAAACTGTTCGGCTCCGATGCAGACATTAATATTGCCTCAGCCCCGTTTTTCCAAATCAACAGGTTGCGCGAGCGATCAAATCTTGGCCGTAAATTCGCAGGCCCGATATTTAATATACCGGCCGGTCCTTCAACCATCACCGCACGGGCTTGCGAGAGGGTTTCGCCAACAATGGCAATCGGGCTGACCGGCAATGAACCGGCGTTTCCCGTTGCCAATGCCCGTACCCATTCGGCACCGGCGCGGGTTTTACCTGAGCCTCGCCCACCCATCAGCAGCCATGTGGTCCAGTCGCCGGGGGGTGGAAGTTGCTCACCGCGCGCCCAGATCAGCCATTCGTGTTGCAGGCTTGAAATTTCCTCATCGCTAAAGCTACGAGTAAAATCAACCGCGTCATACTTTTTCAAGCTGGCCAATGCGCTGGCTCAGTTTTTTACGCAAGGCGGCCATTTCTTTACTTTCTGATTGGGTTTTTGGTGCATTTTCACCAGCAGCTTCCACCTGCTTTGAATCAAGGTCTACGAGTTTTTCCAAGGTTCTTACCAATTGCCCCAGCAATGCAATTTCTTTGTCTTCCACATCTTCAACCATTGTATTTTCCATACGTTCAATCTGTTTTTCCAAAACTGCAAACATCCGCGATATCAATCTTTTTCTGCCTGCGGGTCCACAATTTTTTGGAGTCTTTTTGTTTCTTGGGGGCCATCCATATCTTGAACGGGCCTGCATCAGGGCAGAAACCGAAATGCCGTGATTTTTGCATATGTTGGCGATGGTAAGTTCGCCAAGCCGGTAATCTGCTTCAATTGTCAACCAATCCGGCACTGCAAGTTTTGACAATGTAATTTCAACCTGTTTGGCAGTTAAATTATCGAGATGACGATTTTGAGCCAACTCTGCGATTATGAACTAAATATAACCCAACGCCGTGACGCGTGGATAAGTTAAAAATTAATGATGGTTGAAACAGGATCAGTTAAATTGGAGACTATAAAATAAATCAAAATGTTTTAAGAGGCCGGTGTTGAATATTCCGGCTAAGGATTTTTTTGGGAACGTTTATAAACACTTGTCTTTCGCGTTCCCGAAACAAAAAACCGGTACCCACTTTTTT
>CAZMVQ010000092.1:0-4205 GCA_964569865.1 uncultured Devosia sp.
CATCCCCTCCAACACCTCGTTCATCCGCCGGTTCAACTCGATTTTGTCGTCGAGCGATGCCAAGCAGCTACCAATTCTATTGGCCTCTCCTGCATCGATACTGGGAACAGGGAGCGTTTCAATTAGCGCTCCACTAATGTTCGGTTGAGCCGAACCATAAGCCGCATTAGCGATATAGTCATATGCTTGCTTAGATGAAACTAAGAAATGAATAAAATCTTTTCCGTATCCAGATTCCAGAAGTGGAATAAAACGACCGACGCGTTGATTTATTCGAGCTTCGGGATCATCTTTGCCGACGCGTGCAACCCTTCCAACATTTGCACCCGTCATTGAAATCAATGTATCTCTTGGCGCAGTAGAAAATCGCTCGGTGTTTAAAGCAATAGCCAAAGGTATTCTTTGCATAGCGGTATAGTCAATTGACCCACCCCCTGTGACATCTCCTATCTTAACAACTGGAATACCTGAATTTCCAAGGTCGTTGCTTTTGTAAGCATAGCCACCCTGAAGTTTTGCTATTTCACCCAAAACAATACTCATAAATCAACGTGCCCGAGAGAACATTGGATTTTATTTGTAAGTAAATCGGATTCCTCAAACTGTCCCTCCAACCGCTCCCGCAAGGCCGCGAACTTGTCTTCAAACGGCACGCCGTCATCCTCTATCGCTGCTGCGCCCACATAGCGGCCCGGGGTTAGCACATGGTCATATTTGCGGATCAGGTCCAGATCAGCCGATTTGCAAAAGCCTGCCTCATCCTCGTAAGCCTCCAGCCCGCGCGCCTCCAGCGCCTCGGGCTTTGATCTCCAGCGGTGGTAGGTTTGTGAAATCTGGGCAATGTCCGCATCGCTAAACTCGCGCCGCACGCGATCGGCCATAAAGCCCAGATTGCGCGCATCAATAAACAGGGTTTCGCCGCGCCTGTCGCGGTGGCCATTGGCGCTTTTATCCCGCGCCAATATCCACAGGCACACCGGAATTTGGGTCGAATAAAACAACTGCCCCGGCATGGCGATCATGCAATCCACGCGGTCGCCCTCTATCATCTGTTTTCTGATCTCGCCCTCGCCGCTGGTCATGCTTGACATAGAGCCATTGGCCAGCACCACCGCCGCCGTGCCGCGCGGGGCCAAGTGGTGGATGATATGCTGAAGCCACGCAAAGTTGGCGTTGCCCTTGGGCGGCACCCCGTAAGCCCAGCGGGCATCCTCCACCAGCTTTTCACCGCCCCAATCAGAGATATTAAACGGCGGGTTGGCAAGGATAAAATCCGCCTTCACATCTGTCAACTCGTCTTTATGAAAGCTACCCGCCGAGTTCCAGCGGATATCAGCATCTATGCCATGCACCGCAAGGTTCATCTTGGCCAGCCGCCATGTGGTGTGGTTAATCTCCTGCCCATAGATCGCGATATCATCAGGCCGCCCGCCATGGCTCTGGATGAACTTTTCAGATTGCACAAACATGCCGCCCGAGCCGCAGCACGGGTCATAAACGCGGCCCTTGTATGGCTCCAGAATTTCAACAAGCGTGCGCACAACAGAGCGCGGGGTGAAAAACTCGCCGCCCCGCTTGCCCTCGGCCCCGGCAAAGCCCGAGATGAAATATTCATACACCCGCCCCAGCAGATCGCGCGCGCGGTCGTTGTCATCATGCAGTTTGATGTTGGAAAACAGGTCCACCAGCTCACCGAGCATGGTTTTATCCAGCGTTGGGCGGGCATAGTTTTTGGGCAACACCCCTTTGAGGCTTTCATTGGTGGGGATGGCCTCGATTGCCTCCATCGCGTCATCAATAATCTTGCCGATGCTTTCGGAGCGGGCGTTATCTTGCAAATATTGCCAGCGGGAAATTTCGGGCACCCAAAATACGCTTTGGGCAAGGTATTCTTCGGGGTCTTCAGGGTCGGCTAATTCATCCGCTGTCAGCTTTTGGTGCAGGGCGTTAAAGGCCTCGGAAATGTATTTAAGAAAGATCAACCCAAGGGCAACGTGCTTATATTCTGATGGCTCCAGCGCGCCGCGCATTTTATCAGCGGCTTTGAACAGGTCAGCCGCGAAATCCAGATCGGAAGTGCGGGTTTGGGAGGGGGATTTTGGCATATAAAGCGTGTCCTCAAAGGTTACGCTATAATGAATAAGGCGACCCACCAACAAGTCAACGCGTATTCGCAACCATTTAGAAAACCGGATTGTCGGCCATCCCCTGTATTAGTTCTCTTTAGCGGTCAATCGAGATCGGACAATACGCCGACAAGGTAGTGACCACACTGTCATGGCCAAAGAGCAGGTCATTGCGCAGATAGTTTACCCAATCTGAGAAGCAGACAAGATAGGCAGGGTCCACTGATAGAAAATAGGTTTGGAAGGTTTTGGCTCCTTTGGTCTGCACGTCTCGGGCATCCTGATAAACGCATCCCTCCACAAGGTCGATCCGTTTGAGGCGCAAGGAGACGGTGGCTTGAACCCGCGCGCCGGTTAGCACCAAAAAGGCAAACAGGGCTTTATCGAATGTCACTGGACAATATAAAGGAAAAAAATGGTGCCGGCAGCAGGAGTCGAACCCGCGACCTACTGATTACAAATCAGTTGCTCTACCAACTGAGCTATGCCGGCAACATTGGCCGCTAGCTAACACCTGTTTAATCAAGTTGCAAGTGGCCTTTTTATCTGCGTACTTTGTTTTAAATTCAAGCCAGATAGACAATTAAGGCAAGAAACTAAATCAGCACTGCTCCACGCGAATACTGGATTGCCTTAAGGGTCCATGCTAACCAAAACAAACAGCTTTTCAGGATACATAAAAATTGCCCGTTAAATCCAAACATATGCACTTTGTTTCCAGTGGAACTCCAGAGGCCAATCAGGCAACCAAAACCATGATCGCCAGATATGGCGACTGCAAACCTGAAAATGCTGACATTATTGTTGTTCTTGGTGGTGACGGTCAGATGCTGCAAACTCTACACAGCACCATGAATCTTGGTAATATAGACCTTAGCATCCCGGTTTATGGAATGAATTTCGGCTCCATTGGATTTTTAATGAATACCTTTAGTGAGGATGACCTGCATGCCCGCATTGACAACGCAAAAGCCAATTCAATTCACCCACTTAAAATGCAAGCGACGGATGAAAACGGAGATGTGCACACGGCTCTGGCTTTAAACGAGGTTTCTCTGTTTCGTTCTTCATCTCAGGCGGCAAAAATTGAAATTTTTGTTGATGGAAAATCTCGCATTTCAGAATTGATTTGCGATGGCGTGCTTTTGGCTACTCCGGCCGGTTCAACCGCCTATAATCTTTCCGCTCACGGGCCAATTTTACCAATTGATTCTCCCCTGCTGGCCTTAACCCCCATTTCCCCGTTTCGTCCAAGAAGATGGCGAGGTGCAATTTTGCCCAACAGCGCCACCGTGCAGTTTTCGATTATCAAGCCCCAGCGGCGTCCGGTGTCGGTTGTTGCCGATAACAGACAATATTCCGACGTCAGTCAGGTGACTGTAAAAGAAGATCGCACCAACAAGGTCACCCTGCTTTTTGATCCTGGCCACTCCCTTGAAGAGCGAGTTCTAAACGAACAGTTTAAATTCTGATAGCCACCCCTACTTAAGCAGTAGCGCTCTTGTGAAAAAACCCATTGCCGCCGAAAGTATGGCGATGAAAAACAATGCGCAAAAGTCAGATCAGTTTGATCATTCCGGCAATACCGCAAAAACAAGCGGCAGACCCTCCAAAGGCGACTTCAAATTTGTAAAATCCCCCTTAGACCTTAGCAAAAAAGTCAAACCCCTGCCCCCCGGCAAGTTTGACCCGATTGCCGCCGCCGAGCGACAGACCAAACAGCTTTCCGTTGGATTTACAATGTGGCTTCAACAGGATTTAAAAAACCTGTTAAGTGCCTTCAGAGTCTTTAGTCAGGACCCAAACAATGAAGAAAATTTCCAGCTTCTAAACAATCAAATTCACTCTATTAAGGGCAACGCACCGGTTATGGGAGCTGAAGCTGCCGGAATGATTGCCTGTCCCCTCTCAACGATGCTTGAAGGCTGCGCAGACCACAAACGAGCCAAGCCAATCATATCCCTGTCTATCAATGCAATTTGCAGAGCGATCGAACATAAGATCCCCCCGGATGACCAGGAATTACTGGAGCTGATTGCCCAACTCAATCTGCTGAATAAAAATTGCAAATTGGGAAAG
>CAZMVQ010000092.1:4305-8674 GCA_964569865.1 uncultured Devosia sp.
CCGACAATGCATCCAATCAACCGGTTCAGGCTGCAGGCAGTGCCAATCGTTCCCCTAAAAACGAATGTGCATCATCAGGAAAATGCCCGGGAACCTGCGAAAATTCCTGCATGGGCGCCAAGGCCTGATTTGGGTGTAAATTCTGGGCAAACGCCGGCATAATTCCACGCGCCGCAGCTCGTGCAAGCACCATATTCTGCTCATCCAGATACCTGAATGCATCCTGTAAAGACAAGGGAATATCCCCGTCATGCTCGATGATCAATTCTTCAATTATGGCACTCACCACAAAATGGCGCGCTCCAACATCGCTGGATAGATCAGCATCGCGAGCATACATTATCAAGCGGGCCATTAAATTTCGCATCGGCGCGCTCATTCCACATTGATAAAACAAAACATTAAGCGATGCGCGTGCTCCATCCCTAAGCAGGGCAAATACTTTATTCGGTGGAATTTCTCCAATTAGAGCAATACAATCAGCAAAGAACAACACCTGCCCGTTAATCACACAATGTAGCAAAAGACGTGTGTTTATCCGTTTGTTTTCCTGCATGTATAAGGCAAATTCATCATTCCCAGTCATTGATTGCTCTTCGCCAATTCGTGATGCGCAATTATCCAAAGCATCCCTTGTTATTCGCTCTAGTCGACCGGCAGCGATTGCCCCTTTGACCATTTTATTCTGACACAAATCATGTTTTATATTCTCCACCAATTGCAAGCGGCAAGATGCTGATAATTCTTTGCGCGCCAGAAGCTTTCCTCTAATGGCTGCCACATGGCCATGGGTTTGAACCAGTTTACCAAGCACTTCTTTGGCAATTTCCAGTTCCTGACGGCTCAACAGGCTTTTTATAACCCGCTCATCTCCGCTCAGGGCCAGCCTTTCAATCAATTTTCCCGACAGATTTTCCCGACAACTAAGAGCCAGCAACACCCCCGGTTCTGCCACTTTCGCAATACCGATCAAATCCACATCCAGCAATATGGGTGAATACTGCACCACTGCCCGAGCGATAATTGGCGCGTCTTTTGCCAGAGATAACATAATCAGACGCGGTGCCAGTTCAGACCTCAACAGAGCCAGCGCCAATGATCCACGAACCTTTGCCGAACTATCATCCAAAAACCCGAGCATGGAGGCATAAAGCGCCGCACGCTCATCTTGGGGGCCATCATGCTCAATAAATGCCGTTGCCACCAAATGGGCAGCTTCCCCGCGATGCTCGGCATTGCTTGAATTTGATAGCGCAATAAAATGCTGATAGGCGACCATATTTTTAAACCATTACCCCAAAAAACTATGAGCTTTAATCTCTAGCCCACAAGCCTTAAGGATTGGTTCACCATAAAATTCGTGCATGCTCTGCCTTTGCAAACCAGCACAACTATCCAATTTTTAAAAAATTTTAATTGAACTGCCACTCCTAAAGAGAGCGGTCAGGCCTTAGCGCCCAAATAACTGCACAAACAAAGCGCCACCCGGATCAACAATCACAGATGTGGGCGCTCTTTGAGCCGTTGCTTCAACTCTATAAAGGGATTCAAAAGAGACATTTGATTGCGGTGCCTGCACCAAAGGCCCGATTCTGGGTTGTGGTGAATTTTGCACAGACTGACTCAAATCCACCGACAATTGCGGTGCCGAAGCAATCGCGGTTTGAGCATGTTTTGCAACTAATGAGCGATATACTTCGCGAACGGTTCTGGCCCCCGAAGAATCATAAAAAATCGACCGGTTGGCCTGCGCCTGTCGAGGAAATATCTCAGCGGCAATCTGATCAGGATTATTCAAACCCGCATCAAACATCTGCTCAGCGCCCCTGGCACCAAGAAAATGGGCAATATATAACTCACCCGGACTGGGATTGCGTCCAAAACGATCGCTAAGATATTCCCCATTGCGACGGGTAAAAGCCGCTGCCAAATCGGCAGAAATCTGCGGGTCTTCACGCAACGCAAGAACTTCATTGCGCAACGCCCTGTTGTTAATCACATAGTTCCCGTTAGAGTTTTGCTCAATAGCTTGTGCATACTTGCCATACCCAAGCCTTTCTCCGTCCAGCTTCATTACCTCAAGCCACGTGCTCTCGATAAATTGAAACAACCCGACAGCTGAAGAAGTCTGCGCTCTGGCAGATGGATTTAAGCTGCTCTCGCGCATGGCCGTTTGCACCAGATAGTCAAAATCCACACCCGATTTATCACCTGCCCTGTTCAGGACCTGCGCTAGAACCGGGGGGATTTTAATTGCCTCAACGCCCAAAAAAGCTGCCCTTAACTGTAAAAAACTATGGTTAACATAATCTAAAAAATCCTTTAAGAAACTGTTAAGGTTTCCAGTAAGTCACAACCTTTTCCATGTCCGGTTTCGGCTTGTCCTCAAGGCGCTTGGCCGCAGTTCCAATATGGATGAAGGCGACGAATTTTTCCCCCTCCTGCGCGCCCAGCATTTTGGCTGCCGCTTGATCATAGGCAAACCAGCGCGTTATCCAATGGGCCCCGTATCCAAAGGCATTTGCCCCGTGCACAAGGTTTAAAGCAACGGCCCCCGCTGAGATTAATTGCTCGAATTCAGGGATTTTTTTATGCTCTTTGGGGGAACTCAATACCCCGATAGTAACAGGGGCCGGCAAAAACCGCTCGCGCTCCACCTTCAATGAAAAATCATCAAAATCCGGATTGTTGGATAATGTGATCTGGGCCAGCTTTTCACCGGCTAAAATCCGGTTATCACCCTCTATGACAATCAAACGCCATGGATTTAGTTTACCATGATCGGGTACACGCAGACCAATCGATATAATTTTATCCAGCTCTTCACGTGAGGGACCAGGTTCGACCAAAAACTCCCCCGGAACAGAGCGCCTTGTAGAAAAATAGTTTGCCAGTTCATTTTTCTCGTCCATTTTTTAGTCCTTGTGTTTCAACTTTGAATAATATTCTTATCTCTTGAAGAGCGCGATTGCATGTGACAATTATTGTTTCGCGAGTTGGATATGATTTTGCACTGATTCCTCATCCGGGAAAACACCGTTTTGAAACTGTTTATTTTTATCTTTGTTGCTGGTTTTTTTCTGCAAGCGCCAATTTTGGCTATTGCTCAAGAGGTCGTTCATCCAGAGCCTGCCACAAGAATTGATAGACCAGATACACCAACGGCTCAAAATACGCCCGATAATTTAGGGCAAAACAGCGGCGCAATTCAAGAATTATACCCGGATAGAGAAACACAAAACCAACCCTCTGCCCAGCAACCCTCTGCCCAGCAACCCCCTTCTGTTCCCGGCCCCGCCCAACCGGTAACCCTTTCGGCCGCCATTAAAGAAGATGGAGCAATTGTTCCCAATGGCCTGATCTGGCGGGTGTTTGACACCAAAACCGACGAAACCGGCCAGTTGGCCCTGCTATTTCGCTCTGAAGAGGCCACCCCCTCGCTAAGTCTTCCCCCCGGAGAATATGTTGTGCACGCATCTTATGGACGCGCCCAGACCAGCGATGCCTTAAGTGTTGTTATCGGGCCCAATTTCAAGACCATAATCCTTGATGCCGGGGCATTGCGTCTAAAAAGCGCCGTTTCCAATCAGGTCGCCATTCCATCTCGACAGTTACGATTTGATGTTTTCGCTGAAGGCTCCGAGGGCGGTCAGGTGCCGGTGGTGTTAAATGTCAGCGATAGTGAACTCGTCTATCTGAACGCAGGAATTTATCAGGTTGTCTCGCGGTGGGGCAATGAAAATGCCACGGTAAAAGCTGACATCCGAGTTGAACCAGGCCAGATTACTGAAGCCACCCTGTTTCACAATGCCGCTCAGGTAAGCTTTTCGCTGGTGTCAAATGTCGGCGGAGAGGCCATCGCCGATGTTGACTGGCAGGTGCAAAATATGGATGGCAGAACCCTTTACACCCATTTGGGGGCCTTCCCGAGCGCAGTTTTAGCGGTAGGGGATTATGTGGTTTTAGCCCAGTCCGGCGATCAGGTTTATAACCGCGAGTTTCAGGTGCAGGCAGGATTGCCAATCAATATTGAAGTTCTAACCTCGGTATATTGAGCCATGTCGCGTTTAATCGGAACCGCGCCAGCGCTTTATCTCTCTTTATTCGTCACATCTTTTATGGCAAAACTGGTACCACCCTATGTCAAAGCTCGGGGCATGCTTTTGCGAGACAGCCGGATTACGTGGTGAGGTTGACCGGGAATCACAACTCGAGATAGTCTTTCTATGAAGGAAGTACACTTTAGGGTCAGGACCTATTAAATTCGCACGATTCTGTTTGAAATAGAGTGTTCAGATAGGGTAAATGGCAGTAAAATCATGTTTACCACCTAATTGAACTGCAATTTGCATTAGATGCATACTATATT
>CAZMVQ010000093.1:0-8618 GCA_964569865.1 uncultured Devosia sp.
GCTTCATAAATCACAACTTCAGATGGCAAAACGGATAGCAAAGAAGTGATGATCTCTTCACGAGAAGCAACAATTGATGCATCAGGCGTTGGCATCGCAATCAAAGACATCAATTTGCTCCTTCTTTTGTTGTGCGTCTCAAAGCTGGAGACAGCAATTACCGGGTGGTGTTTTAGAGCTGAACTTCTTGAGCCAGCCCTTTTTCCTTAGCCAGTCTGGCAGCAGTTGAAGCTACAGCCAGATCCTGAAGACCAACGCCGGTGCCATCAAAAAGCGTGATTTCTTCATCAGAACTACGCCCCACATGATCGCCATTAATGACTGACCCGATGGAAGTAATGTCGGATTGTTTAATCAAACCGGATGCTATGGCGTGCTGGGTTTCGCCAATGGAAATCGACTGGGCGATTTCATCGGTGAACAATGTGGCCGCAGCGATCAGTTGTGGATCGACTTCCTGCTTGCCTTTTGTATCCGTGCCCATGCACGCAATGTGAGTGCCCGGTTTAATCCAGTCTTTCATCATCAGGGCTTCGTGGGCCGAAGTAATGGTAATAATGGCATCGGCTTCAGCGCCCAATTGTTCACGATCCACCGCTTCAAACGGCAGGCCGCAATCAGCTGCCACTTCGCCAAGTTTTGGCAACATATCGGGGTGAAAATTCCATGCGATCACTTTTTCAAAATCACGCTGCTCAACGGCTGCGCGCAATTGAAATGCCGACTGATGTCCAGCTCCAACCATGCCTAAAACCTTTGAGTTTTTTCTGGACAGGTGAGCGATTGAAACCGCACTGGCGGCGGCGGTTCTAACCGCTGTCAGATAATTGCCGCCAACCAAAGCATCAAGCTGTCCGGTATCCGGATTGAACAGGAAAACCGTTGACTGGTGATTTGTCAGACCTTTTTCAAGGTTTTTTGGCCAATAGCCACCTGATTTAACACCCAAGGTCAGACCCGCTTTATCAAAGCCGGATTTAAAACCATAAAGCGCATCCGCATAGCCGATTGCCTCGCGAATTACCGGGAAATTGTAGGCATCGCCCTTGGCCATGGCAGCAAAAACCGCTTCGACCGCCTCAAACGCATCAGCGCGGCCAACTACCTGTTTGCACATATCTTCTGTAACTATGAGCATTACATTATCTCCTAATAAGCCAAGCCGCGGGCAGTTACTGGAATAAGGCTTTCAACGGTTCCGGAACGCACGCCCACATACCAATCATGAACATTGCAGGTTGGATCGCAGTGACCGGGGATCAGTTTGATTTTGTCATTGATTGCAAGTTTGCCATCAGGGTCAGCAACGACACCATGTTCATCAGAACATTTGACATACTCAACGCCTTCACGGCCGGAAATTACCGGCAAACCACTATCAACGCTTTGGGCTTTGAGACCCGCATCAACAACGGCTTTATCGGCCTTGGCGTGGCTCATGACTGATGTCAGAATAAACAGGGAGGGGGCAAATTCTGTTTCGTCGATGCGCTTGCCGTCCTTGTCCAGAATGCGTCCGTAATCAGCATCCATGAAGGCGTATGAGCCGCATTGCAGTTCGTTATAAACTCCAGAAGCGCCTTCAAAATAATAAGAGCCAGTGCCACCGCCACCTACAATATCGCACTCAAGGCCTTGTTTTTTGAGAGCTTCAACAGCGTCGCGAACCATTTCGATTG
Organism: uncultured Devosia sp.; assembly: GCA_964569865.1. Taxonomy (GTDB): domain Bacteria; phylum Pseudomonadota; class Alphaproteobacteria; order Rhizobiales; family Devosiaceae; genus DROE01. The sequence continues at coordinate 1,680 of CAZMVQ010000093.1, forward strand.
CAATGTCGAGTTTGGCTTTGCGGTCCGTATAAAGATCCATGTGCTGCATGGCGCCCTGATAGGCCTGAATGCCGGAGAATTTTAATCCCGCTGCACTATCAACCGCCTTGGCGATTTCCACCACTGCTTCAGAAGTGGTGACCCCGCAACGTCCGGCTCCGCAATCAATTTCCACCAGAACTTCAATTTCAGTGCCATGTTTTTGGGCGGCGGCAGAAAGATCGGCGACATTGGCCAGATCGTCCACACAGCAAAGGGTGCGCGCGCCAAGTTTTGGCAATTGGGCCAGACGATCAATTTTTGCAGCATCGCGAACCTGATTTGAAACCAGAACGTCTTTAATTCCCGCCCTGACAAAACTTTCAGCCTCTGAAACTTTTTGACAGCAAATGCCACACGCTCCGCGATCAATCTGCATTTTGGCGATATCAGCGGATTTATGCATTTTGCCATGCACACGAAGGCGAACGCCCATATTATCGGCATGGGCCTGCATTTTATTCAGATTTTCTTCTAAAATATCCAGATCAACCATTAGGCAGGGGGTTTGAATATCTACCTCGGCCATGCCGGGTTTTGCCGGGATATTGTAGCCAACTTCATAGTTTGAGAGGTCTGTTTTTATATTCATTTTTTTATCTTTCAGTAGGTCTCTTGCGATTATTCTCGTGCGGCAGAAATATTCAGTTTTGCATCCATGGCAATTTTTTAAGATCCACATTGCCGCCGGTTAAAATTATTCCCACCTTTTGACCGGCAAACAGATCGCGGTTTTTCAATATTACCGCCAAAGTCACAGCAGACGATGGCTCGACAACAATCTTCATGCGCTGCCAAATCAGATACATGGCATCAATAATTTCACTCTCGGAGCACAACAATATGTCGCTGACATAGGTGGAAACAAAGTGCCATGTCAGATCTTTGAGCGGCACTTTTAGACCATCAGCAACAGTCACCGGAGCATCATCAGCAATAATATGCCCGGCTTTGAATGAACGGTATGCATCGTCGGCCTGCTCAGGTTCCGCCGCATAAATTTTTGTTTTTGGCGAGATGTTGGACAGAGTCAGACACGAGCCCGAAACCATGCCGCCGCCACCAATGGGCGCAACCAATGCATCCAGCGGTCCCGCTTGTTCTACAAGTTCCAAAGCGCAGGTGCCCTGCCCGGCAATTACTCGCGGGTCATTATAGGGATGAACGAAATCAGCGCCTGATTTAGCAACAACTTGTGCAAACACAGCCTCGCGCGAGGAAGTGCTTGGTTCGCATTCAACAACTGTCGCGCCATATCCGCGTACGGCATCTTTTTTTGCTTCGGGCGCGGTACGGGGCATTACTACCGATGCAGAAATGCCTCTTTGCCCCGCCGCATAGCTAAGGGAAAGGCCGTGATTGCCAGATGAATGGGTAGCAACACCGTTTTTGGCCTGTTCATCCGATAAGGAAAAAACCGCATTTGAAGCTCCACGGGCCTTAAACACCCCGGCTTTTTGCAGGTTTTCGCATTTGAAGAACAATTCAGCCCCACTCAACTCATTAAAAAAGGAGGAGGTTAAAACCGGGGTGCGATGAATATAGGGCTTTATGCGCTCATGAGCTGCCCTGACATCATCAAAATCCGGAATATACATTTCTTGCGAATTTGCGCTCATTGCATTCCCCTAAGCCGCTTTTGACAGGGCGTTGCCCGTGGTCTTGCGGTAATATTCCTGAGCGGCGCTTACACCCTGCCCCAACTCAATCGGATAGTTTAGATCGCGCATGGCCATTTCAATGGTTGCGATGCCGCTAAGCGCCATAACATCGCTAAGGGAGCCAAGATGGCCAATGCGAAACGCCTTGCCGGCCATTTCACCAAGACCAACACCAAATGAAACTGCATAGGCGTCATAGGCGTGGTTGGTCAGCTCATCAGAATTGAAACCTTCGGGCACATAAATAGCCGAAACACTATCTGAATAAAGATCAGGAGTTTTTGCGCATAGTTTCATATTCCACGCTCCAACCGCGTGGCGAACACCCTGAGCGATGCGAAAATGACGAGCAAAAACCTGCTCAAGTCCCTCTTCAAACAACATATCAAGGGAGGCGCTCAATCCGTGAATGAGCTGCAATGGAGGCGTATAGGGAAAGCCGCCATTGGCATTGGCGTTGAACATATCATGAAAGTCAAAAAACGTGCGGCAGCTATCAGCGGTTTTGGTCGCTGCAATTGCACGCTGGGAAAATCCAACAATGGCCATGCCCGTGGTCAGCATAAAACCTTTTTGGGAGCCTGCCACCGCCAGATCAACACCCCATTCATCCATACGGAAATCCATCGAGGCCAGAGAGCTTACACAATCAACAAACAGCAATGCCTGATGATCAGAAGCGTCCATGGCTTTTCTTACCGCACCAATATCAGAGCGGACGCCGGTGGCGGTTTCGTTATGGGTAACCAGAACAGCTCTGATATCGCCGTTTTTATCTTCGCTCAAACGCTGGGCAAAAATATCGGCAGGGGCACCTTCTCCCCATTCACATTCAATTATTTCAACTTCAAGACTGTGGCGTTGACACAGATCAATCCAGCGGTGGGAAAACATGCCATAACGGGCAATCAAAACCTTGTCGCCAGGAGAAAGCGTATTGGTGATTGCAGCTTCCCAGCCACCGGTGCCGCTGGCGGGGAATATCACCACTTCACCATCACTGGTTTTGAAAACTTTTTTCACACCTTTTATAACCGGGGCAAACAACTCAACAAAATCAGGCGCCCGGTGATCAGATGTCTGAACATCCATAGCACGGCGCAATCTGTCAGGGATATTTGTTGGTCCAGGAATAAAAACCGGGTTTTGGGCATTCATAAATTTGTCTCCACAGGGCAGGTCAAGCGTAAAGAATAGCAATTTTGGTGATTTTTGCAATTTTTTTGAAATGTTTTTCTATTTTTACTAATTAAATCATATAGCGTTGTTATTTCGGTGTTTTTATTTTTTCAAAAGCGTGGTATTAATTTTTTGAAATATTTTTTTAGTTTCATATTTTGAAATTTCGAGTGATATTGGAATTGTAGGAGACGTCATGAATAACAATGAAACAGCGCCCATAAAACGCTCGCGCGGGCGCCCCAGATCACAAAATAACAATATGGCTGGCAGCACCGTACAGGCGCTGGATCGCGGCTTGATGCTGTTGGTGGCCCTGACCCGGGAGGGTAGCGTCACCCTGACCGATATTGCCCTAAAAGTTGGAATGCCACCTTCTTCTGCCCACCGGGTTTTGATCACCCTGCAAAAACATGGATTTGTGGAGTTTAATGAAACCACCCAGGAATGGGCTATTGGTATTGAGGCCTTTCGGGTTGGGAACTCTTATCTGGAGCGAACTAATCTGGTGGAAATGGCCCAACAGGTCATGCGCAACCTAATGGAGGATACCGGCGAAACCGCCAATCTGGCCATTGGCAGTGATGGTCAGGTGGTATTTGTTTCGCAGGTGGAAACCCATAATCCGATACGAGCTTTTTTTCGCCCCGGTACACGCGGTCATATGCATGCCTCCGGCATCGGAAAGGCGTTGCTCGCTGATATGAACCAGATTGAAGTTGAAAAAATTCTGCAAAAAACCGGGTTGCCCGAATTCACCTCCAACACGCTGGTTTCACCTGATGCCCTGTTCGCAGACCTTAAAAAAACCGCCAACCGCCGTTGGTCATTCGATGATGAAGAAAGATATATGGGCATGCGCTGCGTGGCCGCTTCAATCTATAATTCATCCGGCAAGGCCGTAGCAGGCATATCCGTTTCCGGGCCAACAATTCGCTTCGCCGACATAGCAGTGGATGAAATTGGCCCAAGAGTGCGCCGGGCCGCCGATGAAATAACCAGAATGACCGGAGGAAAAATTCCTTAGGACTGTTTTGAGGCAAACCGGATAATTTCAAAAACCTTATCCCCGCCGCTATGCCGCAAACTACAATCATAAGCCCAATTTCAAAACCAGAAAGCTGAGCGAGATGATTGAAGAAACCGGCAAATGTGATCAATTGCATCAAAATTATCAAATGCAGGCTGATGTGCAAAAACGAACAACTGAAACGCTGCGGGCAACAAACATAAATATTGAAAACCTGCGTAAGAACATCGCTAAAATCAGACAGGAAATCGCTACTGCAAAATCAAACAAGCCCAAACCGGAAGTCGAAGCAGTACAGGTAGGCTCGGTTACGAAATCCCAAAACGAAGTCAATGAAGCTGTTCAACTGGCAAATCATATTGCTAATTTGGAACGCGAATTATCGTCGCTGATAATGATGCTGGCCAGCGCCGAAAAAGAAGCGGCAGATTTGCAACGCGAAATCGCATCAACGCAAGTCAATATGGACAATATTGCCAGTGAAATAGTGAGCATTGGCTGCAAACCGGTTTAGTATCAGCCATAATTTTGTGTAACGGAGAAAATATTTCTGGCAGCAATTATTGTGCACTAACCAGCGGATGTACCATTTTATCGCCGACCCTCAGCCCGATCTCGGCAGAGCGACCGCCGGGAATTTCTAAAACAAAACGCACCGGAAACCCGGACGGAATTGAAGTTTCGTCTTGGGGCCGGGCGTTTGCATGAATACTCATCACCGTTCCATCAGCGGCAATAAATATCATATCCAGTGGAATAAAAGTATTGCGCATCCAAAAACTTACTTCGCGCTCTTCCTGAAAATCAAACAACATTCCCGCATTGGAGGCAAGCTCGTTTCTAAACATCAGCCCATCAGCGCGGGTTTTAAGGGTGTCGGCCAATTCAATCTCAAAGGTAAAATCGCCACCGGCAGTTTTTAATATTGCATTGGGCTGATTGGCGCAGGCCGCTACGACTAACAACAGGCCAAATGAGGCAAGCAAACGCACAAAGCGCAGTTTTGAAATCATCCAGCATCTGCCGGATTCCAAAACCCTTCTCAAATTAAAAAGCCCGCTAAAGCTAGTGAGAAGCTGGCGCATCACCCCAGTCCTCCGGACGAATTTCAGCCACCATCAGGCCTTTTGGCCCCTCGCCATATCGAACCAGAACAAACTGGCCCGGGCGCAGTTCGGCAAAACCAAACCGGCGCAAGGTTTCCATGTGAATAAAAATATCCGGGTGCCCCTCCCCGGCGGACAAAAATCCAAAACCGCGAACCCTGTTAAACCATTTTACCTGTAATTTTACCAGCGCCCCGGAACTCTCTACAGTTACGTGGGTGCGTGGCTCGCCCCTTTGAGAGGGGTGACGGGCCACACTATCGTCCATTGAAAGAATACGAAATGCCTGAAGGCCACCGGGGCGCATCAATGCCTCGCATACTATTCTAGCCCCTTCATAGGCGGTTTGAAAACCATCGCGGCGCAAACATGTAACATGCAGCAAAACGTCAGCCGTGCCATTGTCCGGTACTATAAAGCCAAATCCCTTGGACACATCGAACCATTTTATGGTTCCTGAAATTTCAAATGCATCAAGTTCGTCCTGTGCGATATCAAAACCGGTCTCGCTGCCATGCACCAAACTCTCGCTTGCCGCATCGCCACTCGCTTTTTGACCATCAGCCACCTCGTCAGCAGCATTGTCGCCAACGTCAAAAAAATCAGGCCGTTGGTCTTCAGGTGAATTACCTGCCCCCATAATACTAACGCCTTTTCATACTCATTCCGCCGCAGGCCGTTTGCCGCAGGCGGTATCTACTCAAACCACTTGTTTCACTTTGACCGATTCACCAACAAAAGTTAAGATAGATAAACAATTTTGTTACCGGTTTTGCCCTCAACCAAAAGAAAGCAGAACAAACAAATTAACAAAAGCAATTATACCCCTGAAAAACAATCAATTATTCAAACAACCTTCAAACCAAAAGATCTGTTATTATGAAATTTTTGCACACAATGATCCGAATTGGCAACATAGATCAGAGTTTGGACTTTTATTGCAAGGGTCTTGGGCTGGTGGAAAAACGGCGCAAAGAAGTTAAAAAGGGACGATTCACACTGATTTTTCTTGCCGCGCCCCTTGCTGCTCCCAATGGTAATAGTGCTGAAATTGAACTTACTTACAATTGGGATCCTGAAAACTATTCTGGTGGTCGCAATTTCGGTCATTTGGCCTTTGAAGTGGAAAACATCTATCAGACCTGCCAACATTTGCGAGAAATGGGAATAATTATAAACCGCCCCCCAAGAGATGGGCATATGGCCTTTGTACGCTCACCTGACGGGATTTCCATCGAAATCCTTCAAGGTGGTGATGTTTTGCCACCCGCTGAGCCCTGGCTTTCCATGAAAAACATTGGCGAGTGGTAAAACGAAACCAATTTGACAATCCCACCCACAATGCCTGTTTGTTAATCAAAAATTGACCCTGCCGGTTAGCCAAAGATTAGCGCTCTTCGGGGTATTTTAGCTGCTCAATTCACCAGTGATTAACTTGTTTGAGCCGCCATGAGATCAATATTGCAACTTATTGCCTTCTCCCTGACCTTGTCGGCGTGTGTGCCCTTGGCAATGTTTGCATCACCCGATCGCAATTATCGCACCAGCCTTGGGGTGCAAGTGGCCAGCGGAAATGTGAATACAATTTGCATTTCGCCAGCCTTGCGTTTGGCAATCTGGGAATTTGAAGGCCGTTTTCGTAAAAAAATCGTCATGACTTCCGGCTTTCGCACTCCATGGTATAACGCTTCGGTTGGTGGCGCTGCCAAATCACTACATATGACCTGCTCAGCGGCTGATTTTTTTATTCCCGGCGTGTCAAAATCGGAATTGATCGCATTTGCAAAAACCATTCGCGGCGTTGGCGGGCTTGGCTGCTATTATGGGCGCAATTATATTCATATTGATATGAGAGAAAGACCAAGAGGCTATAGCGGCCCTGTAACTTGGCAATGTTAGAAGAAACGGCAATGCTAGAAGATTC
>CAZMVQ010000094.1:0-8358 GCA_964569865.1 uncultured Devosia sp.
TGCCCTGGTGGCGGAATTGGTAGACGCGCTAGCTTCAGGTGCTAGTTTCTGTATGGAAGTGGAAGTTCGAGTCTTCTCCAGGGCACCATTATATTTCTTGTCGCCGTCGGTCGCTTTGCTCCCGTCTCCGACACCCCCGCCATTTATATCTTGAGTTAATTCGCTTTGCTCATGCTCTGATTGGGCGCCGGACTCTTTTACTGCCTCACGCCGGCAGGCTGGCAGCGGCTCGCACTATCGCTCGCAGGTGCGTTCGAAGTTTTTTTGTCAAAGCGCCACCACGAACAGATCGGTTTGCGACCAGATCGGTTTGAATAACTGAAATGGTAAAAAGGCCAGTTTTTGGAAGTTTATCCGTTCACTAAATGGGCCGCTCGCGGCAATTGGGAGAAGATTTGGGGCCCCTCATCACGCAGAACAACAATTTCCTCCAGACGGATGCCAAAACGTCCGGGTAGATATATTCCCGGCTCGATAGAAAACACCATTCCAGATTGCAAAACCGTATCTGAAGTTGCGGTAATATAGGGATGCTCGTGGACCTCAATACCCATGCCATGCCCTGTACGGTGAACAAAAAACTCGCCAAATCCTGCATCAGCTATAACATTTCTTGCGGCTGCATCGACTTCACTGGCACGTACTCCAGGCCTTGCCGTTTGCATGGCGGCAACCACTGCTGCTTCAACGATAGCGTGCACCTCCTCATATCCCTTGGGCGCTGTGCCGATAATGGCCATGCGCGTTATATCTGAGGGGTAGCCGTTTTTCCTGCCCCCTATATCCACAACTACGGCATCACCATTTTGAATGATCCGCTCACCAGTTTGATGGTGGGGGAAAGCACCATTAGGTCCGCCCCCCACAATTCCGAATTCGATTGGTGCGCCCTCAGATGAAAAATGATTTTTAATTATTTCATATATTTGAGTTTCGCTCATTCCGGGCTTTATGGCGTTGAACCCGGCCACCATGGCACGATCGGCAATCAGAGCATTTTCTTTTAATCGCGCAATTTCGTCTGCGCCCTTGATCATACGAGCCGCGCCCAGAGTATCGAGCGTAAACCGGTGTTTTGCACCGGAGAGATGTTCAAGCAAAAGCAGCGCAAAATCTGCTCGCATGGTTTCGTCCAGAACGATATTTTTTGCTGCATCTGCATTGATGCTCTGCAGTGCGTTTTTTAATGCCGCTCTCGGCCCTTCATCGTCACTCCAGATTTGAAATGCAATATCGGTCTTGGTGCGAGAACCCTCAGCATTTATCGATGGTATGAGAAAAACCTCTCCACTCAAAGCAATCAATAATAAGCACGGCCGCTCATCTGCATGAGGATGAAACCCCAAAAGATATTGCATGTGAGCGCCGGGACCAACTGCTAACAGATCAGTATCAGTTTCATTCATAGTTTCGCGAAGTTTTTGCAAACGTTGTTTTTGAATTTTATCGTCCATAATTATACTCATTCAATTGAAGATTTGATTGTGTATTATAAATTTTTCAGGATGTGAATCCGTAGATTTCTTTGGCGCGACTTTTACTTATCAGCCCATTTTTAACATCCTCACGCACCGCAGCAGGGTCTCGGCTCTTGGGATCACCAAGTCCTCCGCCATTGCCGGTTACAACACGTATGATGTCATCTGTGTTGGTGGTAAGGCCGGAGACGAAGGCAAACCGTTCGCTAGAGCCATCAGTGCGGATTACTTCCACATAGTTGGAAGAACCCTGCTCCCCGCCATCCAATGCCCATGCAGGAATTTTTGACCTGGTATATCCCGCCGTTAGGAAACCATTGTCGGCCCTGAGGCGATAATCCATCCTGATGCCACGTCCGCCGGTAAATTTACCCTCGCCGCCATGTTCCATATTGAGTTCCATCCGATCAACAATCAGACCGTTGCGCGCTTCGTTAATTTCAGCCGGGCAATTATAGGTTTCCCCATGGAAACCACAAAACATTGCGCTGTTTCCATCGCGCGAGGCACTGGCGCCCCAACCGCCAATTTGCGGCTCAATGATGGTATATTGGCGCCCCGTATCTGGATGAGTGCCGCCAACAAATGTGCCGCACACTGAGGCAAAATGCCCTGAGGCAAGCCGTTCCGGCATTGACTGGGCAAGACATCGCCAGATCAGATCATAAACTCTGAGTTCAATTTCATAATAGAACCCAATGGGCGCTGGCTCTTTGGCGTGAAAAACCGAACCCTCGCGAGTTAGCAGGTTAATTGGGCGGAATGATCCCTCGTTGCAGGCGCTATAGGGGTCGGTTATTGATTTAAAAATCATTTGTGCGGCCACCATCACACCGTCGCGTGATGTGTTTACTGGCCCGACCACCTGATCGGGATTGTCACGTAAATCGACAATAAACTCGTCATCGGTGATGGTAATTTTTACATTGAAGATGCTGCCATCATCCTGCTCTTCACTTAGCTCAAAGGTTCCTTTGTTCAGCTTGGCCATTTCGGTGCGCGAGACTTTTTCGCCAAAATCCATAAAAGTGACCATGGCATGTTCAAACGTATCAACACCATATTTTCTGGCAAGTTCCTCCAGACGTTTCACACCGATACGCGTGGATGAAATTGCCGCCCATACATCCCCCTCAAGTACTTCGGGCATGCGTGAATTGACCTTGATAATATCCATTACAGAGCGAATTGGCTCACCTTTGGAAATAATTTTAATCGCTGGAAGGCGCAACCCCTCCTGAAATATTTCAGTTGCCTCTCCGCTTAAGGAGCCAGGTGCCATCCCCCCGACATCAGAATTATGCGCAATGTTTGCCGTCCATGCTATCAGGCGGCCTTCCACAAAAACCGGCATGGCAATGATAATGTCGTTGAGATGGGTAACACCGCCATAATATGGATCATTAGTGGCAAACACATCACCGGGTTCTATGTCTTTGGGCTGATCGAATTTTTCTAAAAACACCTTTATCGCCTTATCCAGAACGCCCACAAATGCGGGAATGCCAGCTCCGGATGAGGCCAGATTGCCCTTGGCATCCATTATGCCGGTGCCCATATCCAACACTTCATAAATAATCGAGCTCATGGCGGTTTTGCGCATGGCGGCGAACATCTCATCGGCCGCAGCCTGTAAGGAATTTTGGATTATTTCTAGCGTAATCGGGTCGTTTGAAATATTGCTCATTTTACTTGCCCCCTATTTGTTCAAAGTGATGTGAAGATTGCCATATCCATCGACCTCAACACTATTGTCGGGATGGATAAGCGTAGTTGCGCCTGAATCTTCAACGATTGCAGGGCCGTTAAACTTCATTCCGCTTTCCAGCAAATCCCCGTTATAGATTTGGCTCAGATGAATTCCTTCAAGGGCAAAGTCCACTTCACGCTCAGATTTTATTGCTATTGAGGTGGGAGTGCCAGTTGGTTTTATTTCTTTTATTTTCAGTTTACCAACTTTTGCAGACGCAACCAGATGAATCCCCACCATCTCGACGGGTGCATCAAGACGGTAGGTATATTCGCGCTCATAGGTATCGTGGAAATTCGCCTCAATTTGAGCGATACGAGAATCAGTGATGACACCCTCATCCAGCAAGACTTCTGTTGTGTGTTCCTGATTTTGATAACGGAATTTTCCAAAGCGTTGAAAATTGATCTTTGAGGCATCCACGCCTTCCTCTTTGAACATTTCAAGAGCCTGTTTTTCAGTTTCAGCAAACACCTTCTCGATTTTGTCGCCAGATCCTTTAGCCACGTCAGTCAGGTGCGTAACAAAATAGTCGCGTCGCAGGTCTGACATCATCATGCCCCAGGCAGAGAATACGGCAGCTGCTGCCGGAACTATAACTTTTTTCACCCCGAGTTCTTGCGCCAAAGCCACCGCATGCATTGCTCCACCACCACCAAAGGCTACCATGGTGAAATCTCGCGGATCAAAACCGCGATTTAGGGAAATCAATTTAAGGGCGTTGACCATATTATTATTGGCGATGCGCACAATGCCACGCGCCGCTTCATCTGTATCAACACCAAGTTTTTTCCCGACGGCCTGCAGGGCTTTTTTAGTTGCATCCATATCGGCTATGACTTCACCTGCGCAAAAATAGTCTTTATTTATGCGGCCCAGCCAAAGATTAGCATCAGTTGAAGTTGCCTCATGTCCGCCTTTGCCGTAGGCGGCGGGGCCCGGTATGGCACCGGCAGACTGGGGACCAACATGAAGTTTTTCAAAATCATCAACCCAGGCGATGGAGCCGCCGCCATTGCCGATTTCCACCAGATCGACAACCGGAACCATGATTGGATATCCGGCTGAGGTCTTATCCCTCTCAATCCAGTAATCGGTCATGATCGAGACTTTGCCATTTTCAATCAGGGAGCACTTTGCAGTAGTGCCTCCAATATCAAGGGCCAAAATGTTTGTTTCACCAATATGCTTGCCCAGCTCTGCCGCGCCCCAAAAACCGGATGCAGGACCGGATTCTACCATGGTAATTGGGGTTTTTGATACTGATTCCAAAGATTCGACACCACAATTGGACTGCATAATATAAGGGCTTCCCTTGAAGCCTTTGGCTTTTAGCCCCTCATCAAGACGGCGCAGGTAGCGCTCGGCAGCGGGCTGAACATAGGCGGAAAGAACCGTTGTGCTTGTACGTTCATATTCACGCCATTCACGAGTGATCTGGTGGGAAGATACCACACAGACTTCCGGCCATAGACGCTCAACTTCAGCCAGAGTTGCCTGTTCGTGAGCGGGGTTAGCATAAGAGTGCAAAAAGCAGATTGCCACCGCCTCCACTGCCTCATCCCGGAACCCGTCTAGAATTGCACCAAGGCCCGAAAGGTCAAGTGTGCGCATCTCTTCACCCTTATAGGACATGCGGCCGGGAAGTTCTTTTCGTAAATATCGAGGCACAAATGGTTTTGGCTTCTCATAATGCAGGTTGAAAAAATCCGGTCGATTGCCACGAGCTATTTCAAGAATATCGCGAAACCCTTCGGTGGTAATTAGCCCAACTTTTGCACCCTTTCGCTCGGTCAGGGAATTAATCACCACGGTTGTTCCGTGGGCTAAAAAATCCACCTCAGCAGGATCAACATTTCCTTTCGCCAGAACGTTGAGTACACCCTGTTCGAAATTGGGCGGAGTTGTATCGGTTTTTGCCGTAAAAACACGGTGTTGCCCGGTTTTCAAATCCGTCTCAAAACAAACCAGATCGGTGAATGTACCGCCAACATCTGTAGCAATACGAATTGATTTATCGGCCATTAATTATCTCCTTGAGATAGGATTAAATTGTTTAGAAGAAAGACCGTGGCGCCGGGGAGCTGGAGTTGGGCAGCTAGCGATATGTGCTGCGCGGTATAATGCCCGGCCTTGTTCAGACAATTTATTGTCCCCAGAACCTCCCCGTGAACCGTAACTGGTATATTCATGGTGGATTCACAGCCCAAAGACCTGATCAAATCATAATCCCCAAACACCTCAGCTATTTCTGAAATTGTATTGGCAACAAAAATCTCATGTTGCCCCAAGACCTGCCGCGTCCAGACATCATCTACTATCGGCTTGGTGCCCAATAATGGATAGGCATCGGGCATGTTGGAAAAAATCCGACGGGCCTGCTTTCTGAGCGGGTCAACCATTGTCAAAGTAAACAATTTTGCACCAACAATGTCGTCGACAAGCCGATAAAATGCATCAAAACTATGAAAAGGCTGATTGCTTTTCTCGCTGAGTGCTTCGGTAAACTCTTCAATTCTCAAGTTCATTATGTTGCCCCTTTTGCTTAAGAGTTCTTGCCGGGAAAATATCTTCATCGTTTACAACGGGCACTGCGCCAATCGTACCTTTTTTCTGGGAATGCCAAGGAGCATAAAAAAACAAACCCTTTAGTGTTCAGTCTTTGCGCAAGAATTTATTCTTGCTCTTTTGATGAGCGAGAATTCCTGTGTATCGGATCCGGCTCCGCCCCTTCTTCCCCAAACACATCCATGGTTCCCACCCATAAAAATGTTGTGGTTTCATCTGTATGATTCCAACTGGAGTGCGTCGTTGTGGATGGGAAATGAATGGAATCCCCTGTTTTCAAAATGGTATGAATTCCTCCGATTTCAGCAGTCAGCATCCCACTTAAAACAAACAGCATCTCTTCACCGTCATGGCTGATGGGTTCCCCTTTGTGGCCGGGTGGTTCGTGAACCAGAACACTACGCAGGACATTTCCGGCAAAGTTTGATGAAAGCCGTTCATAGGACATTGAATTATTCCCAACGGCATAAGCCCTGCGCTCATCCTGACGGGTAATTGATTTGTCGCCCTTGGGCTGAGACAAAAACTCACTTACGTGCATTTCTAAAACTTGAGAGACGGATACAAGCGATGAGAGAGATGGAGCAGTGAGATCGCGCTCAATCTGGGAAATAAACCCAACCGTCAGTCCTGCACGATTGGCAACTGTTTGTAATGTCAGACCAAGCTCACGGCGGCGCGCGCGCAATTTTTCACCCAGGGTGTTTTTTTGAATTTTATCTTTTTTTGAAGGCGAGTTTTGCAATTGATATCTTTCTTTTTAGTATTACTAAAAAAAAGAACTTGCATCATTATGTCAAGTTTTTTATAAATACTAAAATAATTATAGATTTCTATGGCAAAGGTTATTCTGCTTTAAGCAAAGAAAAAGCCCTTTGCTCTGCGGATTTTCACATTGAAAGCGCAGATTGGAAACAAACTCAATTTTGAAAAAAACAGCCTAAATTGCACTAGACTGGAAAATATCGGCTAAAATTTTTAACTATCAATTCACGCTTGCTCATGCAGGCCAATCCAGGGGAAGGTCACTAAATTGAACTATCCGTATGGTATTGGCGACAAGAAAAACCTGCTCGGCGTGGACGGAGCCCCATCCATAATTTCCTTTAGAGAAGCACTTGCATCACCGACAAGTGAATATATTGCGGTCCAATACATAGATGATGAAAATCTGGATGTTCAACTGACAAAGATACTGCTCGATCACAAACAGAGCAGACATCAACAGGCAATCAAACGATATGAAAATCTGATCACAATGATAGGATTTGACAAGGATCAACTAATAATTGATCAGTCAGATCAACTTGATGAGCATCAAGCAAGTTTACTTATTTTTGAACTGCTTTTTATGCTAAAATCCAATGCAAACCCAAGTGAAAAGCAGCTATGGAAATACATCGATTCTGTTGGTCTTTTTAACCCGGATGATGTCATTTGTCAGGGAGGAATATACAATCTTTTATTGGTTTTGTTCTTGCGTCGTAACAATATAGGCGCAGCATTCGAAATGGCAAAACTTGCGCTCAACGCTTATCAGCGGTGTGAAAGCAACTACCTCCAGCTGTTCGTTCATTTGCACCTGACATTCATTCATGTTTATGCCGGAAGATTAAATGAGGCAAAACGTGCACTCGATAATGCCCATGAGCAACTGATTAAATGTGGCACGCCGGTTTGCGAAAACGCCATGGTGGAAATTACACGCCATTGGGTTGTTGCCGAGGCGAGCGCCATTTTGCCTGACCCGGATCAACTTGCGCCGCTAGGCGAAGAAATAATTTCGGGCGAATTCTGGCCAGAGACGTTTCTTGTTCTTGTGGCGTTGCAATTTCGTGCTGCAATTTGCCATGGAAATATAAACGTTCTGGAACAGCATAGTGGTTATGAAGCAATGTTGCGGGCTCGCGGATTGATACAATTATTACCCGCGATGCAATTGTTGCGTCAGGAATTTCTGCTTGAAGAAAAAATCCCGCCAACAAATAAACCGGGTAACCTGCCAGAACGCCAGGTTGTTTTGTTACTGCCCACCACAAATACCTGGCATCTAAATGTGGGAGAAAGTCCCGAGCACCCCCCGAAACTTTGTCGCATTCGCGCATTGGACCACATGTATCAGGCCAAGCAATGGCACAATCGTGGCCGGTTTGATATCGTTATGAAACATTTCATGAGTGCAATTAAGACAATTGAGGAGCAAGGGTGGTTATTCCTGTTGGAAAGCGAGCATGAATTCATCTCCGCTATTTGCAAAGAATGCAAGCAACGCAAGCGTTTCGTTCACTTTGCCAGACGGTTACAAAACACAATGCTGACCAGACAGAAGCC
This sequence comes from uncultured Devosia sp., assembly GCA_964569865.1. Classification (GTDB taxonomy): domain Bacteria; phylum Pseudomonadota; class Alphaproteobacteria; order Rhizobiales; family Devosiaceae; genus DROE01. The sequence goes on from CAZMVQ010000094.1 coordinate 8,128, forward strand.
GCTAAATAAAGACCTCAACAACGGGGCAACATTGGGGTTTACTGTTTCAGAGGTTGGCATATTGAACCGTTTGTCTGAAGCAACAAGCAACAAGGCTATCGCGCTTGATCTTGGCGTATCAGAATCAACCATCAAATATCACTTGAAAAACATCTACAGAAAACTATCTGTTCACAGTCGCCGAGACGCCATCAGAGTTGCACTGACCAAGGGGTTAATTGCTGCTGGCCC
>CAZMVQ010000095.1:0-1823 GCA_964569865.1 uncultured Devosia sp.
GCCTGAAAGGCAAGGGACTTTATGGAACTTCGGATCTGTTGGTGAATTTGCGCATTGTTTTGCCCGAAGGAGGTGATGCGGACCTTGAAAGCCTGATGCGATTCTGGCGCGAGCAAAAACCCTACAAACCCGGCTCTTGAAAAGTTTTCAGCTATTTCAAAATCCTAAAGCCCAGCTTTTGTTCAATATCGACCGTTAAAACCGGACCGGCGCGCAGTAATTCAACCCTTTTACCATCGACTTTTAATATGGTTGATGGTTCGCCAAATGTGCATTGGCCGCCATCAAGTACCGGGATTGTGCCATTAAACTGGTCAATCACCTGTTCGGCATTTGTGGTGGATTGGTGGCCTGAAATATTTGCAGAAGTTGTGGCAATTGCCTGACCCAGACCGGATATCAATTGTCGGGCAATATTGCTGGCTGGAACCCTTACCCCAAGATGGCTCGTAACCGCTAATTCCCGTCTTGCAATTGTGGCAGTTTGTTTCAGCGGCAATACCAGCGTTAAGGCACCGGGCCAATAATTGGCCAAACTTATGGCGGAGGGCGAAAACTCAACCAGATTTTTGGCCATATCCAAGTCCGCACATAGAAGAATTATTGCACGTGATACGGGGCGGTTTTTTGCAGCAAAAAGCTTCGTTATGGCCTCGCCATTGTCAGCTCTTGCCCCCAACCCATAGACCGTGTCGGTTGGAAAGGCACAAATTTCGCCTTTGTCCAGCAGCTCCATCGCAGATGAAAGGGAGATTTTTGCGTTATTATCATGAACTTTCTTCATGGCAGCTATTTGACAATTGAGCGCCTTAAGGTCAAGAAATTCATGAGGGTATAAAAATCTGATGCTTTTGCACAAACGGGATAAAAAATGACAAGTTTGCTGATTAGTCAGCCCAAAACTGCAAGCCATATTACCCCGCAGGGCCACCCGGAGCGCCCTGAGCGGTTAACGGCCGTCGCTGATGCCCTGTCCCAACCGCAGTTTAGTAAACTTAAGCGGGAAACAGCGCGCACCGCCGACCTGTCGCTTGGCACTCTCGTACACGACAAATCCGTGCTCAATTCCATTCAAATGGCGCGCCCGGCCGAAGGAATTGGCCAGATCGACGGGGATACCTTTGTTTCTCCCGGCTCATTGGATGCTGCTGGAACCGCCCTTGGCGCTGCGATGCGAGCCATTGAAGCTGTTATCATGGGGGAAGTGGACAATGCATTTTGCGCCATTCGCCCTCCGGGCCATCACGCTGAAGCCAAACGTCCCATGGGATTTTGCCTGCTAAATACCATCGCCATAACCGCACGACTGGCTCAACAAATGTATGGGGCAGAACGCATAGCCATTGTTGATTTTGATGTACATCATGGAAACGGCACCCAGGATATTTTTTATAACGACAAATCCGTATTCTATGCATCATCACATCAAATGCCGCTTTTTCCCGGAACCGGCGCGCGGGATGAAACCGGAGTGGGAAATATTTTTAATGCCCCCTTAGCCGCAAACGGTGCAGGAGAAGAAATGCGCGAGGCCTATAATGATCTGATCCTGCCAGCGTTGAAAAATTTCTCTCCCGATTTAATATTACTCTCTGCAGGGTTTGATGCCCACAAGCGAGACCCTCTGGCCAATCTGAATTGGACCAATAATGATTTTGGCTGGGTAACAGGAAAACTTATGGATGTAGCAGACCAGCATTGTGAAAATAGAATTGTCTCGCTTTTAGAAGGGGGGTATGATCTTGAAGGGCTGGCGGGTGGCGTTAGTGCCCATGTAAAAATGCTCGAACGTGGAACACTCTAGAGTGGGGCACTCTAAAGTG
>CAZMVQ010000095.1:1923-7304 GCA_964569865.1 uncultured Devosia sp.
CTAAAGTGGGGCGCTCTAAAGCGAAACCTTATAAAAACAAAATTTCAAACAGGAGAAATGATTTTGTCTGAAGAAAATAATGAAGACGTATCCTCTTTAAGTTTTGAAGATGCGTTGGCCGAGTTGGAACAGATTGTAGCCAAGCTGGAAAGCGGGCAGGCCCCGTTACAACAGTCCATTTCAATTTATGAGCGCGGCGAGGCCTTAAAATCCCACTGTGAAAAACAATTAGGTGCGGCAGAAAAACGCATTGAAAAAATCACACTTTCAAGAGATGGTGCTCCTGTGGGAACCACGGAACTGGATCAGGATTAAAAAAGGAATTTTTTGTGCAACAAACCGCGGCCGTATCGCTGAAAAAAATTCGACTGATGTTGTGGGTGCTGGTTGTAGCAGTAGCGGTGGGCGCAACCCTTCTGTTTGTTTTTCGTACTCCTGCACCCTCCGTCCTAGCGTTTGGTGGTCCTTTCGAATTGCAGTCCACGCGAGGGGGAATGTTCTCTAATGACGATCTTGAAGGTACGCCCAGTCTTGTTCTTTTTGGCTTCACTTTTTGCCCGGATGTATGCCCCTTGACGTTGGTTGAAGCCGCCAGCTGGCGAATGAGTCTGGGGCTGGATGAGAGCGACGTTCGCATCATTTTTGCTTCCGTCGATCCCAAGCGCGACACGCTCGAAGTAATGACAGAGTATGTGTCATCATTTGGTACGCCAATCATCGGGTTGACCGGAACGCTGGACCAGGTTGAAAAAGCAAAACTCGCGTTTGGGGTTTTCTCGCAAGAGGTGCCGGAAAGTGAAAACACCAACGACAGTATCGCACAATCTCGCGATGACCACCACGCAGCAGACGCAGAACAATTGGGTTATGATGTCGATCACACATCGTCTGTTTTAATGTTTGATCGAGCCGGAGAATTTCTGGGCACCATTGCTTTTGAAGAAAATCGCGCCACGGCGCTGGAGAAAATTCGACGCCTGATAAGCAACTGAAAAGTTGCGCTTTTTCTGTCAAAACCAGGCCCTGCTGACGAAAAATAATTCAAGCAATCTGATTCACCTAAGCCTGACAACCTATTGAAACCACAACCTATTTTCTACTTGAAGTAGTTCATATATTGATTCAAGTGTAATATTTCACTCAACCGGTCCGTCAAAACCTGTCTGGCCGCGATGACGCAAAAAATGATCGGCTAAAACACAGGCCATCATTGCTTCACCAATCGGCACCGCGCGAATGCCCACACATGGATCATGCCGCCCTTTGGTTATGATGTCAGTGTCTTGATTTTTATTCGTAACCGTCTGGCGTGATGTCAAAATTGACGAGGTTGGTTTGACCGCAAATCGAACCACAATTTCATCGCCATTTGAGATACCGCCAAGTATGCCGCCCGCATGGTTGGAAAGAAATTGTGGCCCGTCCGATCCGGCGCGCATCTGATCTGCATTTTCAGTTCCAGACAATGAAGCAGCTTCAAAACCGGCCCCGATTTCAACTCCCTTTACCGCATTTATGCTCATCATTGCGGAGGCAAGATCGGCGCTAAGTTTGCCATAAATCGGCGCTCCCCAACCGGGGGGAACACCGCTGGCAACCACCTCAACAATTGCGCCAATCGAGTTGCCGCTTTTTCTGATTTCGTCGAGATAAGGCGCCCAGTTTTCAGCAGCAATTTTATCGGCACAAAACAGGGGATTATTATCCACTTCATCCCAGTTAAAATTTTTACGATCAATTTTTTTGGGACCAATCTGAACCAGAGAAGCGCGGATTTTTACGCCGGGAATTATCAATTTGGCGACAGCACCGGCCGCAACTCTGGCCGCTGTTTCGCGCGCTGAGGAGCGCCCTCCTCCGCGATAATCACGAATGCCATATTTTTGCTCATAGGTGAAATCCCCGTGGCCGGGACGAAATTTATCGCGGATATCGGAATAGTCTTTGGAGCGCTGATCGGTGTTTTGAATTTGCAATGCTATTGGCGTGCCCGTGGTTTTTAGGCCACCTGTGCGTTCGTCTTCAAAGGTGCCGGAAAGAATTGCAACCCTATCAGCTTCTTGACGCTGGGTGGTAAAACGGGATTGACCGGGGCGACGACGATCAAGGTCACGCTGAATAATTTCTTCGCTAATAGCAAGATTTGGCGGGCAGCCATCAATCACCACCCCAAGGGCGGGGCCATGGCTTTCACCCCAGGTGGTGAAGCGAAACATATGTCCAAAACTATTATGCGACATGATGGTCCTCTTAAAAAAAACGGGCGTAACAAATCAAACGTTTAATAGAATTACAAATGCGTCAGGTCAACAAAAGGCAATATCAAGTGTAATGCATTTTCATGCTGCCGTCTCTAAAATGGGCAATTGCACCCTGGGGAGGTGGCCAGTTTGCCATTTCCTCCTTGGATGCATTTTCTACAAGATGACGCATAACCCGCAAAACACCCCCATGGGCCACAATAATGCAGTCTCCATTCAATTCATCTTTGAAAGAATTGAGCCGATCGGCCACGTCTTGATAGCTTTCACCCTTTGGGGGCCGATAGTTCCAATAATTCGCGTCACGTTTTCCAGCAATTACCCCCACATCTTCTTCTAACTCAGAATGCAGCTTGCCCTCCATAATGCCAAACGAAACCTCGCGCAGGCGATCATCAAACCTGATTGGGGGCAGTTCAGTATCAAACGCCACCCTGATCCGTTCCATAGTCTCTTTCGCTCGGGAAAGTGGAGAGGCAAACCAATCAATTTTAGTGGGGTCAACATTGTTTTGAGCCAGCATTTCAACCAATAGCGGGCCACAGGCATCAGCCTGCCCCTGTCCGGTGGCATTAAGGGGAATATCCAAAGAACCCTGATAGCGTTTTTCAAGATTCCAGCTGGTTTCGCCATGGCGAGCGAAAAATGTCTGCGGCCAATTTTTCATATTTTTTGCTTTTTCTTAGGGGCAGGAGAATAAATCCAAAAGGATCTATTCCTGATCTGGGTTCATAACCTTCATACCAAGAATATTATAGCCTGCATCCACATGATGATTTTCGCCCGTGGTGCCGCTGGAAAGGTCAGATAACAGATAAAGCCCGGCTCCGCCCACATCGTCCATGGTTATATTGCGGCGCAGGGGCGCGTTTTCTTCTGTCCAGTGCAGCATCTGGCGAAAATCACCAATGCCCGAAGCTGCAAGGGTTTTCATCGGACCGGCTGAAAGTGAATTAACCCGAATATTTTTTGGCCCAAGGTCGCTTGCAAGATATCTCACAGAACATTCCAGCGCGGCTTTGGCCACACCCATTACGTTGTAATTGGGCATGACCTTTTCAGACCCATAATAGGTCAAAGTGACAATCGAGCCACCATCGGTCATCAGTTTTTCGGCCCTCTGGGCAATTGCTGTCAAAGAATAAACCGAAATATCCATGGTCATTGCAAAGTTTTCAGGGCTAGTCTCTACATACCGGCCTTTCAACTCGTCCTTGTTGGAAAACCCGATGGCATGGAGAAGAAAATCCAGCTTGCCCCATTTTTTTTCAATTTCTGCAAAAGTTTGATCCATAGCAGCGCTATTGGTGACGTCACATTCCACCACCAGATCAGAGCCAACCTGCTCGGCTAATGGTTCCACCCGGCGTTTTAATGCTTCACCCTGATAGGTAAATGCCAGCTCGGCCCCTTGCGCATGCACAGCTTGCGCAATGCCCCAAGCGATGGAGCGCGAATTGGCGACCCCCATGATTAAACCGCGTTTGCCAGCCATTAAACCTTCAGCCATGCCTAAAACTCCATATTACAATTACAAAGATATTTGTTGAATTAGCTTTTGACACAGGCCGCTGCGGGGAGCAAGTTTATGAACGTATTCAATTTTTATAAGTCTCAAAACATGCATAAAATCCGGTGGAAAAAATGAAACAAAAATCTGACAAAACTTTGCAGGCGCTGATTAAAACAATCGGCGAAAGCAACGTTTTTTTTGATGATGAGGCGATGGCTCCCTATATTGTTGAGCTGCGAGGGCGATTTCATACTCCGGCGCTGGCCATTGCCATCCCCGAAAACGTCGAGCAGGTGCAGGCTCTGGTGAAATGGGCCAATGCTCATAAAATCGGGCTGGTTCCCCAAGGGGGAAATACCGGAATGGTTGGAGGACAGGTGCCAAAACAGGGAAATGAAATCATCGTTTCAATGGCCAAGCTGAACCAGATACGCCATGTGGATGCTGAAGGGGGCTATATATGTGTGGAGGCCGGTGTTACCCTTCAACGTGCACAAAAAGCCGCCGATGATGTCGGACTTTTGTTCCCCCTTGCCATTGCCCCTCAGGAAAAAGCCCAGATTGGGGGAATTCTATCTTCTAACGCAGGCGGGTTGCAGGTATTGGCCTATGGTTATGCCCGCCAATTATGCCTTGGAGTTGAAGCGGTAATGGCCAATGGTTCGCTTTATCAGGGACTTAGCGGGTTAAAAAAAGATAACACGGGATATGATTTAAGTTCCCTGCTGGTGGGAGCGGAGGGAACGCTTGGCATCATCAGCGCCGCCACCCTAAAACTATTTCCAAAACCAAAAGGGTTTGAAACCGCCTTTATCAATCTTTTGTCCCCAAAGGCGGCGCTGGCGCTTTATTCAGCATTGATAAAACGCCTTGGCACCAGCCTTACGACCTTCGAGATGATGCCGGATTTTGGTATGCAAATGCAAATCCGTCACAAGATGATTGAGAACAGCCCGGCGGTTAAAAATTCTGACTGGTATGTGCTGGCGCAGATGTCGCAATTGCCGGGGCAAAGCACAAACGCCCTATCAAGTGCGCTCGATGCGGCTCTAAATGAGGGGGTAATCGAGAATTTCACCATCGCCAAAACCGACGAAATCCGTCGCAAAATGTGGAGAGTTCGCGAGCAATTATCTGGTGCTCAATCCAAAGAAGGCGCTTCGATAAAACATGATATTTCGGTGCCGGTATCCGCAGTGCCTGAACTAATCGAGAGGGGAACTCAAGCGGCAAAAAAAATATTGCCCGGCATACGCCCCTGCCCCTTTGGTCATCTGGGGGATGGCAATATCCACTTTAATTTCTCTCAGCCGGTTGGCGCTGACCCCAAAGCCTATATGGAGGGGGCCGACAAAATCCATGGAGCAATTTATGAAATTGTAACAGGTCTTGGCGGATCAATTTCTGCTGAACATGGTATCGGGCAGCTAAAAACCGAACTTCTGAAACAGCATAAAGACCCGGTGGCCTATGAATTGATGAAAAGAATTAAACTGTCTTTTGATCCAAATAACATAATGAATCCGGGTAAAATGTTTGATTTATAACTGTGACTGGAGGAAGCGCTTAGGCTACGCCACTCTTTTAGTGGTCGCGCTGCCGAAACA
>CAZMVQ010000096.1:0-7262 GCA_964569865.1 uncultured Devosia sp.
TCGGCAAGCTTATCAGCAACTGCATTCGTGTCATTCTTTAGCTTGTCAAACGAGCCTTCATATTGCCCTTCGACCCGTTGCGTTAAATCGGTTCTGGCTAAAGCGGCAAGAACATCGCCGACCTCTTCCACTCCTTTTTCCACTGATTCAAGCAATGTCTTGGTTTCCGCAACGCTATCTTGAACCTTGTCATCAATTGAGGACATGACAGTAATTGCTTCATTAATTCCTTCGGCGCTGGTCTTATAAAGACCAGTAAGTCCACGCAATCGAATTTTACGATAATAGCGTCCATCTGAAGATGCCCGCATAGCCAACACCGCCTCACGAACAAACGCATCCGTGGCATCAGACAACCGATTTACCGCATCAACCATATCCATAATGTCACCTTTTTCATTAAAGCTCATTACCCGCGCATGAAAATCCCCGCGAGAAACCGCGTCAGCGACAGTCTTAATCTCTTTAAATATTTCTCGTACCCGTCCAATCATTCGCACTGCATAAAATGCCACGCCGAACTGGATTACAATCAATACTTCTTCAGCCCAGGCCGGGGCTTTTAATACAATCAACAATAGCACCAGACCTGAAAGGGCTACCATTATCACAACAAGAAAAAATAGTTTAGATAGAGAGGACAAATTCGTCATAATCGACCCCTTTCTGCTCCAGGACTTTGTTTAACATTGCAGTTGAGGCAGCCAGGCCTTCCTTGCGATTGCCATGGCGCTGCTCTTCTTCCAGCAATGCTGTATATAATGGTTTTATAGCTTTTAAAGACTCTTCAAATGGCTTGCGCCGGTTTGAATGATATCCGGTAATATTACCCTCCGGATCACGCGAGGGTGTAACATGGGCAAAAACCCAATAATGATTGTCATTTTTGGTTTTGTTGACCACATAAGCAAATACTTCATGCCCGGCAGTAATGCGATCCCACAACAGTTTAAAAACACTTCGGGGCATTGCCCGGCTCCTGAAAATCGAATGGGGAGTACCGATAAGTTCACCCTGATGGTATTCGGCAACCTCTGCACAAGTTCTATTGCAATAGGTAATCCAGCCCTTTTTATCTGTTTTGGAAACGATTAGATCGTTTTCCTCCATCAAAATTTCTTTGCCTTCTGGTATCATACTGAATTACCCCCAATTAAAGAACGCCGGAAGTGCATTTTTTCCGACAAAAACTAGTAACAATTGCAGGCACCGTAATAACTAATACTAAAAGAAAAATTAACTGTTTCTCAAAATCATAGATTCTATAGCGGCAGTCCGGAACGTACCTTCACCGTGCGTATACTCATGTTGGAATGAACCTGCGCAACTCCGGGAAGCCTGGCAATCAACCGCCGATGCAAGCGCTCAAAATCTTTTTGATCGCGACAAACCACCCGCAAAATATAATCTGACTGCCCCGCCATCAAATGACATTCCAATACTTCAGGAATATCAAGCACCGCAGTTTCAAACGCCGAAAATGACTTTTCACTCTGGGAACTCAAACTGACAGCAATAAAAAACTGCATGGAAAAGTCCAGCTTTTCCGCATTCAAAACCGCCCGATAAGCCAGCACATACCCTTTTTTTTCAAGCGCTTTTAGTCGCCGATGACATGCGGATGCCGACAGACCCACCTTTTCTCCCAATTGCTGGACACTCTGCTGGCAATCCGCTTGAATTTGCAGCAACAGCTTCCGATCCCCGTCATTCAGTTGCAACATTTTTGCACCCTTCGGTTGATTTCTCGAATTTTACCCCATTAAACTCACACAAATACTAAAGATTGCAAGAATTTTTCTCATAACATGCATTATTATTGTTAAAACATACCTGAGGAGGCTCATATGCTAATTGGTGTTCCAACTGAAATTAAAAACCACGAATACCGTGTGGGTCTAACCCCGGAAAGCGTCGGCGAACTGATCAATCATGGTCACAAAGTTATCGTTCAAAACGGTGCCGGAAACGGAATTGGCGCAACTGATCAACATTATGTTGGAATAGGTGCAACTATTGCTGCCAATGCCGAACAGGTTTTTGCACAGGCAGATATGATCGTTAAAGTCAAAGAACCGCTGGCAAATGAACGCCAAATGCTGCGCCCCGGTCAAATTTTGTTCACCTATTTGCACCTTGCTCCTGATGTGCCCCAGACCAATGACCTGTTGGCCTCCGGTGCCACCTGCATTGCTTACGAAACCGTCACCGATAATTTTGGCGGCCTGCCCCTGTTAAAACCCATGAGTCAGGTTGCTGGCCGCATGTCCATTCAAGCCGGAGCCGGAGCGTTGGAAAAAGCCCATGGGGGTCGTGGTGTATTGCTTGGCGGTGTTCCCGGAGTTGAACCGGGCAAAGTGCTGGTGCTTGGTGGCGGCGTAGTTGGTTTTAATGCCGCCCAGATGGCGACCGGACTGCAGGCTGATGTAACAATCCTGGACAAAAGCCCCAATGTGCTTGAAAAACTGGATAATCATTTTGGTGCCAGCGCCAAAGCCCTGTTTTCCAATCATGCAACCCTTGCCAGTCATTTAGCGCAGGCCGATCTGGTGATTGGCGCGGTTTTAATCCCCGGTGCAGCAGCGCCAAAACTTGTCAGCCGCGAGATGCTCAAAACCATGAAACCCGGCGCAGTACTCGTTGATGTGGCCATTGATCAGGGTGGGTGTTTTGAAACTTCCCACGCCACAACCCACGCTGACCCCACCTACATTGTTGATGACATTGTGCATTATTGCGTCGCCAACATGCCCGGAGCGGTGGCCAGAACCTCAACCTACGCCCTAAACAATTCCACATTGCCCCACGTGATAAACCTTGCCAATAAGGGATGGAAACAGGCCCTGATCGACGATGCCCATCTAGCCAACGGGCTTAATGTCACCGATGGGCAATTGACCTGCGAGCCAGTAGCAAAAGCACAAAATCTCGGCTTTATCAGCATTAAGGAGGCACTTAACCTGCCAATTAAAAATGCTGCCTGACAGGTTTCATTGCTCGGCAAACCAGCAAGCTCTTTTAAAAAAACCAAATCAATAATTCATTAGCCGGTTGCGCCTGACACCTTTGAGGCGTTAAGAAGCGCTTGAAATTTATTTGAGGTTAAATGACCGGCACATCATGGCAAATCAAGACAATCAAAAAGAAGCCGTTACCCCTGAAGAGTTTTTCAAAAAGCGTTTCATTTCGCTAATGGCGGACTTGGGAAAAAACGCCAGCAAAGATCTGGAAACCGTCTGGCTTATTGGCTCATTGGCTGGCAGCATTCTTAGCGATGCAAAATCACCCTCATGGACAAAATTTAAATCCTCCCTTTCGGGCGAAGGATATGACCGGTTGCTGACAGCCCTCAAAGCCCAAGGCAACCAATTATCCGAAAAAGGCAATCATAAAGCCGCTTACGCGGTAGAAACCATAGCCATTTCAATAATCGCCCCTACCATGAGCAAAGACGAACATATTGCCAGTGGCAATAAGCTTTTAGACCAAATGATTGGCGATGCGGTTGGATTTTATCATAAAAATCCGGCCCAAAAACCGAACTAAAACAATAAATCAGCTAACTGGCTGACAAATTGACCGGTAAGGATCAACAAAATGCTCTCAGGTTTAGCCTCACTGATATTCATTCCCCTATTGGCAATATCAATGGTGCATATGGCATGGGCGTTTGGTGCCACCTATCCGGTTAAAGACGAAAAAATGCTGGCCCGCACCGTTGCCGGGTTCAAGGATATTGAAAGAATGCCACCCCGTCTGGCTTCGTTTGCGGTTTCTTTGTTAAGTTTTGGTGCCGGAATTTGGGCTCTTGCCCTTACTGATCCAAGCCCTTCGCTGTTGTTGAGCGCCGGGGGAATATTATTGGCGCTGGCTTTTTTGGGTCGTGGAATATTTGGTTATACCAAGCGCTGGCGCGAGCTAACGCCGGAAGAGCCGTTTGCCTCCCTTGATAAAAAAATCTACTCACCGCTTTTTATCTTCATCGGTACCGGATTTTTAACCCTGTCGGCACTGCGTATTTTTTGATAATCACAAACAATGAGCAAGCGCCAAAAAATCATAATCGACACAGATCCGGGTCAGGATGATGCGGTGGCCATTCTTTTGGCTTTGGCCAGCCCTGATGAACTGGACATTTTAGGAATAGTTGCCGTTGCCGGCAATGTCGGCCTAAAGCAAAACGCCAAAAACGCCCTTAAAATCGTTGAACTTTCTGGCTTGAGCGGGGTTAAAATCTATGCGGGATGTGATCGGCCCATCAGACGCACCCCGGTAACGGCAGAACATGTGCACGGCAAAACAGGGCTGGACGGCCCAAAACTTAATGAGCCAACAATCGCTTTGGAAAAACTCCACGGCGTTGACTTTATTGTGCAAGCATTAATGGCTGCCAATGACAAAGAAATTACAATTTGCGCCCTTGGTCCCCTGACCAACATCGCCATGGCTTTGATCCGCGAGCCGCAAATTGCCACAAAAATCAAAGAAATCGTGCTGATGGGTGGTGGACATTTTGAGGGAGGCAATATTACCCCGGCCGCAGAATTCAACTTCTATGTAGACCCGGAAGCCGCCGACATTGTTATGCGCTCAAAACTAGCAATAACCATGATCCCGCTGGACGTTACCCATCAGGCACTGGCCACAATTCCACGTTTGCAAGCGATCAAAAACCTTGGCAATAAAACCGGGGCGGCAATCTTTGAAATGCTGACATTTTCAGAGCGTTTTGACCTGAAAAAATACAAATGGGATGGTGCCCCCCTGCATGATCCATGTGTAATCGCCTATTTACTGGAGCCGGAGATTTTTGAGGGTCGGTTTATCAATGTTCAAATTGAAGTGACCAGTGAACTTACCCGTGGCATGAGCGTTGCCGATTATTGGGGCGTAACGGAAAAAAAACCCAACGTGAACTTTTTGCGCCATATCAACGCCGACCGATATTATTCTGTGCTCACCGAACGATTGGCAAAATTGGCTTAGTGCCAAAACCGGGCGGGATGATATTCGCCTTTTTCCTTACATATTTTCATGTTTGAGGTGGCATCACGCCCTTTTTTTCAGGTTACTACTTTGGGCAAAAAATCCTTGCAACCAATTGGAACATGGCAATTGTGAAACTGGAATATGCCCTGACCCTGAAGGATTACAAAACCTTCAAATCCATATCCAAACGCAATCAGCAAATGAGCAAGCTGCGCTTTTTAATTATTCCTCCGGTATTTTTATTGGTGATGCTGATTTTTTGGTTGGCCAGCGGCCGCTCAGCTATGGCGGGAACACAGCTAAACCTTGTTATTGCGGCAGCATTTATTGGATTGTTTGCCAATCTGGCATTTATTTTGTTCGTCAATCAGCGCAGGCAAAACAGGGAATTTTCAAAGTCCCATTTTTGCGAACCAAGATCTCTTGTTCTTGAAGATACTGCAATAATTGATAACGGCCTGCATCAAACCACAAGCTGGAAATGGTCAGCCTTCAAACATGTCACCAGCGCCAATGGGTGCATTTATATATGGATTGAAAAATTTCAGGCCGTGATCATTCCAGCCACAGCTTTTGCAACTCAGGAGGAGCGCCAGCACGCATTTGAGTTCATAAAAGAAAGAATTCAACAGCGTCCTTAGAGACCGTACACTTCCATAACTTTACAAACTTTATCTGTTGTCTGAATAGTGTATCAATATTCCTGCGACAAAGACCGTCATCAGGGCGACAAGCAATAAAATATATCGGAGATATCCTATGCAAGTTATATCTAAAAAAGAAGTCATAGAGCGCCTTCCATATAAAGAGTTGATTGAAGCATTGCGAGATATGTTCGCTTCTGGCGCAGTTGCCCCCCTGCGGCATCACCATACAATTGCCAGAGAAAGCGGCCCCGATTCAACGCTATTGTTGATGCCCTCCTGGTCCTCTTCATCTGGATTTGGGGGAGTTAAACTGGTCAATGTCAATCCTGAAAACCGAGAAATTGGCTTGCCGAGCATTAGCGCATCATACCTGCTTTTTGATCAAAAAACCGGGCAACATCTGTGCCTGATGGACGCAAGCGAAATGACCGCCAGACGCACCGCCGCCGCCTCAGCTTTGGCCGCGAGCTATCTGGCACGACCGGATTCTTCTAAGCTTTTGGTTGTGGGGGCGGGGAAAGTTGGCGCGCAAATCCCCCACGCTTTTGGTCAGAAATTTCAATTTGGTGAAATATCAATTTGGAACCGAAACAAGAAAAATCAGACAGATTTAGTTGATAGGCTTATGGCCGATGGCATGAATGCAATCGGGGTGGAAAATTTGGAAGAGGCGGTAAAAACTGCAGATATTATCTCTTGTGCGACGCTGGCTAACGAGCCAATTATTAAGGGGGAATGGCTTCAGAATGGACAGCATATCGACCTGATTGGCTCGTTTACACCCAACATGCGCGAAGTTGACGATGAGGCCATTAGGCGCAGTAAAATTTTTGTTGATACACCAGCAGCGCTCATTGAATCGGGTGAACTGAAAATTCCGTTGCAAAACGGTGTAATTGAAGAAAGTGACATTTGTGCCTCCCTGTACGAACTTTGTGCGGGCGAGAAAAATTGGCGTACAAATTCAGATATTACATTATTTAAGTCCGTGGGACATGCTATTGAGGATCTGGCCGCTGCGATGCTAATTTACCAAAGCGCATAATGTTGTTAGAGGGCGTATGAAAGTTTTAATTATTGGTGGCGGCGTGATAGGAATCACCACCGCTTACTTCCTTGTGAACGCTGGGGTCTCGGTAACTCTATTAGAGCAAAATAGCGGCGGCGGAATGGAAGCCTCTGCAGGTAACGCTGGACTTGTCTGCCCCAGCGATTCATTTGCCTGGGCCTCGCCATCCGCCCTTAAAATGGCCATCAAATCTCTAATTTATCCGGACACAGGCATAAAATTTCGCCCCGGGTTCGATCCGCACATTGTACCATGGGTTCTAAAATTCCTTGGCCAATGCCGACCTAAAAATTGGCGCCATAACTCTGATATAAAATATCGTCTGGCTAAATATTCTTTAGACCTGATGAGAGAGTTGGAGAGTGAAACCGGCATTCAATTCGACACATTGGACAAAGGAATAGTTTATGCGTGTCGCGATCAAAAGGCATTGCTTGAATTGGAGCGTCACTTTGAATTTTTGAGCGAGAGGGGGCTGGAATTAAGGACCTTAAATAAAGAGGAATTGTTTCACTCAAACCCGGCGCTTAAATCAAACCCGGATATTTATGCCGGGG
>CAZMVQ010000097.1:0-7185 GCA_964569865.1 uncultured Devosia sp.
TCTAATTTAACATGGGTAATATTGCATCTTGGTAATATTGCATCTTATTGTTCCAGATGGCCAAAAGCATCTGGTTTGGTATTTTTGTTCAGAGTAATAGGGCGGAAACCCTAGCCTTGGGCGCTCCAAATTTTGCTTTAAAAGCAGTACTACAAGAGCGCCATGCATATGGGCAGTTTGATAATAATTGTTTTATTTGAACTTTTTATCGGGAAGACTATTTGCTCGGTTCTGTTGCTGTGTTCAATCAAAAACCTCAACTTTGTCTTGTAAAGAAGCAAATATATGGGCAATAGTCAGCGCTTGATAGGGCTGGAGAGCGAAAAATTGCACGAAGGTCCTTTTTGTGTTGGAAATTCAGGTAATTTAACGGCACATTATTATAGATTTGCATGTATAAAACCGAACCAGAACAAAACCTAATGTTGAATATATTTATGTGCCCTGCCGATTTGCGGGTCTGGATATAAGTAGAGAATTTATGTCACAACCTAGTGCAGAAAATAAAGGCGGGGCGGGACAGTTAGTCGACCCGACGCTTGGAAGCGCCCTTAGGGCAAGTTCAACAGCTTTTATATTTGTCGGAATTTTCAGTTTCTTTATAAACTTGCTGATGCTGACCGGTCCTTTGTTCATGTTGCAAATCTATGATCGGGTGTTGGCATCTCGATCTCTTCCAACATTGGCTTTATTGTTTATTTTGGTTGCCGGGATGTTTGCAGCCATGGGCTTTTTAGAATTTGTTCGCACAAGAGTGCTGGCCCGCATTGGTGCCCATGTGGACCAACGAATTAGCCAGCGGGTTTTCGACAGCTCAATGCAGGTCAGTTTGCGAAGCGGGGGTAGTGCCTCCTCAACATCTCCGCTGCGCGAGCTTTCAGTAGTGCAGCAATATCTATCTGGCCCCGGGCTTCCGGCTTTGTTCGATGCGCCCTGGGTTCCGGTTTATATTTTTGTTATTTTTCTTTTTCACCCGGATTTGGGCCTTCTTGCCGTTGTGGCAGCGATAATACTTTTTATCATTGCCCTGCTCAATGACATTCGCTCGCGCAAGCCCATGGCGCAATTGGCTGAAGCTTCGGGGGAAGAAAACCAGATAGCGCAGGCGGGTGCGCGCAATGCCGAAGTGCTTGCGGCCATGGGTATGCTGGGCGCCATCAGGCGCCGCTGGATGGCAAAACATCTGGACGTGATCGAATATCAAACCAAAACTAGAGACCGCTCCGGAACGCTTTCTGCCCTTTCCAAGGCTTTACGTCTGTTCTTTCAGTCGGCGATGTTGGCAGCCGGTGCTGCGCTGGTGATTTTTGGTGAAATTACGCCCGGTGTTATGATTGCAGCCTCAATTATTCTTGGGCGCGCACTGCAACCCGTGGAGCAGGCAATCACCCACTGGCGCGGGATGATACAATATCGTCACGCCAAAACAAAACTTGATAATCTTTTTGCTCAAACTCCATCACAAAAAGAAAAAATGTCACTGCCAACTCCTCTGGGAAAGATTGAAGTGCGATCTCTGGCTGTCGCAGTTCCTGGAACCCGCAATGTTATTTTGCAAAACATAAATTTTGCTTTGGAGCCTGGGAAAACGCTTGGCATAATCGGCAGGAGTGCAGCAGGAAAATCAACACTGGCGCGAGTGCTTGTCGGGGTGTGGCCATCGGTCGGGGGTGAGGTTCGGCTTGATGGTGCCACCTATGATCAATGGCATCCGGATGATCTTGGTCGACATATTGGTTATTTGCCGCAAAGTGTAGAGTTGTTTTCAGGTAGCGTGCAGGAAAACATCGCCAGATTTGATCCTGAAGCAGAGCCGGAACAAATCATTGAGGCAGCAAAACAGGCTGGCATCCATGAAATGATCAAAAAATTGGGCGGATACGATACGGAAATTGGTTTCATGGGGGCCAATCTTTCTTCGGGTCAGCGCCAGCGGTTAGCGCTTGCGCGCGCACTTTATGGCAATCCCAAGCTGATTGTGCTGGATGAACCCAATTCCAATCTTGATGAAGAAGGTGAAAAAGCACTGGCCGGCGCAATTATTGGAATGCGAGAAAGAGGGCAGACACTTATTTTTGTTAGCCATCGCATGAATATACTTGGCCTTACCGACTATCTGCTTGAACTAAATGAGGGCACCCAGCTTACCTTTGGTTCAAGGGATGAAGTTATAGAAAAAATTAAAAAACAGCAAACCGATACCAAAGCTCGCGGCGGCAGGAAACAAACCGGAAAACCCCCGGCTAGCCCGGTTCAAGTTGTTCAGGCTGGCTGGCAGCGCTCTTCGGAGGGAAAATTGGTTGCAGCTGTAGAGGAAAAAAGCGAAAAACTCGGCAGAAGAAGCAAGAAATAGATGAGCGGCAATGTTAAAAAAGGGAATTTAAAAAACGGGCCATGGATTGTGCTCGGACTTGCCGTAATATTCACGGTGTTTGGCGGCGGAGGATTGTGGGCGACTTATGCCAGCATTTCTGGCGCTGTAGTTGCATCGGGGACAATTACCGTAGAATCAAAGGTTAAAATAGTTCAACATTTGGAGGGAGGCATCGTAGAGCAGATTTTTGTTCGTAACGGTGACGAAGTAAAGTTCGGTGACCCGTTGTTGCGCCTTGGTGATGCTTCCCTGAAGGCTAACCTCAATATTGTATCCAATAACCTGATTGAACTTTTGGCGCGCGAAGCCCGACTGGAGGCAGAGCTGGCCGGAAATGAGCGTATCTCTTTTCCTCAGGAATTGATCGGGATAGAAGATGGAGCACTAACTCAACAGATAATGGATAGCAAAACCGCACTGTTTGAAGCGCGAAGAGAGGCTCGTATTGGACAAAAAACCATGATGAGGCAGCAGATCGTGCAAATGGGCGAGCAAATTCAGGGATTAAAGGCTCAGATGCAATCCAGAATAGATCAGGCAGAAATTCTTGAAGGCTCCATTGAGCGCAAGCAATCTGCTGTGGATGATGGAATTGTCTCTTTGGACAGTATGGATCAGCTTCTCCAGCAATTAACACAGTTTGCCGGGGATACAGGGGCGTTGCGCAGTCAAATTGCTGAAGTCAACAGCACAATAGCCCAGACAGAATTACAAATTTTTCAAATCGACATTGATTTGCGAGAAAATGTTCAGGCTGAACTGCGTGTTGTTTCCAGTGAGTTGAGTAGTTTGCGCGAACAAAAAATTGCGTATGAAGACAGGCTTTTTCGCACGCTGGTTGTCGCTCCGGTTTCAGGTCGGGTTCACTCTTTGACCATAAATACCGTTGGTGGAGTTGTGCCGCCAGGCGGGCCTATAATGCAGATTATTCCGGGAAGCGATCGTTTGATAATTGAGGCCAAAATAAATGTAACCGATATTGATCAAATAAGTTTTGGTCAGGAGGCCAACGTGGTTTTGTCGGCATTTGATACGAGAACTACCCCGACACTAAGTGCCAGAGTTCTAAATATTTCCGCTGCTCAGGTTGTCGATGAACAATCCAATATCCCATATTTTGTCGTCGATGTAGAAATTGTGGAAAGTGAGCTTTCAAAATTAACGCCAGAGCAGGTTTTGTTGCCCGGCATGCCCGCTGAAATTTATATTCGCACTGGTGAAAGGTCCCCGCTGGACTATTTACTTAAACCGCTGAGCGATCAAATCATGCGTGCTTTCAGAGAGAACTAACGCTTGAGACGTAGTTTTTGTGTTGTCCTAATTCTTTGTTTTGGTGTTGGCAGTTTACTCTTGGGGGCCGGGTGAATTGGCGCTTAATCTGCCCTTGGCATATAGCCAGCAATAAACCGTCATCAGACAATATGCGACAATTCTAATTCCAGTTAGAACTATAACATATCCCATAAGATCAATGTAGCCAAACAACGCAAGTGAAGCGCCAAAAATATTCAGGCCAAGCCTAAGGAGATGAAAGAGGAAAATAAAGCGGTGAGCACCAACAATCACCGGGGCTTTGTCCACCGGAGTTGTGATAAATCCAAAAAAACTGCCCACCAGAATTATAGAAGCATAATTCCCTGCCTGCTCCCAGGAGGGACCAAGAATGATGCGAAAAATATCAGGCGCAAAAACAATTCCAATTGCATATGGAATAATGGCAATCAGAAAAGTCGCCACTATGGTTTTTTTCATCAGCTGATCAAACCGTCCGCTCTCACGATATAATTGGGAAGCGCGTTGCCGATAAACATCGCCCACCGCATTTGCAATCAACAATGCTGGAGCCGAGGTAATTCGCTCCGCAACACTAAAAAAGCCAAGGGCTGCCGCCCCGAAAACCGAGCTGATGGTGATTGCAGGCAGCCCGGTATAGACGGTGGATAAAGTGCGTGAAGTAGTCAGGGTGATTGCCATTTTTTTATGGCGCTGCGCTACCGCCAACACCCGATTGTGACGCATCTTTGCAAACAGGCTTCGATCTCGTTTCCTGCAACTATAAAACAGCCAGGTTGCGTGGATGATTTCCCCAAAAACCGAACCTGTTATCAACCCGCCACCTGTCGGGAAAAAACGAGAGAGGGGGGACAGGGCAGTCGAGATGGAATAGGAGATTGTGATCTTGGCCACCTGACCGGTTGCGACTGTTCCAAAGCGCTGCATGCGCATGGTCCAGTACCGAAGCCCCTGATAGTTCGCGAAGAAAAAAGTCGAAACGGGAATGAGAAATAGCAGAGGAGCAATTTCTGGATTGCCCAAAAGCTCTGCTATTTTTCCTCGAAAAAATAACGCCAATAAGAGCGCTAAAAAGGATATTGCGCTGCTGACAAAAAATACCGCCCGTACAATATGCGCCGCGCTTCTGTGGGAGCGGGGCAGCATAATCATCTCGTGATATCCAAATGTACCCAAAATGAAAAACAGGCTGGCAATTGTCAGATAAAGCGCAAAAGCACCAAAATCTTCGGGTGAATATAATCTGGTGAGTATCGGTAAAAACCCGAGTGCAATTGCCTGGGAAATTGCGGTTCCGGAACTAAGTGTAAATACATGACGTAAAAAAGATGAACGCCTCAAAGACCCAAATTGCTTCATAAATGAAAGCCCGTTCATAGTCAGATTTTTACGCGTATACCGGAAGGAACTTGCACCAGCCTCGATTAAATTACTGTCGTGCAATATTAATGTAGCGGTATCATATCTGCTCGTTGTATCCAACTACAACTGTAAAATCTTGGTAGTTTAGTTGGCCATCACCAGCTTGCATCAAGTGTGCAATGGCATTGTTTTCCAGAAGATTTAGCTTGTTTTATTATAATATTCTTTGTTTTTTGTGTTATATAAATGAATAGGAAACAAATGTGCGGTGGTGGTCTGAACCATCATTTGTGTATAAATTTTTGGTCTCATTAAAATATTGGTTCTATGTTTGATAAGTCTCTTAAAATTATCGCTTTTATAGTTTTTCTGATTTTTCCGATAACGGGATATGCTCAAACTATGCAAAATCCACTTCTAAATGGGGTCAGAACTATAGAAGTTGCCTGCATTTTTTCCGGTGAAATTTTTGATGTGGCGACCAGAAATAAATTATGTGATCTTTTGGTAGATGGTGCATCACGAAAAATAGGTTTTCCTGCTACAAGAAATGATGAGGCAAGGCCTGATCCCTCCACTTCTAAAGGGACAATTCGTTTAGGCTACTTTTGGATTGAGGCTGATTTTCGTACTATTAATGATGGAAATATAAGTGGGCAATTATCATGGGGAAATGCACGCCCGATGCGCGGGTCTGTAAAATCACAAAGCGGAAATACAATTAGTTTAGGTTTGGACGCAGATGGTGCCGAGAACGAGTGCGAATTTATCACCAGTTTGCTTGATAGCATTGTGATTTAGCGGCACGGATTAATAAAGTTATCTGGTTCTAGAAACATCAAGTTTTTTAGAGAAATATTTTTCGAGGAAATTACCATGGGACACCCCGCACCTTTCACTGACCAACAAATAGCGGATCAGATCACTAGTTATGGTTTGCATTGGAATACGACAACGATTTCCTATTCCTTCGATAATTTCAGCACTGCGGGCAATAGCTTAGACTCTACGCAGGAGGCGTGGATAACTGCGGTGATCGAGGTGCTTGAAGAAATAATTGATATTGACTTTGTGCTCACTGGCGGGGCGGGAGACGTTACATTCAACGGTTCGTCAGGCAATGGTACCTATGCCAGCCAATCCTGGGGAGCGGGGAATGTTTTCACCGGTGTTGATATATTCTTTGATCAATCTTGGGCAAGCAACCAAAGCGCAAATCTTTCCATTGGTTCCTATGGTGTTATGACGATTGCCCACGAGATAGGACACGCGCTCGGGCTGGAACATCCCGGTGATTATAATGCTGGCGGCGGTGCAATTACCTATTTGAATGATGCGGAATTTTTGCAGGACACACGCCGATATTCTGTGATGTCATATTTCGACCCCGAAGAAGATGGTTCTGATTCTGTATTCTTTGACGCTGCCACAGGGGATTTTATTTCACCTCAAACAGCGATGGTTTATGATATTTTAGCCCTGACGAGTGGATCATTTAACGGCCTGTTTGGGGGGTATTCTTTTAACACCACAACCCGTGCCACTGACACTTCTTACGGTTATAATGCCACAGCCGGAATCAGCGGGGTCTATGATTTTGCCACCAACACAGCCCCTGCTTTGACAATTTATGACGCCGGAGGCATCGATACGCTTGATATGTCCGGGGACAATGTCACCGAAAGATGGGTGGTTAATTACAATCCTGATGGGACTGTAGCTTCGGTTACACCTACCACTCGCACGACATCGGTGATTGATCTGCGGGAAGGTCAGTATTCTTCAACCAATGGCATGACCAACAATATCGGCATTGCCTTTGGTACAATTATCGAGAATGCGATCGGCACCGGGTTTAACGATACCATTTATGGAAATGCTGCCTCTAATCAACTCACAGGCGGTGGCGGTAATGACACGCTTAACGGCAGTGCTGGCAATGACACGCTTGACGGTGGTGCGGGCGATGATGCGCTTGATGGTGGAGCTGATACGGATACGGCATCTTATGGATCTGCCGGTTCAGCGGTCAGTGTTTCTCTTCTTCTTCAGGGAGCTGCCCAGAACACTGCTGGTGCGGGGAACGACACGCTGAGCAATTTCGAAAACCTTACTGGCTCGGGATATGACGATTACTTAACCGGGGATGGTGGTGC
>CAZMVQ010000098.1:0-7082 GCA_964569865.1 uncultured Devosia sp.
GTTCTTGGGTCAAATGTCAAAGTGATCTTGGGTCAAATGTCAAAGTGATCTTGGGGCAAACGTCAAAGTGATCTTGGGGCAAACGTCAATAACCTCAGAAGGTGATGACATTGAAGCTGAGATGATTTTGTTGAGCGCTAAAAGTCTGCTATTATGCAATTGTGATTAACTTTTTTACTATACTATTTAGTCAAGCTATTGACGTATACGTCAACTGTGATTATTTAGATAAAGTCAGCTTGTTCAAGTCTGCTTTTTTGGGCAAGTTTGCTGATGCAGTCGGGTGAAATTAAATGTCCAGGGGCTGCAAATCTGGCGGGCACGAGCAAATTTTTTTAGCTGGCGTTTAAGGCGTTACGAAACTAAAATTTGGCAAAACTAAAATTTGGCGAGGTTTATTATGTTTGGCATTGTTCTGGTTATTACATTGGTGGCTTTTTTGATATTGGCGTATCACAAGACGCCGATCTGGCTGTGGGCTGCGGTGGCGCTGCTGGCTGGCATGGCGACGATGCTGGTTACACAATCTCCCGGTGCTTTGGCATGGACATTTGCACTTGCCCCATCGGCTTTGTTGTTTTTGTTTGCCATTCCTTTTGTTCGGCGGCTGGTACTTACCGGCCCGATGTTTGGCATGGTCAAAAAGATGCTGCCCAATATTTCCTCTACCGAGCAGGAAGCGCTGGATGCGGGAACCGTTGGTTGGGATGCTGATCTTTTTTCCGGACGTCCGAAATGGAACAATCTTTTAGGGATCAGAAAAATTTCCCTGACCGAAGAAGAACAGGCGTTTCTTGACGGCCCGACCAATGAGGTCTGCGCGATGATTGATGATTGGGATATCCGGCACAATCGGGCCGATATGCCACCAGAAGTATGGCAGTTCCTCAAAGACAAAGGTTTTTTGGGGATGTTGATTTCCAAGGCGCACGGGGGTTTGGGTTTTTCTGCTCAGGCCCAGTCGATGGTAGTTTCAAAAATTGCCTCACGCTCGGTTGCCGCCGGTATCTCTGTTATGGTTCCCAACTCGCTGGGGCCGGGTGAATTGCTGGAAAAATATGGCACCAAAGAACAAAAAGACAAATATCTGGCCCGCCTTGCCAAAGGTAAGGAAGTGCCCTGTTTTGCCTTGACCGGAACCCATGCGGGATCGGACGCGGCGGGCATGCGCGATGTGGGCATCGTCACCATGGGCAAGTATAAAGGCAAAAATGTTCTTGGAGTGCGTCTGAGCTGGGATAAACGCTATATCACCCTTGCTCCTGTTGCCACTCTCGTCGGGTTGGCGGTTAATCTGTTCGATCCGGAAAATCTTTTGGGCAAGGGCGAAGATGTGGGCATTACTTTGGCGCTAATTCCTGCGGATTATCCCGGAGTTGAAATTGGGCGTCGTCATTTTCCTGCCGGATCGGCATTTATGAACGGTCCCACCAGTGGAACAGACGTGTTTGTGCCTATGGAGTATATTATTGGCGGGGCAGAATATGCGGGTCAGGGCTGGCGCATGTTGATGGAATGCCTGTCGACCGGGCGGGCAATTTCCCTGCCAGCGATTGGTTCTGTTTCCATGAAAGTGGCATTGCGCACCACCAGTGCCTATGCGCGCATTCGACGTCAGTTCGGCATTCCCATTGGAATTATGGAGGGGGTAGCCGAACCTTTGGCGCGTTTGGTGAAATACGCCTATATGTTTGAAGGGGCAAGAGCTGTTACCGCCGCCATGGTTGATGAGGGTCAAAAACCGGCCGTGATTTCGGCGTTGCTGAAATATCGGGCAACCGAGGCCATGCGTGACCGGATAAATGATGCCATGGATATTCATGGGGGGCGGGCTATTCAAGAGGGGCCAAAAAACTATCTGTTTTCAGCCTATGCCAATACTCCGGTGGCCATAACTGTTGAAGGGGCCAATATTCTAACCCGCACCCTGATTACTTTTGCGCAAGGGGCGCTAAGAGCGCATCCATATCTTTATGATGAAATTACCGCAGTGCAAAATCCTGATAAAAAGGCGGGCATCAAAGCCTTTGATAAGGCCTTTGCAGGGCATGTGGCCTTTATGCTGGGCAATATTACCGGCAGTTTCTGGCAGGCGATTACCGGAGGCCGATTTGCTTCATCACCCGTAGATCACGAATTGAAACGCTGGTATAAACAATTGCATCGCTATTCCCAGCATTTTGCTCTGGTTGGAGACTGGACCGTAGCGCTGTTGGGAGGCGACCTGAAACGTAAACAACGGCTCTCCGGCCGGATGGCTGATATTTTATCGGATCTTTATCTGCTTTCCACCACCCTTAAACGCTATGAGGATGATGGACGGATCAAAGAAGATCTGCCGGTGATCGAGGCCATTTGTCGCGATCGTATCGGGGCCATTGAAGCGAATTTCAGGGCAGTGTTTGATAATTTTCCCAACCGTCCTGTGGCTTATATTATGCGTTTTTTGGTGTTTCCTCTCGGGCAGCGTAATGTTGGCTCCACTGATAAAGAAAATTATCGTCTGGCGCGGGCAATTCTTAATCCCAATGCTCAAAGAGACCGCTTTACCACCGGTGTTTATATTTCTGATGATCCTGAAGATGTTACGGGTGTGTTGGAAGATGCTTTGGAAAAAGTGGTTCGGGTTGCAGATATCGAGCATAAATTTATCCGGGCCCTTAAAAAAGGTCAGATTGAGCGGAGGCTTGATCGCGATGCCATTAGCGATGCAGTGGCCGAGGGGATTTTGAGCAATGAAGATGCTGGATTTTTGCGTCGGGCTGATGAGGCAACCGATAAGGTTATTGGGGTTGATGACTTTGCTTTTGATGAATTGGGCATGCAAAAGTCACCAAAATCAGAACAGGTTATTGCAGCGGCCCAATAGTTGCGCAATTGCGATGATAAGATTATTGTAGCGTTTGGATCATTGAGGCATCCGGGGCTTGTGTCCCGATAATATCAAGAGAGCAAAATAAATTGGCTGAAGACAAAAAACCTGGTGCAGGAACAAAACCCAGTACGCAAAACTCGCGCGCGAAAAAACCGAGTGCGAAAAAACCGAACGTAAGCACACGCGCAGTTGCCAAAGCAAAACCTGCGGCCAAAACGAAGTCAGCAGTTACCAAGACGAAGTCTTTAGCGACTAAGGCCAAAACTGCGGCTTCGAATTCAAGAGCGGTGGCTGCAAAGCCCGGCATGCCGAAACTGATCTATTGGCATTTTGAAATCGACGTGGAAAAAATCGGCTGGCTCACTCTTGATACCCCGGATTCCAAAGTCAATGTTTTGGGCACCAAAGCAATTCTTGAGTTGGAAAAACTTGTTTTGCGCTTTGAAGATATGGCAGCTTCCGGCGACATTGTTGGAATTGCGCTTTTATCCAAGAAATCAAGTGGATTTATTGCCGGGGCGGATATTGCAGAATTTAGCGAACTTGCCGATCCGGCGGTTATGCGTCCGGCGCTGGTTAAAGCTCATGCTTTGTTTGACCGGATTGAAAAACTTCCTATTCCGTTTGTTTGTGGAATTCACGGATTTTGCCTTGGTGGTGGTCTTGAACTGGCTCTGGCCTGTCATTATCGGGTAGCGGTCAATGATGATAAAACCCGTATAGGGTTTCCCGAAATCAAGCTGGGGATTTTTCCCGGATTTGGTGGCACCGGTCGCTCGATGAATTTGGCCGGTCCGGTTCCCGCTATGCAGATTATGTTGACGGGAAAATATTTACGGGCCGGAGCGGCTCGGGCTATGAACCTTGTGGACAAGCTGGTGCGTCATCGCGATATGCTACGGTGGGAATTGCGCAAGGCAATTATTCAAAAACGAAAATCCAAACCGGCAGGTTTTACAAAAAAAATCATGGCCATGGGACCGTTGCGCAAGTTTGTTGCCAATAAAATGCGCGACACGGTTAAAAAGAGGGCCCGCAAAGAGCATTATCCGGCCCCATATTCGCTGATTGATATGTTTGAAGAGCATGGGGATGATCCCGCCGCAATGCGCAAGGGGGAGATCGATAGGTTTCCGCCCCTTATGGCGACTGATACCGCCTATAATTTAAGGCGCCTGTTCTTTTTGTCTGAAGGGTTGAAAAAACAGGGCGTAAAAGGGGCAAAGCCAAAATTTGCCCGTGTGCATGTTATCGGCGCCGGTGTTATGGGGGGCGATATTGCTGCATGGTGCGCCATGCGGGGCATGGGCGTTACCTTGCAGGATCTGGATGAGGAGCGCATCGCACCGGCTTTAAAACGGGCCAAATCCCTATTCAAAAAACGTTTGAGAAAACCTCAGGCCATCAAGGGAGCATTGGCGCGGCTGGAAGCGGATGTTAAAGGCAAGGGCATTGCCCGGGCCGATGTTATAATTGAAGCGGTGGTGGAAAATCTTGAAATAAAGCAAAAGATTTTTGCCGATGTGGAAGCAAAAGCCAAACCGGATGCGGTTATTGCCACCAATACTTCTTCCATTGAGCTGGAAAAAATAGCTAAAAATCTCAAAGATCCAAGCCGTTTGATAGGGTTGCATTTTTTCAATCCGGTGGCACAAATGCCTTTGGTTGAAATTGTGCGTTCCAAGGTAAATTCTGACATCGCCGTGCAAATGGGCTGCTCGTTTGCCTCGACAATTGGCAAAAGTCCGGTGGTGGCCAAAAGCGCGCCCGGATTTTTGGTCAACAGGGTTTTGATGCCTTATCTTTTGGCCTCTGTTAAGCGGGTTGAAGCGGGGGAAAGCAAAGAATTGCTGGATGCTGCGGCTTTGGCGTTTGGCATGCCCATGGGCCCGATCGAACTTATGGATGTGGTTGGTCTTGATGTGGGGGCCAGCGTTGCCAAAGAGCTGGGCAAAGAAGTTGAGAGCGGGTCTGAATTTGCCCGCCTGATTTCTCAGGGACATCTGGGGCGAAAATCAGGGCGCGGATTTTATTTGTGGACCAAGGGCAAGGTGCAAAAAGGCTCAACTCCGGCCTATGGCAACCTTGGCGAACTTGGCCGTGAGCTGGTGCAGCCAATGGTTGATGAATGCGAGACTTGCGTAAAAGAGGGCATTGTTGCCAGCGCTGATCTGGCAGATATCGGGGTTATTCTTGGAACCGGATTTGCGCCGTTTTTAGGTGGACCACTCAACGCACGCAAGAATAACAAGGCTTAAGAAATCATGGCAATAAAAAATAAAACCACATTGCGTCGGGTGGCAATCATTGGTTCAAAAAGAGCGCCCTTTTGCCGCTCTTACACAGGTTATGGCGATATCGGCAATCTGGCATTGCTCTCAACGGCCATTGGCGGGCTGGTTGATGCCTATGGCCTTAAAGGGGAAAAAATTGATGAAGTGATGGCCGGAGCAGTCATTAAACATTCAAGGGATTTTAATCTGGCTCGCGAGGCTTCGCTGGATGCGGGGCTTTCTCCTTTTACTCCGGGCACCGGCATGCAGATCGCTTGCGGAACCTCGTTGCAGGCAGCGCTATCACTTGGGGCAAAAATTGCCAGTGGCGAAATTGAAAGCGGCATTGCAGCGGGAGCTGATTCTATTTCTGATTCGCCAGTGGTATTTAGCGACAAATTTGCCAAACGCATGGTTAAACTTAGCCGCGCACGCACTATGGGGCAAAAATTTGGAGCCTTCAAAGGTTTTGGTTTTAAGGAATTAATGCCGGTAGCTCCCTCGGTTGCCGAGCCACGAACCGGCTTGGCTATGGGGCAGCATTGTGAATTAATGGCACGGGAATGGGATATTTCCAGAGAAGATCAGGATGCGCTGGCCCTAAAAAGTCATCAAAATGCCAGCCGGGCCTATGATGAGGGCTTTCATGAGGATTTGATTGTTCCATGTGCCGGGATTTTAAAAGACAATAATGTTCGCGCTGACAGCAGTCTGGAAAAAATGGCCCAGATGAAACCGGCCTTTGATCGAAAATCTGGACATGGAACTTTGACGGCGGCCAATTCCACTCCGCTTACCGATGGTTCTGCTGCGGTATTGCTGGGCAGTGAAGAATGGGCAAAAGAACGCGGATTGCCAATCATTGCCTATTTGAGCATGGGCGCGGTCGGGGCTAATGATTTTGCTGGTGGGGACGGTTTGTTAATGGCGCCAACGATTGCGGTTTCTGACCTTTTGGCGCGGGCCGGAATTGGCTTTGACGATATTGATCTGTTTGAAATTCATGAAGCGTTTGCCGCGCAGGTATTGTGCACCCTTAAGGCATGGTCGGACCGTAAATATTGCCGTGAGGTTTTGGGGCGCGATAAGGTTTTGGGCAAAGTACCAGCCGCCAAGTTGAACATAAACGGCTCTTCGCTGGCCTATGGGCATCCGTTTGCCGCCACCGGGGCACGCATTTTGGGCCATAGCGCAAAATTGCTCAATGATACCCAAAAACAACGGGCGTTGATTTCAGTTTGCACCGCCGGGGGTATGGGCGTTGCGGCGCTGGTGGAGCGGGCATAAGCCGAATTTGTTAAATTGCAGATCTGATTTGTGCCGGTGGCGCGGCGGTTAAATCTTGTCAAAACCCAGTCTGCGTTCTTCGCCAGCATAGGTCGTGTCGTCAATGTGGCGTCTTCTGTCCGGGCCAAAATAAGTGGCGGTATTAACGAATTCACGGGGTTGTTCAATTACCTGGAGCAAGCGAAGATAAAGGTCGCGGGCGCATAAGGGTTTGCGCAAAAATTCTGAAATACCTGCATCACGGGCCGCTACGACCCTTCTTTTTTCAGTGAAGGCTGAAAGCATGATTATTGGCACAAAGCGGTTGGGAGAATGCTCATCGGCTCGTAAAAGCTCGGTAAGCTCCACGCCATCAAGGGTTGCCAGAGCATAGTCAAAAATCGCTATATCAATTGCATGGGTGTTGAATTCTTCCAACGCCACTGCACCATCATTGGCCTCGCGAATTTTGTTTATGCCAAAGCCCCGCAGCATGGCACGGATGATTTTGACCATATATTGAGATGGATCAGCCACCAGTATAGAAATATCAGACATGTCAAGAATACGCATTTTCACCTCATTTGCTGACGAGGAGTTTAGCGGGGTGGCTTCGATGCCGAGTAAACAACCCGGCACGAATGAATACGTAGCCATAGCGCTGCCAG
>CAZMVQ010000099.1:0-7045 GCA_964569865.1 uncultured Devosia sp.
GTGTTCCTGAACCAAAAACCGCTTTTTGCTGATATGCGCAAAAACAAGACGTAGATGCGTACAGTAAGCACCGCATTTTTAGGTAAATACCTTATTATAATTTTTCTATAACCAAGAACATTCCTGCTAAAGCAAAGTTTTTACTGGTAACACGCTGATTTCAATGATTTATTTGGTTGCGGGGGTAGGATTTGAACTTACGACCTTCAGGTTATGAGGTGCACAGCATGGATTAACTCGCAGGTTGAACCTTTGCGCCAAATCCGAAAAAACTCATCACATCAATACTGATGGCAATCAGAACCGGCACCAGTATCAAAGTAATTGCAGTTGCGAAAATTTCGCCAAACGCCAGAGAAACCGCCGCAGGAATTAAATATTGCGCCTGTTCGGAAGTTTCCAACATAAGCGGCGTCAATCCCGCAACCGTGGTTGTGGTGGTTAAGAATATTGCCTTGAATCGGCCAACACCGGCGTCTTGCAAGGCATCATGCACACTGGCCCCTTCAGCTTTGGTTTGATTATAACGTGTCATCATTACCAGAGAATCGTTCACCACCACCCCGGCAAGTGCCAGCATGCCAAAGAAAGAAAGCAGGCTCAGCGGCAAATCCATGATCAGATGACCAATTGCTGCCCCAACAAAACCAAAAGGAATAACCGACATAATGATAAATGGCTGCCAATAGGACTTCAACGGAATGGCCAGCAAGGCATAAATCAGCAACGCGGTAAAAATCAAAGCCCGAATAAGGCCGCCCTTAAGTGTTTCCATTTCTTCCAATTCCCCCGCGCCCTTTATCTCAACATCGGGATATTTCCTGGCAAGCTCGAGGCCGATATCTTGAGAAAAAGCCTGTAGAATTTCAGAAGGAGAAACTGCATTTTTGTCCACAAACGCGCGAATTGAATTTACCCGCTTGCCATCGCGCCGCGCAATGTAATCGGTGGCGTAGCTGCTCTCAATATCAACCACCGCCTCAAGGGAAAACCATTGCCCCTCGTCATTTTTCAGCCGGGTATTCATCAATGCGGAAAGTGAATCGCGCGCACTTTGGCGATCCCTCACCATCACCCGAATTTCAAACTGTTCGCGCTGCACCCGCTGAGCCTCGGCGCCACCAAATCGTTGCCCGATCTGTGTCGCCAGACTTTCCTGAGTAAAACCAAGCAGGCGCGCCTCAGGCTTAAGGCGCAACCGCAGTTCCGGCTTACCGTTTTTAAGTGCATCGCGCAGGTTGGAAACCCCCTCAATACCCGCAAGGTAATTCATGACTTCAAGAGTTGCGGCCCTCAAGCTATCAACATCCTTGCCAAACAGCTGCAGTTCAAAACCTCCCCCGCTTTCTTCGGCACCACTAAACACAAGTTCGCTTGTCCCCTCCAAGCGCCCCACTCGCTCCTGCCATTGCCTGACAATCTCAAGGGTTGCAAGGCCAGCCCGCTTATCGGGCGGGCTAAGCTCTGCATAAATGTTCACAGAAAACGCCCCGCTCACCACCACTAAAATATCGGCAATTGGAAGCTGAGCAAGAGAATGGGCAAGCCGTAATTCCTCATTCAGTTCTTTGGCTACATTTTCAATGCGATCCGCATTGCCAAGTGTAAGCGCATAGGGTGCCCGCGCGTCCATCTCCATATTTACGGTGATCAATTGTCCCGGAATATCCGGAAAAAATACAGATTTGATCTGACCGGTCCCGATCAACCCAATTCCAAGGGTTGCAAAGGAAATAAACACAATCAGTACCGCATATCGCTGATGCAGGCACCACACCAAAACGGGCCGATAAATCCGCTGGTTAAACCCCTCAAGTCCACCCTGAAAACGCCCCTGCAACCAGCTCCAGGATTTTGAAATCCAGTTTTTGTTTTTAGGCCGTTCAAGTGAAATATAGGCCAGATGAGCAGGAAGAATAAACTTGCTTTCAAACAGAGAAAACAGCAGGGCCAAAATAACCACACCGGCAAATGAAGCCATGATTTTACCCAGCGCGCTTTCAATCAGCATCATAGGGAAAAACGCGGCAACAGTGGTTAAAACTCCATAGATTGTAGCCGTTGCCACCCTTCGCACACCCTTTTGCGTGCCCTCAAGGGGATCACTGTAGTTTTTGCGTTCTTCAAAAACACTTTCCCCAACCACCACAGCATCATCAACCAGAATGCCAAGAGCAATTATCAAACCAAATGTGGTGATATCATTCAAAGAATAGTCCACCCAGCTACTGCCCATCACCGCCATTGCCCCTGCGATGGAAATGGGGATACCCATGGCCACCCAGAAAGCCAGTTTGAGATTAAGAAACAGCGCCAGTAACAAGAATACAAACAACAGCCCCTGAAAAGCGTTACTGCGTAACATTCCCAGACGCTCAGAAATGTAGCCGCTGGAATCAGCCCAAACACTTAAAGTAACCTCCTCAGGGAAGGTCGTTTGAATTTGGGCAATCCGAGCCTTCACCGCAACGGCAATTTTTAACAGGTTTTCATCGCGTCCAATCAAAACCTCCATACCCAAAGCCGGTTGCCCGTTAAAACGTACGACGATTTCATCATCGGGGAATTTTTCAGAAACACTCCCCAGATCGGAAAGCAACAAAACACTCCCATCATCATTTTCTACGATCGGGATCTGAGCAAACTCGCGCGCAAAACTGGCCTTGCTATCGGCACGCAACACAATTCGTGCGCCCTCGGTTTTGATAACTCCGGCATTGAAGGAAAGCGAAGATTGTTGAATTTTCACTATTATATCAGCAATGCTCAAACCATAGCTCTCAAGAATTTGCGGCGTAACATCAATGCTGATTTCCGACTGCCGCTTGCCCCAGACGTTCAGCTTGGACACTTCAGGAAGCGATAGCAATTCCTGACGCACCTGCTCCCCCAGACGCTGCAGGGTTTGAGTATCGGTCGTGCCATAAAGCTGCACAATCAACGCCGAAAAATCAAAATCATTGCGCCCAATTACCGGCCTTGTGGCATCGCGCGGAAATCCTGCTACGCCATCAAGGCGAATGCGCACGTCATCAAGCAAGCGTTGCAGCGAATATCCTTCATTTTTTTGCACCAGCACCGATGAAAATCCATCCAGTGAAGTTGAGCGAATGCTCTTAACCCCCTGCTGTCCTTCAAGAGACTTTTCAATTTTGCGCGTAACAAGCCTGTCAACCTGATCCGCTTGTGCACCTGCATAGGCGGTCTGTATCTGTATTGTGTCAGCAGGGAGTTTAGGAAAACCCTCAATTCGCATGTTCATCAGCGTAAATATGCCAGCAACAAGTATCAGGCCCATAATCAGGTTGGCCGCTACTGGATTATGGATAAACCAACGGGTTAATGCGTGCACCTTAATTACCCCCCGCTGGCACGCTCTCAACGAGATTTCCCGCCAAATAGGAGGCAAGAGGCGTTGTGGCGATCAAATATGAAAGAGGAGAGTTATTTTCTGGATTTTCCGAATCCGGAGTTTTGATAATAATATAAGAGCCCGAATAAAACAGCACCTGCACGCTAAATTTACGCAACCTGTTATCGCCATCAACATGCCAGACAAATCCCTCGCGGGTTAAGGCCGTTTGCGGAATTTTAAGCGTTTGAGCAATATGGCGCCCCGGCAGTTCGACACCAACAAAATCACCTGGAAGAACTTGGGAACCTGGCTGATTTTTCACCTCCAGAAATAGCCTGTATTGACGGGTTTGCGGATCAAGAAAGCCCCCACCGCGCTTAATGGCTGCCTCACCTATTTCAACTCCAGCAGTATCCAAAACAAGCGCAGTTTCATTGTGCCAGTCTTCAACCAGCATTTCCCATTGTTGCCTGCTAAGGGAAACAGCAATTTCAAGGTTTTCATTCCCCACAATATCCATCAGGTCTTCGCCTTCGCTGATATTTTGTCCAATTGATACCTTGCGTTCGGTAACAACACCGGAAAATGGCGCCAATATTTTCGTGTCCGCCAACCTGTTGCGCGCAACCACCAACCGACTTGTTTCCACCTCAAACAGTCGCGTGGCCAATTCCAGCTGTGGTATGTTCAACGCCAATTGGGTTGGTTGCGAATTATTCCCCGCCGCCGCCCAATCCGCTTGCGCTCTGTCGGCGCGGGCCTGCTCGCGAGTTAAGTCAATTTGTGCAGATAGCACCGCCTGCTCTGCCTCGCGAAGTGCCACTTGATAAGCGCTATCTTCGATGGAAAGCAACAAATCACCTTTGACGACAATTTGCCCCGCAAATGCCTTTTCAGACACCGCGACAACTTGCCCATTCACACGCGACTTTACAGTCAGGTTCCATCGTGGATTTACCTGCGCAAATGTTTTTATACTTCCCCCGTTATTCTGGGATTGCACTTCAACAACCGAAACCAGAGGAACATAGGTTTGAGGAGGTTTTTGAGTGATTTGCGCTTCGTCTTCCAGCACAATCACAATGCCGATAATTAAAACAAAAATGATAACGGAGACAACAAACCAAATCCTGCGACTTTTCATTTCTATGTGCTTTCAACGACAGGCCAATAACTAAAAGGCGGTTGCCAGACTATGGTTTCCAAGGGGAGAGAACAGGAACCAAACATCCAACAACCGCCTTATTCAGAATGAGCATTCACTTTATGAGATAGGCGTGCCATTCGGAATGTCAATAGATAAATAGAATAACTATTCGTTTTAAGTAAAATCACAAATCCACGAGATGCAATTAAATAGACTTGCGGCCGCGTTCAATTTATCGGACCTACTCTTCGATAATCAAATTCATGCTTTCAAAATCAAAGGTCACTGTGGTCCCCTTAAAGAGGGAGTGCGAAATCAGCCCTTGAAATTCAAAGCCTAACTGCCCTTCAAACAAACCCAGTTCCTGCTTCAGAAGCACACCTGGAATATCTGTACGGATGATTTTGTCCGCACCATTTCCAAGGACCACCTCATTGATCGTTACCTGCAATGCCTCCGCCTCGCCTCCAGCGCCCGCACCGATTTCAGAATTGCTCCAATCAATCAACACCCCCGAATCTTCAAACTTCTCCTGAGATGAAAGCAGCCCTGCATTGGCAACCCCCGTATCCACCATATAAAGCCCTTCATTTCTTCCGTTAAAGGAGCCCGGAACTAAAATCATATGCGTATAAAATATGTTGATTGGTATAATTTTGTGCCTGATATCTGACAAATGGTTTTCAAAGACCATGCGATTTTCAATCGTCTTTTGCCTTAAAATCAACTGTTGGTTTTTGTAATCAATGCTGGAAAGAAAACGCATCAGAAACCGTGTACCAATAATCCCTGAAACCGACCTGTCCCCAAAAACCTTTTCAGAAATCGGACCCATATCCAGAATATCCACCGGGACATTTTGAACCGCTACCCCCCCAACTTGAATAGCATCCACCTTACCCAGACGGACCAGCGCACCGCTCCCGGCCGCCGTACCTTTTTGAATACTGCTCCCCCCAATATCCTCGATGCCCAAACGACGGGCCACATCGGCATCGATAATCAATTCTTCAGCCCCGGTATCGATAATAAATTTAAGTGGCTCAGAACCGTTTACACTGACCAGAACCACAGGAAGCGGATCCAGTTGCACGAATGGCACATTCGCAATTTCCTCGCCCGAAATTATGTAAGGAACAAGCCCCTGAAACATTTCCAATTGGCGCTGCGCCACCTTGATTTCATCAATGGCCACCTTGATTTCATCAATGAAGGAAATTCCCATCGGGCCCGCAGCCTTGCCCAGATAGACAGCTGCACGGCCAAAGTCGTCTCCCCTGAAATAGGCAATCGCCGTATCCAGATAAAGCTCCAGGGAATTTGGCCACGCGCGCGCAATCGGAGAGGAATTTTCAATAGCCTTTTCGTAGTAAGCCTGAGAAAGCGCTGTGTTATTCTCCAACAGATATAACTGAGCAATTTTTCGCAAGACATCAACATCCCTTGGCGTTATTTTTTCCAACTCCAGAAACTGCTGCTTTGCAGAAGCAAAGTCCCCGCTGATAAATGTCGCGTTTGCATTTTTCATGCTGGCCCCCGTCTCGCTCGCTGTGGCATCATAACCAATCAAAGCCCCAAAAAGCACCGCCGCAGCCAACATCACCTGTCTGCCTTCAAAATTTATTTTCGCAACCATATTCATATCTTCAACTCCAATTTGGCACTCAACTTGATAAACAAAACGAGTATTCGCTTTTAATATTGGTTGCAATTTGTCCCTGTCAAGATATAAACGGAATAAATGTTCACGTTTTGGGAAGGTATTGTAATGCGCACCAAGGACGAGGCACTTCATAAGCGCCGAAAGTCAGAAATTCTTAGTGCTGCCGCGAAGTGTTTTGCTGCCAAAGGCATTCATCAAACCAGCATGCAGGAAATCTGCGACACGGCAAAAATCAGCGCCGGCGCGCTTTATAGATATTTTGAGGGAAAAGATGCCATCATTTTCGCGCTGGCAGAAAGCGAACGGGCCGCCAACAATGAATTGATCAAGCATCTGATAAATTCCAAAGACATCGTGGAAGGCCTGTGCCAGGCCTTGCCGGAAATCACAAAAATCTTGTGCGACCCGCAATATGCGCGTCTAGCGATAGAAATTGGCGCCGAAGCCACCCGTAACCCTACCATTGCCAAAGTATTCGGGGAGAACGAAAAGGAATTGCGTGCTGCCCTGACGCGCACCCTCAAAGCCGGCCAAAAACTGGGAACCGTAAACCACAAACTCAACACCAAAACCACCGCCTTTATGATCCTTGCGATGTTTGATGGAATCACCGGTCGTTCATTGGGCAAAAACGCTCCCTCGCGCAAGCAGATCATAAAATCCATGAAGCATTTTTTGCGCCAGTCACTTCGCGCCTGATGAAGGAATGCGCCGAATGGCAAACCCACAAATAACAAAACCAGTTTTCTGGAAATCCAAATTTCTAAAATTATCAGTTTTGGGGGTGCAGGTCACCGTGAATACCGATTTGCTCGTTGATGATCGTGGCAAACCAAATTACCGCTCTGAGCTAAAATTGCTCAATATTATTTTATCGGAA
>CAZMVQ010000100.1:0-6982 GCA_964569865.1 uncultured Devosia sp.
GAACCAAAATCTAGCGGCGCAGAATGGATGAATTTAATAGGTCCTGACCCTAGCTGTTGATAGCCTTAAACCTATAGCCCAAGCGATTTGATTTTTCGGTGCAGGGCAGAGCGCTCCATTCCCACAAATTGTGCGGTTTTGGAAATATTGCCGCCAAAACGCTCAATCTGGGCCAGAATATAGCGGCGCTCGAACACCTCTCTGGCTTCGCGAAGCGGCAGGCCCATTAATTGAGCTGTATCCTCGGCATCGCCGGTTGTTGGCAGCACTTCCCCGATATCCTTGGGCAACATAGACGCGGTGATGACCCCGTCATTTTGTTGCGAATCCTTGGAAAGAATAATCACCCGTTCAACGGCGTTGCGCAATTGGCGGGCATTTCCCGGCCATTCCTGCGCCTGCAGCACGGCAATAGCATCTTCACCGAGCTTCAACAAAGGCAATGCGTGCATCCGGCAAACCTGCTGCACAAACATATTGATAAGTTCCGGAATATCCTCGCGACGCATATTCAACGGGTTTATCGATAATGGGACCACAGCAAGCCGATGAAATAGATCGGAGCGTAAATCTCCGTTTTCAATCTGCTTTTCAAGATTTCTTGACGATGAGGAAATTATTCTCACATCGACCGGAACAGAAGTATTGCCCTGAACCCGGGTAAATTTATTTTCCACCAATGTTCTTAGCATTGCGCTTTGAACATCTTCAGGCAGAGATGAAATCTCTGACAGATAAAGCGTGCCCCCGTGGGCTTTTTCCAGACTGCCAACTTCAGTACGCACTATGCCGTCTTTTTCCAGATATTCCCGCCCGAACAGAGCAACAAACACTTCTTCTGGGGGATAAAAAGAGACGTTGAACTCAACAAACGGCATTTTTGCGCGCTCGCTTTGAGCGTGAATTAAACGGGCGCACAAGCCCTTGCCGGTCCCCGATGCTCCGGTGATTAATATTCTTGAATTTGTCGGGCCGGATTTTTCAATTATTGAGCGTGCTTCTTGAATATTCACCGAAAGGCCAGCAAGCTCGGTTTCATTAAAGGAAGATTTTACTTCCAACTCTGCAACCTGAATTTTAAGCTGAGCCCTCTCCATCGCTCTTTCGGTAATCAGCAATAACCGGTCCATTTTGAACGGTTTTTCAATGTAATCAAAAGCACCGCGCCGAATTGCAGAAACCGCTGTTTCCACATTGCCATGTCCAGAAATCATCACCACTGGCATTTCTGAATAACGAGATTGAAACTCATCAAGCAATTGCAAACCATCCAACCGCGACCCCTGCATCCAGATATCCAAAAACACCAATGCCGGCCTGCGAATGGCAATTTCGGCCAAAGCCGAATCAGCATCATGGGCGGTGCGGGTTTCAAATCCCTCATCCTCCAGAATTCCGGCGATAAGATCGCGGATATCCGCCTCATCATCAACAATCAGAATTTCATGGGCCATTATTCACTCGATATTTTTTTTGAGGGATTTTTATTTTTTGAAGAAGAATTTTCTTTTATCATCAAATCCGGCTGTTTCGAGGCGAGTTCTTCTGTTTTAAGTTTTTCTGTTTCAGTTTTATCTTCTTCGGCATTGTCCGACTGCTCGTCCAGATTTTGTAGTGGCAGGGTAAACCTGAAACAGGCCCCCCTGCTTCCCTCTTTTTCAC
The DNA here is from genome assembly GCA_964569865.1 of uncultured Devosia sp. GTDB lineage: Bacteria > Pseudomonadota > Alphaproteobacteria > Rhizobiales > Devosiaceae > DROE01. The sequence continues at coordinate 1,663 of CAZMVQ010000100.1, forward strand.
CTGAAGTACCAAGGGCATCTCCAGCATCCAGCAACTCCACATTTCCTCCATGCTGCTCGATGATTTTTGCCACAATAGCCAAACCAAGTCCGGTGCCCTTTTCTCTTGTAGTCATGTAAGGCTCGAGCAATCGCAGGCGATTATCTTGGGGCCAACCCCGACCATTATCGCAAATATCAACCGTGACAAAATTATCCTGCATGCTGGTTTTTATAATAATTTTTGGGCCATCAATGTTTTGAATACCAACATTTTCAAGCGCTTCCACAGCATTTTTAATCAAATTTGTTAACGCCTGAGAAATCAATCGCACATCAAAATGAGCATAAATTGTCTCAAGGGGCAAATCCGCCTCAATCTCAATTTGCGGCAGCCTGACACTCTCTAAAAAAACCGCCTGACGAATTGTATCCGATAGGTCAGCCCGCTCCAGAATGGCGCTTGGCATGCGGGCAAATGACGAAAATTCATCGACCATGCGTCCAATATCACCAACCTGACGGATGATGGTGCTGGTGCATTTATCAAAAACCTCAAAATCCCCCTCGAGTTTTTTTGCATAGCGTTTTCGCAATCTCTCGGCAGAAAGTTGAATCGGCGTTAATGGATTTTTGATTTCATGGGCAATCCTGCGCGCCACATCTGCCCAGGCGCTGGTTCTTTGTGCGCTTACCAGATCGGTAATATCATCCAGCGTAACCACAAATCCCTTGGATTCAGTCATTGTGCCCTCGCGGGTCAATTGCACCTGATAGGTCCGTTGCTCAGCTTCTGACCCCAAATTTATCTGGTCACGAATCTGGCCATGCCGCGATGATTTTGCCCGCTCGATTATTGAAGAAAGCTCCGGAATTACATGCGAAATTTCCAATCCCATCAAATCCAGCTCATCGGCACCAAAAATATCGCATGAACGCCGGTTGACCAGCGTAATTGCCCCATCAGCATCAAGGCCCACAACTCCCGCCGAAACCCCCTCCACGACCGCTTCGGTAAATTGTCGGCGCAATTCATTAGTATCATTGGCATCCAGCAATTCCTGTCGCTGACTGGCCAACTGGTTGATCATACTGTTAAAGCTCACTCCCAGATCGCGCAGATCACCGCTGTTTTCCACAATGGGAACCTGAGTATCCAGGCGCCCCTTTGAAACCCTTGATGATGCAATCATCAGATTGCGTATCGGATCAACAAACCTGTTGGCCAGCGCCATGCCGATCCAAAGGGCCGCAAGCAGCAAGACCAGCGCCAGTCCCAGATACATAATTCCATAGGTGATCTGAAAAACCAGCCGGTTGGATGCATAAAGGCGGTATTCCGAAATATTTTGATCCGTAAGTTTCATATATTCAATGACCGCCTGATCAACCGGACGGGCAACAAATACAAAGGTATCATCATAACCGCGCAGTTTCACAATTGCTCCCACCATATTGGTGGTCCCCGGAGTTAAAAGCGTAGGCACGCCTTCTTGTGCTTCTTCAATGACCGCCAGCGGAAAGCTCGGCTCCGGTCCCTGCACATTTATCTGCGCCCTTAACAACACATCCCCGTCTCCAGATATCAGCTGGGTAAACGGAAGCGAGCGAGTGGTGGCAAGGGCGGTTAGAACCCGTTGAAAGCGCGCACGATCGGTTTCAAAGGTTTCCCGCGCCGTTTCCAGCTCGGTGGCCACCCAGATAATATCGTCGCGCAAAACCTGAGCATGCTCAAGCAGGTAGGAGCGGGCAATAAGTCGTGAATTTTCAACAATATCCCGGGTTCTTTCAGAAAACCACTGATCAAGCCCCTGATTAAGGGTAAGAGCAGCAAATACTGCAATCAACAGGGCAGGAAGCGTCGCCACCATGGCAAACAGGCCAACCAGTCGCGAGCGCAATCTGGCCCCGGAATGTCGCCGTATTCGGGCCTGTATCATCACCACGATCTCGGTAAAAACCAAAGCGACAACCAAAACCACCAAAATTCCGTTGGTGATCCATATGCCGGTCCACACCTGAGGAGTTGGCTCAATTGTGCTGGCCCCGGTCATAATCCAAAAAGAACCGATGGCCACAATAACCGCAATTATTATTATAAACAGGCCAAGAACCCGAAGCGCGCGATAGGTTGTGGTCCTTGGCGGTTTGGCAAATATGGATTGAGTGCCAAGAGTTTGCTTCGGCCGCTGTTCCGCGCTTTTTGCCGCTACTTGCCCCTCGTTAATGTCATTGGTGTTATCAGAGGATAAATCAGTTGATAAAACGCCATTCTCGCCTTCATCGCCAAGAATTTCAGGCGCAGTGTCAGATTGCCCGTCATCAATTTTATTTGGTGGATTTGAAGCCATGCAACATCGTTGTCCAAAACAGAAGAATTTGCAAATTGAACCAGTTCGCCCAATGGTTCAATATAAATAACGGTTCAACATAAATGTTGCCCAAATGTAACACCGGCAAAATTTGCACCGTGAAAAACCTGTTGCCAATATATTCCATTGGCAAACTTTTCTTTAGCCGTCTTTCGCAAACCCTTATTCGGTTTTTGACTGACGGGTAATTTCTATTCCGTGGGTTTTGATTTTTTTCCTCAAAGTGTTGCGATTAAGACCCAAAAGCATCGCCGCCTTTATCTGATTGCCATTGCAGGCATTCAAGACCTTAGAGATCAATGGCGCTTCCACCTGCGCAACTATATCCTGATAAAGACCAGAAGGGGGCAATGAAGGTTCATATTGCACAAACAAGTCGTTGAGATGGCGCTCAACCGCCCCCGCCAGATCAACATTTGCCTCCATTGCAACGGCGTGGGGCTGTTCGATTAATGCCAGCTCACTCTCAACAATCTGGATAGTCAATGTTTCATCCGCATAAAGTGCACACAATCGGCGGACGAGATTTTCCAATTCACGAATATTGCCCGGCCATGAATAATTCATCATTGATTTAATGGCATCTTGGGAAATATGACGAGTTGGAAACTGTTCGGATTTTTCATTCTTCAAAAAATGAGATACCAGATCACCTATATCCTCAAGCCGCTCTCGCAATGGCGGCAGGCGCAATGGCACAACGTTCAAGCGATAAAACAAATCTTCACGAAACTGCCCCTGACGGATCAGATGGGTAAGGTCCTGATGGGTCGCGGCAACTATTCTCACATTGGTTCTTATGGGATTTGTGCCCCCGACCATGGTGAATTCACCCTCCTGCAACACCCGCAATAATCTGGTTTGTGCATCCATGGGCATATCGCCGATTTCATCCAGAAACAACGTTCCCCCATCGGCCTGCTCAAATCGACCGGACTGGCGCATACCGGCCCCCGTAAAAGCCCCTTTTTCATGGCCAAATAGTTCTGCCTCGATGAGATCCTTAGGGATAGCCGCCATATTAATTGCCACAAACGGACCGCTGGAGCGCTTGCCGAACTGATGCAGGGCTTTGGCCACCAGTTCTTTACCGGTTCCGCTTTCCCCGGTTACCATTACGGTGAGATCACTCTGCATCAGCCGAGCCAAAGAGCGATAAATTTCCTGCATGGCCCCGGAGCGCCCCACCAAAGGCATGCGCTCGTCTGGTTCTATCTCGTCAGGGGAGCGTTTGGCTTTTTGGTTTTGCGCATCAGCGAGCGCGCGCGAAACAATTGCCAGCATTTCATTGATATCAAACGGCTTGGGCAAATAATCATAGGCCCCCGCCTCTGAAGCACGAATTGCTGTCATAAAAGTATTTTGTGCGCTCATGACGATGATTGGCAGGTTGGCCCGCTTAGATTTGATTTTTGGCATCAGCTCAAAAGCATTGCCGTCGGGCAGTGCCACATCGGTAATCAACAAATCGCCCTCCCCCCGGTTTACCCAGTTCCACATGGTGGAAAGATTACCGGTGGGCCGCACTTCATATCCGGCTCTGGTCAATGTCTGGTTCAACACCATGCGGATTGAAGCATCATCCTCGGCCAGCAAAATTGTTTTTGCACTCATGAAGATTTCCCCTTCGAGCTGACTGGAGCCATGGGCAGTAAAACCCTAAATTTGGTTCTTGAGGGGCGACTGTCAACTTCGATAATCCCCCCGTGATCAGAGATGATTTTTGCCACCAGTGCCAACCCTAAACCACTGCCTCCGGCTTTTGAGGTTACAAATGGATCAAACAAAAATGGCGATATTTCTTCGGCTACCCCGTTCCCATTGTCCCCTATGACAATTTCCAGCGGCAATGATATTTTTTCAGACGTTCCTGCCACCCCGATTTTTATTCCCGGACGAAAAGCCGTTGATATTTCGATACGAGGGTTTTTAACATTCTCCAGAGCTTCGGTGGCATTTTTAAACAGGTTCAAAAAAACCTGAATCAACTGATCCTCACTACCAAATACCGGAGGAAGCGAGGGGTCAAAAATTTCAGATATGGTGATTTTTTTTGCATCCCCGCTTTTCACCAACAGTTTTACCCGGTCCAAAATCACATGAATATTTATGGGTTTGCGCTCCACGGGACGCTCATCACCAAAGACTTCGACCCGATCAACAAGTTTTACAATTCGGTCTGTCTCGTCCCTGATCAGCCGGGCAAGGGGTTGATCATGTTCAGTGATGGTTTGTTCGAGCAATTGCGCCGCACCACGAATTCCAGACAAGGGGTTCTTAATTTCATGGGCCAGCATTGCTGCCAATCCGGTGGCCGAGCGGGCAGCACCACGCGATACTAATTGCCGATCAATCTTGTCGGCCATGGTGCGCTCTTGAAACAACAATGAAACCGCTCCCTTTGCCTCCGGTAATGGACTTGCAAAAACATCAGTTTCCACCTCCACATCAGAGCGAATAGCGCTGGAAATAACCCTGTATTCAGTCATTGCTGCCTGTCGAGAATTAACAGTTTGCACCATTTGCAATACCGGCGAACCAAAAGCAAAAATGTCATCCAGCCGATGACGCTCCAGCAACTGGCGCGAAACGCCAAAAAAGCTCTCGGCGGCATAATTGGCCCAAATGATTTGATTTTTTTCCTCACAAACCAGAACAGGCTGTTGCAATGAATGCAGGATTGATTTTTCAAGCCCGGTTAATTTATCTGCGAGGCTTTTTTCATTTATCTTTTTTATTTTTTCAGCCATAGCTATGCCGCACTACTTGCTTGAAAATGACCAGGAATTATTTCCTTCAAAGCCAAAACAACCGCATCACAATCATTAAGAGTGAGCAGATTGTGTTGGCGAATTATCTGCTGGTTCACTCCGGCTGTTTGTAGATACCAGCGCAAATGCTTGCGAGCCACTCGAATAGCCAAATCATCCCCATATGCACTGCGCATCCCGTTATAATGGCCAACAATTA
>CAZMVQ010000101.1:0-6812 GCA_964569865.1 uncultured Devosia sp.
TGCCAAGAGTGGGCAATATCTGGGGAGATTGTGACCCCGATGAGCAAAAAAACCGACGGCGGCGCTGCTCGCTTTTGCTCACCGGCACAACCAAGGGCAGGGCGGGCCAAACCCAGATTGTAATTGATACCGGTTGTGACCTGCGCGAACAATTATTGGACGCAAATGTCAAAAATATCGACGCAGTGGTTTACACCCACGAACATGCAGACCACACCCACGGCATTGATGATTTAAGAGCAGTTGCACTTAACAGCGGCAAACGAATTGACATATATATGGGCGAAAGTACCAAGCAGCGCCTGCACAATTCATTTTCCTACTGTTTTGAAGCACCCAAAGACAGCGGCTATCCACCCATTCTAAATTCCCACGAAATACGGGCAGAAAAAGCCATCACAATTACCGGCGAGGGGGGCAACATCACCCTGCTTCCGGTTTTGCAGGAACATGGCAATATCACCACATTTGGATTTCGCATTGGCGATTTTTTATATTCCTGCGACGTTTCAGGTTTTGCAGAGCAAAGCCTTTCTCATCTTGCCAACCTTGACGTGTGGATAGTTGATGCTCTGCGCCGTAAACCCCATCCGTCACACCTGAATCTGGAGCAAAGCCTTGCCTGGATAAAGCGCATAAAACCTCGGCAGGCAATTTTGACCAATTTGCACGTTGATCTGGACTATCAAACAATAAGGGATGAAACGCCTAACAACGTTATCCCGGCATTTGATGGCATGAGAATTGATATAAATACCGGTAAAATTTTATAATAGATCACCAAATTGCCAAGTTTTGCTAACTCACAATAAATTCGCATAATATATATTATGGAACTTTTTGATAGATATAATTGTATATATCGCCGCAATATCTCGCTGTAATAGATATCAGAATAGATATGCCATCTTGATAGAATTTGGATAAGTCGGCATATGTTGGCATCTTTTACTAAAACCAAACCATCTTGAAAGATACAAAAGTGTCAAAACCTCCCAGCTCCAAGTCAGAAACGTCACAAATGAAGCCAACGGTAATAAAACCAACGGCAATAAAGCCATCAAGAGAGTTTAGCGCCTTGGTAGATATCATGACGGCGTTGCGCGATCCTGAAACCGGCTGTCCGTGGGATGTGGAACAGGACTTTCGCTCAATCCGTCATTTTACCATCGAAGAAGCCTATGAGGTTGCCGATGCCATCGAGCGCAATGATTTTGATGACTTATGCACTGAATTGGGCGATTTGCTTTTACAGCCGGTATTTCATGCACAAATGGCTAGGGAAGAAAAATTGTTTGATATTGGTGATGTGATTTATGCCATTACCGACAAGCTCATTCGGCGTCATCCACACATTTTTGCCAAAGACAATCAGTTAAGCGCCGAAGAGGTTCTTGATCAATGGGAAAATATAAAGGCAGGCGAACGCGAGAAAAAAGCGCAAAAAGAGCTTAAGTCCACAGGAGATAAACCGTCAGGGCAGGAACTTCTCTCCCTGTTGGACGATGTTCCAAAAACACTTCCGGCACTGGCACGCGCTGAAAAACTTACAAAACGAGTGGCGAAGGTTGGGTTTGACTGGCCTGATATTGATGGAGTTTTGCTTAAAATTCGCGAGGAATTAGCCGAGGTCGAAGTAGAAATCAAAGCCCAAAATCAGGCAAAAACCCATGATGAAATCGGTGATCTGTTATTTGCCGTAGTTTCACTGGCACGAAAATCAAAAGTCTCTCCAGAAGCTGCTTTAAGTGACGCCAACGCAAAATTTACCCGACGATTTCAACATGTTGAAAAACGCTGTTCCGATGAAAATATTGCAATTGCAGATGCTGGCATTGAACAATTGCAGGAATTTTGGGAAGAAATCAGAAAGTCCGACAAGGCACAAATCCAGGATCAGGAGCCTAAACTATGATCAGGAGCCTAAACTATATTGTCAGCAAATCTTTCCAAAAACCCATCCATATGTCGTGGGTCAACGCGCACTGAATAAACGGTTTGCTCTTCGCTCGGCTCACCCTGCTCCAAAACCTCGCAAAAACTATAAAGCCAACTGGCATCCTGACCGCTGGAATGGAAAACCTTTACTTCGAAAATCCGATTTCCTTTGGCCAAAATGTCTTCAATTTTTGCCAGCAAATCATCAATACCCTGCCCGTCTGTTGACGAAACCATGGCGCTGGCCGCAATGGTTCCTAAGGGTTTGACATTAAATTCCTCCAATGCCCCCTCCCCCAAAAGGTCAATTTTGTTCCAGACCTCGATTATGGGAACAAGATCAGCATTCACCCCAAGACTTGCCAAAACTCCCATTACCTCTTTGGCCTGCGCTTCATGATTTGCGTTTGAAATATCCCTGACGTGCAAAATTATATCGGCCAAAACCACCTCTTCAAGCGTGGCACGAAAAGCACTTACGAGGTCGGTAGGCAGGTCAGCAATAAATCCCACCGTATCCGAGAGGATAATTCTTTTTTTGTGGGGCAAATCCACTTTTCTAACGGTTGTATCAAGGGTTGCAAAAAGCTGATCTTTTGCGGAAACTTGAGCGCCGGTTAGCAGATTGAACAGGGTTGATTTTCCCGCGTTGGTGTAACCAACCAGAGCCACCAGCGGAAACGGCACCGAATCGCGGGGTTTGCGCTGCATGGCGCGGGTTTTGCGGATTTTTTCAATGCGTTTTTCAAGCGAAGCGATACGAGTGCGCAATTGGCGACGATCAGCCTCGATCTGGGTTTCACCCGGGCCGCCCAAAAATCCAAACCCGCCCCTTTGTCTCTCTAGATGGGTCCATGAACGCACTAATCGCGAGCGCTGATAATTCAAATGGGCCAACTCAACCTGCAACACCCCTTCTCTGGTGGCGGCCCGTTCGCCAAAAATTTCAAGAATCAACGCCGTGCGGTCAAGGATTTTCACCCCGGTTTTATTTTCAAGATTTCGCTGCTGAATAGGGGTTAAGACTGCATCGACCAAAACCAGCTCAACTTCGTTTTTAGTGAATTTTTCAGCCAGTTGCTCAACCTGCCCGGTGCCAAAAAAAGTTGCCGGTTTCAATGTGCGAACAGAGATTTTTTCATGATCAAGAATTTTTAACCGGATGGAGCGTGCAAGGGCGCCAAATTCATTAAATCTGGCCTCAAATGCAGCCAAAGATACACTGTTGCTCTTGATATCAGGACTAATAATCATGGTGCGGGTTGCAGCCTTTTTGCGCTCAAAAAAGGCTTTTGGTCCACGAGAAAACTCTATGCCAATCGACTGATTACTGATCGACTGATTACTGGTTTTTTTGATAATCAATTTATTCTTTCTCAGTCCTGTTCTTCTTCATCGCCGTCAAACATGTTCAGCGGTGCGCCGGGCATTATGGTTGAAATGGCGCTTTTATACACCAATTGCGATTGCGCATCGCGACGCAACAACAGACTAAAATTATCAAACCAGGTTACGACGCCTTGCAGCTTAACTCCGTTTACCAGAAAAATTGTCAAAGGTATTTTTTGTTTGCGCACATGATTGAGAAACGCATCCTGCAAATTCTGGGTTTTGTCGGGCATAATTTATCCTCTTGAACAGTATTTAACCTGAAAATTACCGCCAGTTAATTCAACAGGTTGAAAGGCTTAAGTGTAACAGCGAGCCACATTTTATCTACGATGCAAAAATTTAGTCAAAAAAGCAACTATGCCACACTCAAACCAACATGCAAACGCCAACATGCCAATATGCGATTTTACCAACGGCTTTTGCTAAAAGCGGCCAATAAAACCAAAAGTTCCACTCGGCCGACAATTCCAATTATAGAGATCCAGAGCAGCGAAATATATGGCACTCCTCCCCCTTCCACAGAAAACAGATTCTGTGAAACCATAGATCCAACAGAAGTGAAAGCCCCCACCGATATTGTTAAAGCGGCGGTAAATTCATGACCGAATATTGTCAAGATCGCCATGGCACAAACGATAAAAATCACCGCTGAGAAAAAAGCGCTCCAATTTGCTTTCGTGGAATTAAAAACCGTTTCATCCGTATCAACAGAGCCGGGAATAAATTGGCTGGGGTAAACCAGCCGCAAAATTTCGTTTTTGGAGTGCCGGGTCATGGCAAGGACTCTAAAAACCTTCAGCCCACCCGCAGTTGAATAGGAACAGCCCCCAACCAGCGCCAGACCAATTAAAAACAAAATAGGAACTGAAAAACCGGCTGACACATTATGCACTATGCCAGTAGTTGTGATGGTTGCAACAATATCGAAGGCACGATTAAACAGGTCATCTGCAACATTTTCTCCTAATGGAAAATTGGCCAGCGACAAAGCAATTCCAACGATTATCACGCCAAAAATTATCAATAGATAAGTTCGTGATTCTCCTTGTTGATGGGTCTGGAAAATTTGCCGCGATAAAATGGTTCGCTGCCAGATTATTGACGAAGCGCCAATGAACATAAAAATCATCAAAATGATTTCGCCGGAACGACTGCCCAGATAACTTCCCTCACCAAACCAGCCGCTAAACCCGTTGGTGGATATAGCGCTTAGGGATGCCAAAACTGCCCGCGTTGGCTCAACACCAACCAGCATCAGGGCAATGACACATAATATACTGACCGCAATATATGGAATTGCCACTTCAACAAACGTCGCACCAAGGCGCGGATTTCCTCTGGATGCCCCATGCAAAACAAAACGCAAATCCCGATTTGGCGTGCCGCCAACACCATAACGACCAATCACATAGACGGCCAACATCAGGGTCATAAAACCGCCCAGCCATGCATTCATCGCCCGATAAAATATCATCGAGGCACTCATCTGCGATACAGGAACAAGGCTGGTGCCAAGAGTTGTGGAGGCAGAAGTTGCCTCAAAAAAAGCCACGACCGGATGGGCCTGCTCCAACATAATAAATGCCGGCATCGCAGCAAAAATCAGGGTGATCCACATAGCAATCGCCCCGACAAACACCCCTGCCCGTCGAAACTGGCTGGGCCGGCTCGTGGCAACCAGATAAAGAAATACTGAAAAAACACCATAAGCAAGGCTAAGAATGCCAAACACTTCAGCAGCTTGCGCATCACCATTTAGCAGCCCGACGCCAAGCCCGGACAGGGTGGCAATTGTAAACCCCATGAGCACCAAGGCCAGCAATACGCCAATGGAGGGCATTTATTTTAATCCCGGCATTGTTTGCATAATAAACAGCGATGAAATTTTAATACGAATTTTGAACAAACCCCGGTTTTTATCAAATATGCAGCGCTTGAATTTATTCCACTTGCGCCATTAAATTTCCGAAAAAAAATTAAATTCCAAAAACTAGAAATAGTCGATACTGACCCTGAACATCTGCTCAACCTGTCTGACTTTTGCAGCGAGCGCAAAAACAATCACCAGATCACCAGATTCCACCCGCGTATCACCGGTGGGCATAATAACCTTGCCACCCCGAATAATCGAGCCGATGCGCACCCCGTCTCCAAAATTCAACTCTCTTAAGGGCTTGCCCACCAGAGTGGATGTTTCAAGAGCCTCGGCCTCCAGCAATTCTGCCACCCCGTTAAACAAAGAATATACACCGCGAATTCGTCCGCGCCGCACATGACGCAATATTTTAGAAACCGTGATCGAGCGCGGATTTATAAATGCATCCACACCAAGCCGATGGGCAAAGCGGGAATAATGGGCCTGATTAACCAGAGCAAAATTTGCCTTGCAGCCAAGTTCGCTGGATAAAACAGAAGCCAAAATATTGGTTTCGTCATCATTGGTCAGACCCAAAAACATGTCCGCGTCAGAAATATCCACCTCCCGAAGAATCTCCTCGTTAAGTGCATCGCCAAAAACAACAATGGATTCTTTGATGGTTTCTGCCGCGATTTGAGCGATTTTTCGATTGTTTTCAATCAACCGCACGCTGACCTTTCGCTCCCCCTGCTCTAATCGCGTGGCCACATATCTGCCCACATTGCCACCGCCAGCAATTACAACTCGACTTGGCGAAGGCTCCTCACGGCCAAATAGCGCCAAAACCCGCGCCACCTGATCTCTGGCAACAGCAACCACCGCATGATCCCCCACATGCAGCGCCTCTCCGGATCCAATGGCAATTATTTCACCGCTCCTCTGCACACCAATAACCGTGGCCTGCAAATTGGGAAAAAGGTCGGTCAGATGTTTTAACGGGGTATCAACCACCGCACAATCTTCAGATATTTCAATGACCAGCACCACAACTTCATTATCTTCAAAACTGATAATTTCATCGGCACCGGGAAACTCCATTCTTTCAAGAATAAGCTGGCCCACCTCGACTTCGGGCGAAATAATAACATCAATCGGTAAGTGATCGCGAGCAAACAGGTTTTGCCATTCCGGATTGAGATAAGTCTGAGCACGAATCCGGGCAATGCGGGTTGGCACCTCAAAAATTGAATGGGCAACCTGACAGGCCGTCATATTGACCTCATCAACCTGAGTAACCGCTATCAGCATATCCGCATCTCGCGCTCCGGCCTGAGCCAGCACATCCGGGTGCGATCCATGCCCGTGCACACCGCGCGCGTCCAGCGTGTCACGCACCCGCTGCACCAGATCGCTATTGCTGTCGATCACGGTGACTTCATTGCCCTCCTGAGAGAGCTTTTCTGCGATGCCGTAGCCCACCTGCCCCGCACCAGAGATTATTACCCGCATGATTTTTTCCGTTTATCCCCAAAAGGCATTCATCACATTAATATTTGTTAGCATGGACACAAGCCCTAAGCCACAACCTTTGAACCTTCATCAACTTAGGGTCAGGACCTATTAA
>CAZMVQ010000102.1:0-6414 GCA_964569865.1 uncultured Devosia sp.
GAAGCGTCTCTGGACGCGACGGCGGCAAGTAAATCACACGAAGTGTGTGGTGCCCATCTAGATGGTGCGCTTAGACACAGAAAGGTCGAACGCACCGGCGAGCTTCAACGCGAGCCGCCACTTATGTGGCGCCCCATCGGAGCATGAGCGAAGCGAATTAGCGCGAGATCAAAAGATGGTGCCCGGGGGCGGATTTGAACCACCGACACGAGGATTTTCAGTCCACTGCTCTACCCCTGAGCTACCCGGGCCAAATCGGCGAATAAATTTGCCAAAATGCTCGGGGTTTATAGGGCGTAGCATCCCTCGTGTCCAGCGCTCAGACCAGCAAATTTGACCTTAACCCTGAATTTTTTTTAGATGAGCGCTGTGGTGGAGGTTTTTGGGAACTATTTGGGAGCTTTTAGGCAAAAATCCGGCTGTTTCTGTGTCGGCCTAATGTTCAATCTGCCAATTGCTTTAATTACATTTCATCTTCGTTTTCATTCTCAGCAACCGGAATTACATAAGCCCCGCTCAGCCAGCGATTAAGGTCGATATTGGCGCAGCGGGCAGAGCAAAACGGATGAAAGGCCTGTTCTGATTTTTTTTTGCACAACGGGCATGGCTGCGTTGGTCTCAGGCGGGTGATGTTATTGGATTGATTATCGTTCATTTGATTTAGGTGCCATTCTTATCCCCCATTGCCTGTATTTAAGAAACAGGACTAAATGCTGGTTCCGCCAGACTGGTTAAGCCAGTTGAACTGTACCGGATAACCGGCACCGCTTAACAAGGCCACCGTTTCAAAAAGCGGTAAGCCTACAACTCCCTGATATGATCCGGAAAGTTTTTGAACAAAGGACCCGGCAATGCCCTGAATGGCATATCCCCCGGCTTTTCCCCGCCATTCAGCGCTAGCCAGATAGGATTCGATTTCATGCTGGCTAAGCCGCTTGAAGCGGATTTTTGTTTCCACCAACCTATTGCGGGCAGCTCCAGAAGGATTGAGCAGGCATACTCCGGTGAATACCCTGTGCGACCTGCCTGAAAGCATGCGCAGGCAATCCTCAGCCTCATTCATTGTTTGAGCTTTGGGTAAAATCCTGCGCCCGATAGCCACCACCGTATCGGCACCAAGCACCAGCGCATTATCACCAATTCCGGCCTGTCTGGCTTTGCGAAAAGTGGTCATGGCTTTGCTTTGAGCCAGCCTTGCCGCAAGTTTTCTGGGCAATTCACCCCTTTCAGGGGTTTCATCAACATGGGCGGGAATCAGATGTTCAGGCTCAATTCCGATCTGGTTGAGCAATGCCAACCGGCGGGGAGAAGCTGATGCCAATATCAATTCAGGACGGGTTGCCATATTGGTGCGCTTTTTTCCAGACAATATTTTTTTATAGCTATGGAGCTATTTGAACCGATAGGTAATTCGGCCCTTGGTAAGGTCATAAGGGGTCATTTCCACCAGAACCTTATCCCCAGCCAGTACCCTGATGCGGTTTTTGCGCATCCGGCCAGCGGTGTGGGCGATAATCTCGTGGTCATTTTCTAATTTTACCCGAAACGTGGCATTGGGCAAAAGTTCCACAATCACACCGGGAAATTCAAGCAATTCTTCTTTAGGCATACATTTCTCTCTTTAATTAAATGGCAGCTTTTGGATTTAAAATATTCGCAATCCAAGTGCGTGCCTGCTGATTTTTGGCGAACCTATCTGAATTAGACCCCTTTGGGAACCTCTTGAAATTCAAACAGGCAAAATTGGGGTCAGGCGATCAATTATCTGCTTTTTCAAACCGTCCCGAAGTTGATGATAGGCAGCCAGCCGCACATCGCGGGAGCCTTCAACTAACGTCGGGTCATCAGTTGGCCAATGCTCAATTTTTTTGGCATCTATTTTTCTTGAAGCTACAGCCTCGCTGGCCTCATTTGAAAGGGTAATAACCATATCAAACCGGGTTGCCACCAGCTCATCCATAGTGTGGGGAGTGTGCACTGACATATCAATGCCCAGCTCTTCCATCGCCGCATGCACAAAACCATCGGCCTGACCGGAACGGGCCCCGGCAGAGCGTGAAATAAGTTTGCCGGGAAATAACAATCTGGCAAGAGCCGCCGCCATGGGAGAGCGCACAGAATTCATGGAGCACACGAATAATATTGTGGGTAATTTGCCATCGCGGCTGTCAATTCTGTTTGCGTAGGGCTGCACGGCGCAAAGTAGGGTAAACAGACGGCGGGCCGTTCCCATATCCATTTCTAGCTTATTGTTCAGGCGGGTACGCAACAATTCAGCAGCATCATTGTGCAATCCGCGTCGCCCCATATCCACCGCCTCAATTTGATGGGGGGAGCCAGATTTTATTGCCTCATAATAACTTTCGCGCACACGAAAATAATCTCGTATCAGGCCGCGAAACGGTGTCAGGGACAAATAATGGGCTGCAATCGGTTCAAAATTTTTCGGGTTGCGCACATCAAAAACCACATAATTGTCAACAATCGACATGTGCAGGGCAAACGGTCCTTTGACTTTTACCCGGGCCGGAAAAAAAGCATTCTCTTCCACCAGATCATATATGGCGACCCGGCGCTCGTGGGCCTCGTCCTGGCTGAGCGAAATAATCGTTCCCGGATCAAGGGTTACCGAGGTGATTTTATCGCTTGTTTTGTCAAAGTTCTTTTCTGCCATATGAATTGTCGCTGGTCCTGTTTTCAAGGCGCTCTATTTATCAAGACGTTTGGCGATTGAAAGGGCGTGAGCTTCAAGATTTTCACAAGTTGCTAAAACCATCCCCGCCGGGCCAATGGCACCAAGGGCTGAAGGCGTGCAATTTAGCAATGAAGTGCGTTTCATAAAGTCCATTGTTCCCAACCCTGATGCAAATCTGGCCGTCCGGGCGGTTGGCAGCACATGGTTTGAGCCGCCCACATAATCGCCAATCGCTTCGGGGGTGCTATGGCCTAAAAAGATCGCTCCGGCGTTTTTGACCATCGGCACCAGATCATTTGGGTTTTTAACCGCCAGTTCCAGATGTTCCGGCGCCATGAAATTTGAGAGTTCAACGGCCCGTTTTGAATCTGAAATGGTGATTATTGCTCCCAGACTTTCCCATCCCTCGCGGGCAATTTGTGCCCGTTTCATGGTTGATAGTTGGCGATTGACTTCATCTGATACAGCGTCAGCCATTTGCGAGTTGGGCACAATCGCCACCGAGCGCGCCCCTGAGCCATGTTCGGCCTGAGCCAGAAGATCCACCGCGATAAACTCGATATTTGCAGTTTCATCTGCAATGATCAAAACCTCGGAAGGGCCGGCAATCATATCAATGCCAACCGTTCCGAACACTTGGCGTTTTGCTTCAGCGACATAGGCATTGCCGGGTCCGACAATCTTATAAACAGGATCAATTGAACTGGTGCCATAGGCCAGCGCTCCTACGGCCTGAGCTCCCCCAATCCGATAGATTTCATCAATACCGGCAATTTTTGCAGCTGCTAACACCGCAGGATTTATCTCGTTATTAGGGGTTGGCACCGCCATGGCAATGCGCCCAATTCCGGCAACGCTAGCTGGCACCGCATTCATCAAAACCGATGATGGATAAGAGGCCAGACCACCGGGCACATAGATCCCAACCGCTTCGATTGGTGTCCATCGAGTGCCAAGAGTTACCCCAACCTCGTCGGTATAAGAAGTGTCTTTGGGTTTTTGCTGGAGATGGTGGGAGCTGATGCGATCATGGGCAAGTTCCAGCGCGGCGATAATTTTTTTATCGCACAATTGATAGGCTTGTTCAATTTCATTTTCGCTGATGCGAAGGTTTTGTGCCGACAGGTCAAAATTATCAAACCTTTTCGTCAGTTCAAAAAGTGCTTGATCGCCCTCGGATTGAACCTGCCCTAGAATATCAGCGACAATCTGTTGCACTTTTGCTGTAGTTTTGTGCTTGGTTTGCAAAAAATCGGCAAACTTTTGCACAAATTCACCCTCATTTTCATCCAGACGAAAAACCATGGATTATATTCCGATTTTTTGTTTATGGGCCACTTGCCCGATCGTATCCGTTTAGGATCTATTCATCTGAAGTTTTATGGGAGGGAGTTGATTTTGCCGCCCAGCTTGCGCCCAGATCACTTAAACGCAACTCAAGACACTCCACCTTTAACTCAACTTCTCCACCCCCCGCAAAACTAAGGGTTAAAACTCCCTCAGGGGCGTTATCTTCTTTAAACCCGATCATCAACAGGTTCAAAACCCCCTCGCGTGCATTGGTATCGATGCCGGTGGATTTTACACCTTTCACATGGTCAAAATGCAACGCAGAACGGCGCCGAATGCCTTTTGAGCGAGGCTTTTCTTCCTCCCATGCAAAACGGTTCATGATCAGTGCAAACCTGTTATCGGATTTGGCAAATCCCATATCCGCAACGCGAATAATGGCATCCTGAGCGTGGGCGGATATTACCTCTAAGCCTTCTTCATCAAGGGCAAGTAATTTCAAATCCGGCATAGTTGCTATTCCTGTTTATTAAGAACGTTACCTGAGGGGCAAGCCTTTATAGTGAAACCCTTGATATGTCGGCACCACAATTGGAGAGTTTTTCTTCCAGCTTTTCAAATCCCCGATCAAGATGGTGGATTTCATTTACGAAAGTTTCTCCTTTTGCGGCCAATCCCGCAATAACCAGCGAAACCGAAGCCCGAAGATCGGTGGCCTTAACCTGAGCGCCTTTTAAGGTCTTAACCCCCTTAACGGTTGCAACCTGCCCTTCGATGGAAATATCAGCACCAAAGCGGGCAAGTTCTGCAACATGCATAAACCGGTTTTCAAAAATCGTTTCGCGAATTTTTGTCACTCCGTCAGCCCGCGCCATCAACGCCATATATTGGGCTTGTAAGTCGGTAGGAAATCCGGGAAAGGGATCGGTTTCAACACTAACCGGGCGAACTCTTTCGCCATTGGCAGTTATTCTAATGCCGTTCTTTTCGGTACTGATGTTTACCCCGGTGAGTTCTAAAACATTCAACGCCGCCTGCAGATTTTCAGGCCGGGCATTTTGTAACAACAAATTACCGCCGGTCATGGCAACAGCCATAGCAAAGGTTCCGGTTTCAATGCGATCGGGCAGAACTTCAAAATCAGCGCCGTCAAGTTTTTCAACCCCTTCGATAACCAGATGAGATGTGTCAATTCCAGAAATTTTGGCACCCATGGCCACAAGGCAACGCGCCACATTGCCAATCTCTGGTTCTTGGGCAGCATTTTCAATTTCCGTAATCCCATTGGCAAGGGAAGCGGCCATCATCACCACGTGAGTAGCGCCAACCGAAACCTTGGGGAAGCGCAATTTTGCGCCAACCAGCCCCCCTTTGGGAGCCGTTGCAACGATGTAGCCCTCATCAATTTCAATATTAGCACCCAGGGCCTTTAAGCCATCCAGATAAAAATCCACAGGGCGGGTGCCGATGGCACAGCCGCCGGGCAGAGAAACCCTTGCCTTATGCTCGCGGGCCAATAACGGGCCGATAACCCAAAAGCTGGCACGCATGGCAGAAACCAGATTATAGGGAGCGCAGGTATCGGTAATAACAGGGGTATTAAAAGACAGGGAAGGGCTTTTTACTTTTTCGCCATTTAGGTCGGTTTTAACGGGGGTTATATCTGCCCCGTGATTTTTTAATATCAGCTGCAATTGACGCACATCAGCCAGATCCGGCACGTTTCTCAGCACCAATTCTTTTTCAGTTAGCAATGAAGCAATCATCAGGGGCAAGGCGGCATTTTTCGCACCCGAAATGGGCAAGTCCCCGTTTAGCTGATTGCCCCCGATCAGGCGAATGCATTCCATATAAATTGTCCCAATTTAAAGTTTAACAGGTCCTGACCCTAGCTATCTCAACATCGGGGCAACTGCAAGTATCTGGTGTTTTGTGGCTAACAATTCAATGAGCCTGTTAAGTGCTGTAATTTTTCTGCCGGTTATTTTTTAGCGATCGCCGATGAACTGGCAACCTTTGCGGCTCTTTGTTTGATTTGAGTTTTGCGCCGTTTTAGGTTTTCGCGCAACTTGGCTGCCAGCTTTTCTTCTTTTGATAAGGCTGAGCCAGGTTTTTTCACTTAAAACACCATGATAGTTTTTTTATGTAAAGGAAGTTAAATCTGGTGCATCTATATCATTCAATACAATATTTAAAACCATTCATATGGATTTTGTGTGATGCCTGAATTTAACAGGCTCCATTGTTGAGAAGATAGTGTTTAAGTTTTTGTCTTGCGTCCGGTTTAAGCCTATGGCAGTAACGTGCCGGTTCAGATCGCGGTGCAAAACATATTGCAAGCCGCATCGGCCATGCCGCCGTAGCTCAGGGGTAGAGCACTCCATTGGTAATGGAGAGGCCGACAGTTCGAATCTGTCCGGCGGCACCAT
>CAZMVQ010000103.1:0-1676 GCA_964569865.1 uncultured Devosia sp.
AGCATTGCAAAACGCCACTGTGGGAAATTCAACGGCGATCCGGCGGCATACAATTAAATTCCCATCCGCACAGAATTTAGGGAGTGATATATTCAAAGCTGCTCAGGGCTTTGCCGCCACCGGTAAATTCCAAATCATCAAGGCTGGTAAAGTCAAAACGGTCGGCAAGAATGTTGCTCACCGAAAAAATCGCGTCAGGGCCATTAGGGTTGGGAAAGCCAACAATACGCACATAGATCAGCCCTAAATCAGGGTCGATATATCTGCCAACAACATCAACAACATCCAGATCACCGATTTTGGCGTTGCGAGAGCCCATAAGTTCTTTTTGCTCATAATCTGCAGTGGCGCTGTTAAATACGTCAACGCGAAGCAATTGGGTTAAAACAGCAATTCGTTCTTCGGGATCGCCTAAGGGCAGAACCATGCTTACAAACTGCATATTCTCAATGAATTGACGCTCACTTATGTCTGTGTCTTTGTCTCCGGTGGTGAAGTTGATTTTAATTATCATGCCACCAGAGCCGGACCCGGTTGTAAACAGGGGGGTCACGTTGTCTTGACGAGGGATTTTGAAGGTAAATGGGGCCAGAACTTCAACATCGTTACGCTGCCCAAAATTCTCGTCGATGGTGTAATTATCGCTGACTACAAAGCCTTCAACGCTGAACAGATCAAATTTAAAACTAAATCCATCCTCGTTGGCCATGGCAGGGCTGGAGAAAAATATCAGCGCCAACAGAGTTGCGATTGGTGAAAATTTTGTTGATTTTTTTTTAATCTGGCACATAGTTCAAAACCTGTTTTCTAGCTGCTTTGGCAGAAAAGTTTCATGAATTGTAAAATGTGTCAACGAGCAGTTGTTGGTTTATTTCCTGATTATGGAGCCGGCAATTAGCGGCTGTGCTGACGGCGCACTTCACTGGCCCGCAAATAGGCCGGGCGGGAGCGGGTTTTTTGCAAATAGTCATCGGCGGGGCCTTTGGGAATATCGAAGCGAGATGATTTGGCCCATGTCATGCAATGGGTCAGGAAAATATCGGCGATAGTGAAGGTTTCGCCCATCACATATTTATTGTCACCAAGACGGATTTCAAAGGTTTTTAGGGCCTTGGCAAACTCGTTTTTGCACTGGGGAAGAATTTGGGGAACCCGCTGAGCTTCTGGCAGGGCAAAGATGTTTTTACCGTGGGTCCAAAGGGGAGTTTCGAAATCATCAAGGGCAAAAAAGGTGAAACTATCCTGAAGGGCGCGCTGTTTTGTGCCGGGCGAGAATGTGAATTTTTGGTGTTTGTCAGCCAGATAATGGCAGATGGCAGCGCTGTCGATTATGCAGGTGTCACCATCTAAAAGAGCCGGTACTTTGCCCGAAGGGTTGAATTTTAGCAGCTCTTTATGATGGGGGGGCAGGTTGAGCAGCTTATAATCCAGCTCAAGCTCTTCGAGCAACCATATTACTCTGAATGCCCGTGAGCCGGGAGTTCCCATAATTGTCAGCATGATTTTATTCTTTGTTTTTTTTGCCGGAATTTGCTGCCGGTAAGGTTCTAACATTCCAAGCCGATGCGCCAGTGTAAGCATGGTTTAGTGGTTGATCAACGCTAATTCGTCCGGTTGCAAGAGCTTTATTTGTCGTTTTTCTTCTGTTTGGCAAGAAATTGCATGGTGCTTGCTTT
>CAZMVQ010000103.1:1776-6353 GCA_964569865.1 uncultured Devosia sp.
TGATGACGAATAACCAGAACAAAGCCACAAAAAAGCTGACGGATGCAGAACTGATCGTGCTGGGGTTAGTGGCCGAAATGCCGCGCCACGGCTATGAATTGGAGCAGGTTATTGAGCAGCGCGGCATGCGCGAATGGACGCAAATCGGCTTTTCATCGATTTATTTTGTGCTTGGGAAATTAGAAAAATCCGGCCTGATAACGGCTGAAAAGCCTCGGGGAAGCAAGGCGCGCAAGGTGTTTAGTGTCACTGGAGCCGGGTATGGAGCTTTGGCAGATCAGTCACTGGCGGCGCTGGCACAATTAAAGCCTCATCATTCATCTGTGCTGTTGGGAATTGCCCATTGGCCATTTTTACGCAGCGATGAGGCGGTTAGTGCACTGCGCGCGCGCGGGGAAACTGCTGCCAGCGAAATGGCGCGGTTGGAAAACATTCAATTTGCGCAACAACCACTGCCAGATTTTGTCGAGGCATTGTTTGACTATTCCCTCAGCCAGTTAAAGGCGGAGGCGGATTGGGCAAAACGCACCGCAGATTATATGGAAATCAGACCTGAATAGGAGAAGGAATAAATTATGGAAAAAATTGATTTCAAGAAAAAACTAAAGGAACTTTATCAACCGACCCACAAGGATTTTTCTGTAGTGACGGTGCCCAATATGTTGTTTGTGATGATTGACGGGACGGGCGCGCCGGAAGGGGAGAATTTTAACACTGCCGTGCAATGGCTCTATTCAACCGTCTATCCCATTAAATTTATGTCCAAGAAAAAAATGGGTAAGGATTTTGTGATGGCCCCTTTGGAGGGGCTTTGGTGGGCCGATGATATGGATGACTTCATCAAGGGAAATCGTGAAAAATGGAAATGGCGGCTAATGATTGTTTTGCCGGAATGGACCAGCGAGGAGCTATTTGAGGAGGGGGTTGCCAAGGGGATGAAAAAACTGGGGGAGCGTCCAAAAAGCCTGCGCATGGAATGGTTTGAAGAGGGTTTAAGCGTGCAGATTATGCATAAGGGGCCGTTTAGCGATGAGGCACCGGTTATTGCGCGCATGCACCATGAGTTTATTCCGGGCAATGGTCTTGTTGAAAATGGACACCATCACGAAATATATCTCAGTGATGCGCGCCGCACTGCTCCGGAAAAATTAAAAACTGTGCTGCGGCAGCCGGTCAAACACTCTTCGAATGACTGATTTAGGTTAGCCAGGTACTCTAGGGGCGCCCAAAGGGTTTGAAACAGAGTATTCATCTAAGGTAAATCGTCGCTCAAAAAGGTATAAACATTATTTCTCGCCGCTTCACCTTATCTAAACACTCTCTTTCAAACAGAATTGTATGAATTTAATAGGTCCTGACCCTAGATCACGGATATCATAATCAGGAACAAATTCTCTTATACCATTTTATTCTTGTTGATGATTTTGTGACCTGGCTGTGTAAGCTCACAATTTATTATTCTGTGTGTCATAGCTTTCTCGGGCGGAACTCACGTCGTCAAAATGGGTTACTGACCACTCCCAAAGCTGTTTTATTGCTGGCTCTAGGGAGCGGCCAAGCGGGGTTAGTTCATATTCCACGCGGGGTGGAATCTCGGGGTACTGGGTTCTGGTAACCAGGCCATCGCGTTCTAAATTGCGCAGGGTTCGAGAGAGCATGCGTTGGGAAATACCGTTGATTTTGGCGCGCAGCTCATTAAATCTAACCGGGCCATTATGCAGCGCGCCAACAATCATAACGCTCCATTTATCACCTATGCGGCTCAAGATTTCACCCATGGCGGCGCAATCATTGCTTACATCATTGTTATCGACGGACATTTGTGTGCCTTCTTGCGTGGGTTATCAAGTTCCCTTTATATACAAAGTTCTTCTTGGTTACCAAGATAATTTTTTGTCGGAATTTTGGTTCTGACCCTAATTCAAACGTGAAATAAATGGAGAATTGTTAGCATGGCGGAAATGAGCGAAAAAAAGGGAAGTAAACGCGCACTAAATATAGCGCTTTGGGTGACGCAGATATTGCTCGCGATTGTTTTTGGGGCGGCAGGGGCCGCCAAAATATTTATGCCGCTCGGCGAATTGGCATTGCAGATGAGTTTTGTTGCTGATTCTCCAGCAATTTTGGTTCGGTTTATTGGAATTGTAGAAGTTGCCGGGGCGCTTGGAATGATTTTGCCGGCTCTAACCCGCATTTTGCCAATACTCATACCACTTGCAGCGCTGGGATTTGCAGTTATTCAGGTGCTGGCAATTGGTGTGCACGCCTCTTATGGTGAAACTGCCCAAACACTGCCGATGAATCTTATCCTGTTGGCACTTAGTGCGTTTGTGGTTTGGGGGCGTTGGAAAAAACTGCCCATCGAGGCCAAAGCATAGTTTTCGAATAATTTAAATCTGAGTGAATCAAAAAATCACGACCAAAATAAAGGAAATGAATATGCAGCGTATTGAGGGCAAGGAAGTCACAATTATTTTTGATGGCAAGAAATGTATCCATGCCAGAAATTGTGTTTTAACCCAGCCAAATGTGTTTAAGGCCGGTGTTAAAGGGAACTGGATTTTTCCTGATAATGCCAGCGCAGAAGATATTGCCACACTGGCGCAAATCTGCCCTTCCGGAGCCATTCAATATGAGCGCAATGAGGGGGCAAACGAAGCCAAGCCCCAAGTGAATACGGCCAGAATTATGGAAAACGGTCCGGTGGTGATGAGGGGTGATCTGGTTATTGATGGGGAACCAGCGGGCACCAGAGCAACTCTTTGTCGCTGTGGAAAGTCTAAAAACAAGCCCTATTGTGATGGCTCGCACACGGGGGCAAATTTTGTCGCTACTGGAGAATTGGCGGTAATTGAAGCTGAACCTTTGGCGAAGAGGGATGGCCCGCTTGCAATAAAATCTCTGGAAAACGGCCCACTGATTGTTGAGGGTAATGTGGAAATTTTAAGCGGCAGCGGAGCTAAATCCACAGTGAAAGAAAAATTTGGCTTGTGCAGGTGTGGAGCGTCCGCAAATAAGCCTTATTGTGATGGTTCTCATATGAAAATTGGATTTAAGTCTGACTAGGATCCTGAACTCATAAACACTATCAGGATTTTGAGCAATTTGATGATTTAAGTTGAGCTGGGTTATCATGTCCACTTGACGATTTATAAGCGGGGTGAAGCACATGGATGTGTTTCGCCCCGTTTTTTCAATTGCTTAGGCTGCTTTTTGGTGATTTTGATTCAATCAGAATAAATAATAAACCCACCCCTTGACTTGCAACCTTCAAGTTGCATAAAATTGGTTCTGTTATGGATAGCAATCTGGTCTTTCAAGCGCTGGCTGATAAAACCCGGCGAATGATTTTGGAACGTATTTACGAGCAAAGCGGGCAATCATTGTCGGCCTTGGCAGTGGGTATGGATATCAGCCGTCAAGCAGTTGCCAAACATATGGCAATTTTGGAACGTGCGGAACTTGTGGTCTCACGCCGGGTTGGGCGTGCGCGTTTGCACTATTTAAATCCGTTGCCGTTTAGGGCCGTATCAGGGCGCTGGCTGAAAAAATTTGAACAGGTGAAAATTGTTGATCTGATGCCTGAGAGTTCTGGAGAATAGGTGATGAACCTGAGCCATGAAGTGTTAGAGATTTCAACTCATGGGCAGGGATTGTATGAATTTACCAATGAAGTTTCTTCAATTGTCGAGCAAAGCAAAATCGAGGATGGTCTGCTGACACTATTTTGTCGGCATACTTCGTGCTCGCTGCTTATTCAGGAAAATGCTGACCCGGATGTACGTGCGGATTTGGACGAATTTTTCGCCAGAATCGCCCCAAAAGATATGAACTGGATCAGGCACCATCTGGAAGGGCCCGATGATATGCCTGCCCATATTAAAACGGCTTTGACTTCGATCTCGATCAGCATTCCGGTTATTGCTCATAAACTTGTGTTAGGGGTATGGCAGGGAATTTATCTGTTTGAACACCGGGATCAAAATCATAACCGGCAGGTGGTAGCTCATTTGATAGGGAATTGAACAATGCAAAACAATGCTCCTTTATTTCCAGTATTCAAAACATCAAGATTTTTTATTGTCGGATTGTTGGCATTGCTGATTGGCGCTTGCCAGCCTGCCGAGCCGGTGAGCGAAAAAGCAAGCGAAGCGTTTTCAGCGGTAAGAAATAATGATGTGGTAAAACTTGTTCAACTTCTGGAGCAGGGGGTAATCCCTGACTCTATGAATGAGGATGGTGACGCTTTGTTATATGTGGCCTCTGGGGCAAAAGGGGGATTTGAGGTTGCGGAGTTTTTGGTTGCATCCGGAGCGGATTTAAACCTGATTTCCAGAGAGGGGCGAACGGCTCTGCATACGGCTGCTGCCTGGTGTAATTCACAAATTGTTGCCTTGTTGCTTGACGCTGGCGCACGCACCGACATTGCAAATTCAGAGGGAAAAATTGCAATGGATGTGACCTGTTCGCGTCCACCACAAAGGCGAGAACAGGTATTGGCTTTGTTTTTTCAGGCTCAGTGACCTAGGGTCAGGACCTATTAAATTCATCCATTCTGCGCCGCTAGATTTTGGTTC
>CAZMVQ010000104.1:0-6328 GCA_964569865.1 uncultured Devosia sp.
AACTTTTTGGCCGCCCCATTGGAGCCGCGAGTGAAACGAGTTGGCGCGAGATATAAAATGGCGGGAGTGACGGGACTCGAACCCGCGACCTCCGGCGTGACAGGCCGGCGCTCTAACCAACTGAGCTACACCCCCCGCAGCGCCAATTTCGATTGGCTCTTCTAAAAGGTTGCGCCGGTTTAGCTATGTTCACCTCGACTTGTCAAGGATATAAAACCGTTTGTGCCAGCGTTTTAACCCATCCACTTTTATTCACCTCAATTTTGGATATGTCGGGCGTTGTTGTTATAGTTTTTGACCCTGTTGTTAATTCAAAACAACCGGGCGACATGGGAGGCATGGGTGAATTTCCGGATATGATTTTGAAGTTTTCAACAGCTTCT
Organism: uncultured Devosia sp.; assembly: GCA_964569865.1. Lineage (GTDB taxonomy): Bacteria > Pseudomonadota > Alphaproteobacteria > Rhizobiales > Devosiaceae > DROE01. Next base: position 384 of record CAZMVQ010000104.1, read on the forward strand.
GTTAGCCTTGCAATATATAGATAAAAAGGCATCAGGTGCGCATATGCAGCTCACAAGACGACACGTATTGTCCACTCTGATGGCAGGGGCTGTTACACGCCCGAGCATGATTGAGGCAAAACCAACAGGTTTACGACTGGCCGCAGAGTGGGAACCGCACAGGGGATGTGTGATGGCGCTGAATGATGCCGCCGATACCTATGGCAATCGCGCCATGGGACGCATGCAAGAGGAACAGGCGGCAGCACGATTTGCTGTGCGCATTGGGTTGGAGCGCAAATCGGGGCCCGTCATTTGTGAAGGGGGCGGCGCAATTCATTGCAATACGATGCAAATACCAGCGTGATGCTTTAGTTTGGAAACGGGTTGAAACCAGCCCTTATTCAGCAGCGTTTTTGCCGGGTTTTGTTGAAGTCGGGCCGGTTTCGGCAGCCATTTCACGAGCCATTTTATCGTCATGCTCAGCGGCAAGTTTTGAGGTCTTGCGCTCATATTCCGGAGATACCAGACCGGCAGAAATAATCAGTTTTGCCGCATCTTCAGTGGCCATATCGAGAATTTTAATCTCAGATCTGGGAATAAACAGCAAAAAGCCAGAGGTTGGATTTGGTGTCGTGGGCAAAAAACAACCCAGCACGTCTTCTCCATCAACCTTTTCTTTCACTTCACCTTTTGCCGGAGTGGAAATCAACACAATCGCCCAAAGACCGGGGCGCGGATATTGAATAAGCCCAACCTGCTTAAAAGTCTTGGAACTCTGATTAACCGCTGTTTCAAAAATCTGCTTGAGACCACGGTAAATGGTGGAAACAACCGGCAAGCGCGCCAGAACCCTATCGCCAAACTGCAAAAACGACTTTCCGACCAGATTTGCAGTCAATGCGCCAAGGATTGTTACCGCAATCATGCCCACTAAAAGCCCAAAACCGGGAATTATCACCGGCAGGTAATTGTCGGGATTATATTGGGGGGGGATCAGGGGTTTTACAAAAGAATCAACAAAACCAATCGCCGTCCAAGCCAGATAAAGGGTAATGCCAATAGGCCCAGCAATTACCAGCCCGGTAAAAAACCAGTTGTAAACTGTCCGCAGCGCGTTTTTTCTTCTGGCACCGCGAGGGCGCTTACGCTGTTTTTGTGGCTTTTTGGTCAAAGCAATTAGCTTTCCTTTTATATACCGACCAGATTCCCAAACACGCGAATCCATTCCTTTTTCACAAGGTCACTTTATATAGGTCACTTGCCCTCACCCGCCAAGTACACGCAAGAACAATTATGCATTACTGGTTTACATAAGTAGTTTACACAGAATCTGGTTTTGTCAGCAGCGCTGCTATTCAACGGTAACGGATTTGGCCAGATTGCGCGGCTGATCCACGTCAGTACCCATAAATACCGCTGTATGATATGCCAACATTTGCACCGGAATAATCGCCAGAATGGGTGCCACAAAACTGTGGATTTGGGGCATAATAACAATGTCATCTATTCCATCACCGGCCTGCTTTGCCCCTTTTTCATCGGTAATAAGAATAATTTTGCCGCCTCGAGCTGCAACTTCATGCATATTTGAGAGGGTTTTTTCCATCAATTCGTCGGATGGAGCCACAACTACAATCGGCATCTGCTCATCAACCAGAGCAATAGGGCCGTGTTTAAGTTCTCCCGCCGCATAGCCCTCGGCATGAATATAAGACAATTCCTTGAGCTTTAGTGCGCCCTCCAGTGCCACTGGAAACATCGGTCCGCGCCCAAGATAAAGAATATTGCTGGAGCCTGAGAGTTTTTTGGCCACGGTTTTAATATTGTCTTCATTGGCCAAAGCCTGAGTAACAGCACTTGGCAGGTGCAAAAGGGCTTTTACCAGTTCCTGTTCTTTTTCAGCATCAAGAACATTACGGGCCCGACCAGCCGCCACTGCAAGGCAGGCCAATACTACAAGTTGCGAGGTTAACGCCTTAGTAGAGGCCACGCCAATCTCGGGGCCACAAAGCAGCGGAAAGGCAACATCTGATTCTCTGGCAATTGTAGATTCTGCGACATTTACAATCGAGGCGATATGTTGCCCCTGTCCGGCGCAATAGCGCAGGGCAGCAAGGGTATCGGCAGTTTCCCCGGACTGGGAAATAAACAGGGACAGACCACCCGGAGCCATTGGCGGCTCGCGATAGCGAAATTCAGAGGCGATATCGACTTCTACCGGCAGGCGCGCATAACGCTCAAACCAGTATTTGGCCACCGAAGCGGCAAGATACGAAGATCCACAGGAGGCAATGGTGATTTTGGTGAGTTTGGCAAAATCAAATGGTAGGTCATCAGGGATCGGTGCTGTGCCGGTGGTAAGATCGAGATAATGCCCCAAAGCGTGGGAGATGGTTTCGGGCTGTTCAAAAATTTCCTTGGCCATGAAATGGCGATGATTACCCTTGTCAACAATCGCGGCGGATGCTGAAGAAGTTTCAATTTTCCGGCTGACCTTTTGATCATTCTTGTCAAATATTGTTGTTGCCTGCGGAGTTAAAACCGCCCAGTCGCCTTCTTCAAGATAGGTGATTTGATTAGTGAACGGGGCCAGAGCAAACGCATCAGAGCCAAGATATACTTCTTTGTCCCCATAACCGATTGCCAGGGGTGACCCCTGTCTCGCTGCTATTATTAAATCCTCATGCCCGGCAAACAAAAACGCCAAGCCAAATGCTCCGTTGAGCATTTTTAGCACTTTTGCGACTGCCCTAGTCGGGTCTAACCCCTTATCCATCTCGCGGGTGACCAACATGGCAACGACTTCGCTATCCGTATCGGTTTGGGCTTCATAGCCATCTTTTAACAATTGCTCACGCAATTCTCTGAAGTTTTCGATTATGCCATTGTGCACCACCGAGACTTTTGGCGTTGAATGGGGGTGGGCATTGTTTTCGGTCGGCGCGCCATGAGTTGCCCAACGGGTGTGCCCTATGCCGGTAACTCCCGGTAAAGGGAACCCTTTTAAGCGCTTTTCCAAATTTCCAAGTTTTCCCTCAGCCCGCCGTCTGTCAAGAATTCCATCGTGCAAAGTGGCTATACCGGCGCTATCATAACCGCGATATTCAAGACGTTTAAGGGCCTGCAAAAGCCTGTCTGCCACTGGTTCAACGCCGATTATGCCAACAATTCCACACATTTAGTTTTTTCCTGTTTTTTTATTTTGCATCGCATCCAGCTTGTTCATTGCGTCTTTTTTTGCCTTGGCGCTGGCGCGTAATCGCGGTGCATAATCTTTTTTGTTGGACTGAGGCGTTCTGGTAAGCGCTAATTCATCAGCCATTACATCTAAAACAATGGTGCTTCCAGCCCCGACAATGGCGTTATCGCCAATATTTACCGGTGCGATCAATGAAGTATTGGAGCCAATTGATGCCCCCTGACCTATCACTGTGCGGTATTTTGCGAACCCGTCATAATTGCAGGTAATGGTTCCAGCGCCAATGTTTGCATCTTTGCCGATTGTTGCGTCGCCAATATAGGACAGGTGATTTACCTTGGCCCCCTCGCCTATCTGCGCATTCTTAACTTCACAAAAATTTCCGACCTTGGAATTTTGGGCCAGATCAGCGCCGGGCCGTAAACGGGCAAATGGTCCAACAATAGCATTTTTGGCAATATGAGCGCCCTCGATATGGGAAAATGCCTTGATCAAAACCCCTGTTTCAACATTCACATCAGTGCCAAAAAAAACACTCGGCTCGATGGTAACATCGCTGGCAATTTTGGTATCAAAACTAAAATAGGTGGTTTGAGGATCGCGCAGAGTGACGCCATTTTCCATAATTTTGTTACGAAGGCGCTTCTGAAACAGCATTTCAGCATGGGCAAGTTGGGGACGTGAATTCACGCCAACCACATCATTGGCATCAGCAATGGCATAGCCCACCCTGAAACCTTCCCTGTTGGCCAGTTTCACAAGATCAGGCAAGTAATATTCTGACTGGGCGTTGGCATTATCAACCTTTGTAATCAGCTGGCGAAAAACATCAGCCCTAAAGGTCAATATGCAAGCATTACAAAGGCCAATCTTTCGTTGATCCTCATTGGCATCCTTATGCTCAACAATATCCAACAGGTTATCACCCTCGACAATAAAGCGTCCATAACCTGTTGCATCCTCAGGCTCAAACCCTAAAATTGCTGCGTCAAAACCATCATCAAGGCGTTGCAAAACAGCGGTAAAATTATCTGCCTGCAATAGTGGATGATCGCCATAAACCACCGCAATATATCCATCGGCATTTTCCCAAGCCGGTTTTGCCATCTGCGCCGCATGGGCTGTGCCGAGGCGATCTTTTTGTTCAAAAATCTTTGCCCCAGGGGCTAAATCTGCAATCAAACGTTTCATCTCAGACTGATCCGGAGCAGTAACAAGCGCAATATTGTTCGATCCGGCAGCAATTGCAGCATTTATCACATGGCCAACAATGGGCAGGCCAGCAACCGGATGCAGTAATTTAGGCAAAGACGAGCGCATGCGCGTGCCATCACCTGCCGCTAGAATGATTGTAATTAATTCGCCCATACATACCCCTTAAACCCGGCGGATTGTTAACCTGATGGATTATTCAAACCGGGTGATCTTTTGTGACGTTTTTATGGCAACAAGAAGTTGGCAAAGCAATAACAACTTAATCAATGCTAAGTTAAATTAATTAAAGTGATTCGTAGTTTATAATGGGCAATATATTGACTGAAGAATCCCAAACACAAAACCAATACGACCCGGAACAGGCAGATTTGACGTTTTGGGGGGTGAGCGCGCTCATTGCTGTGGGCATTGCAGTCATTAGCGGTTCTGTTTCCACATTTATTCCCGATGGGTTTTTTGGCGGGTTGCACGCCAATCGTGTGCAAGGGGGGACCTTTAATCAATTGCGATCCCAGATCGCTCAGTTGCAAACCGAACAAAATATCCTCTTGCAACGTGCCAACGAGATGCGCGCACAATTTTCGCTTTCAGAGAGAGATAGAAGTGCCGTCAACCAGAGGGTCGGCGCTCTGGAAACTTCAATTCCCATGTTGCTGGAAATTGTTCCGGAAAGAATGGATATTGATCGATTGTCCATCACGGCCTCAATTGGCGACAATGAGGATGAAGAATTCATTGCCGAGGGGGGAAGCGTCGAGATTTCGCGCACTCCTCTGTTTGGCGCTTCTGTTCCCCTTGGCGAACTAATGCAGCCAGTGCCACCCCCGCTTTTAGGGGGGGATAAAAACATGCCATCTGATGGTGCAACTCCTTTGGAAACACCGCCCGATAATGGGCAGGTTATGCAATCAGGTGACGGGGCAGAACCATCGCAAATGCCGGACCAGATGCAAGATGAAAATATGGAGCTGGATCAAGCGATTGCCAGTTTACCGATTGTAGATACGCAATGGAGCGATGCTAATGTCAGCCAGACAATGTTTGGCATCGCAGTTGGGGAAACTGTTTCATTTGAAAACGCCGACGCATTATGGCAGGAAATTTCACAAAATATCGGTGCGTTGTTGATCGGGTTGAACCCTGCTATTTCCGATCCTTTTCAAAATGAGGATTTTCGTCTGGTTCTAGGACCAATCAGCAATTATTCAGAAGCTGAAACATTATGTCGCAGAATTGACCGGGTGGGCATCAACTGTTTGCCGGTGCAATACGGTGATCAAAATTAGGTCGTGTTTTAACCACTCACAAACAATATTTGGTTAGTGGCATATTGTAGTTGACAGAGCCGGGCCAATGTCTATGTTCCGGCGCAATAACCGGTTGAAAAACCGGTAGCATATTTGACCGGAGCATTGGCAACTGGTTAAAATGCAATTCAGGAACAAGCCTTTGTTTTGGTTTTTAATCCTGTTATGCGCCCGTAGCTCAGTGGTAGAGCATCCGACTTTTAATCGGACGGTCGAAAGTTCGAATCTTTCCGGGCGTACCA
>CAZMVQ010000105.1:0-3080 GCA_964569865.1 uncultured Devosia sp.
CAATATTATTTTGCGGGTCCTGCTCGGTTAAAGACACCCCTGAAGTCTGGGTATGAGTGCGCAACATTTTCGAGCGCTTCTCTTTTGCCCCCAGATCCTCCATGATTTTTGCCCATAACTGACGCGCCGCCCGCAATTTTGCAATCTCAAGGAAAAAATTCATGCCAATGCCAAAGAAAAAGCTCAAGCGTGGCGCAAATTCGTCGATATCCAGCCCCCGTTGTTGGGCCGCGCGCGCATATTCCATACCATCGCCCAGCGTAAACGCCAGCTCCTGCATCGCGCTGGCTCCCGCCTCGTGCATATGATAGCCGGAAATGGAAATGGAGTTGAATTTGGGCATATGCTGATGGGCATATTCCATGACATCACCCACAATGCGCATGGAGGGGTCAGGAGGATAAATATAGGTATTTCTGACCATAAACTCCTTCAAAACATCGTTTTGAATGGTTCCCGAAAGCTGTTTGGCGCTAACGCCCTGTTCTTTGGCCGCCCCGATAAACATGGCCATAACCGGAATAACGGCCCCGTTCATGGTCATGGAAACGCTCATCTTATCCAAAGGGATACCATCGAATAAAACCTTCATATCCTCGATGGAATCTATGGCCACTCCGGCCTTACCCACATCCCCTTTTACCCGCTCATGATCGCTATCATAGCCACGGTGGGTGGCCAGATCAAAAGCCACCGAAAGGCCTTTTTGTCCGGCTGCAAGATTTTTGCGATAAAACTGATTGCTTTCTTTGGCGGTGGAAAATCCCGCATATTGGCGAATGGTCCAAGGGCGATTTGCATACATGCTCGCCCGCACTCCGCGCGTATAAGGAGCAACTCCCGGTGTTTCGGCTGCGATATTTTCCGGCACATCCTGAGCAAAATAGGCGGGGCGCACGTTGATGCCCCCATAGTCTTTTTCCAGGCTTGCCACATCCTTATCGCGCAATTCTTTTTGCGCCAGTTTTTCCCATGCTGCAAATGTGGCCGGTTTGATAGTTTTCATGGGTTTTTCACAGCTCCAGCGTCTTCAAACTCCAAAATTACCGCATCCACCGCCAGAACAGCCCCAACATTAGCAACAATTTTACTTACCTTGGCGCGTTTTTCAGCCCTAAGCACATTCTCCATTTTCATAGCCTCGACGATGGCCAGCGCCTGCCCCTCTTCAACAATATCCCCTTCGTCAACATCCAGACGCACCACCTGCCCCGGCATCGGACAAAGCAAAAACCTGCTCATATCAGGAGCAACTTTAACCGGCATCAACTCCATCAATTCCGCCACCCTTGGCGTAACAACTTTCATCACCATGTCAGCACCGCGATAACGAATGGCAAAACCGCCAGTCAAGCGTTCAACCTTCAATATGCGCGACACATCATCAACCATGATGCGCGCAATACTATCCCCCGAATGCCAATTAATATTAACCCGGCTCTGGCCTCCATGGTGATAGGCGGCAAATCCGTCCTCACGCTCGGTAACGTCAAACCGCCACAATTTCTCCCCCACAACTACCGCGCGAATATGCCCCAATTCCGGCTCAACCCGATATCCTGCACAGGCGGCGAACGCAGCAATATCTCCCAAAACGTCCGGCTCCAACTCCACCCCGTTAAATCCATCGGGAAATTCTTCACCAATATAGGCCGTGGTCAAACGCCCTTCATTAAACCGCTTCTGGTCCATAACCGTCTGTAAAAAGGGGATGTTGTGAGAAACTCCCTCTATTTCGAACTCGTCCAGCGCCTCTTTCATGGCCATAATTGCGCTATTCCTGTCCCGCCCCCATGTGCACAGCTTGGCAATCATCGGATCATAAAAAGTGGAGATTTCTCCCCCCTCAAACACCCCGGTATCGTTGCGCACTATTAGATTTTCCTGAGTGATTTCCTCAGGCGGAATATAGCGAGAAAGCCGACCGGTAGAGGGCAGGAAATTGCGATATGGATCTTCCGCATAAATCCGGCTCTCCATGGCCCATCCGGTTAAAACAATATCGCTTTGTGCCAGCGTCAGTTTTTCCCCGGCAGCAACGCGCAGCATTTGTTCAACCAGATCAACGTTGGTAATCATTTCGGTGATCGGATGCTCCACCTGCAAACGGGTATTCATTTCCAAAAAATAAAAATTTCGCGCCTTATCAACAATAAATTCCACGGTTCCGGCACTGGCATAATCCACAGCTTTTGCCAAAGCCACTGCCTGCTCGCCCATGGATTTGCGGGTTTTTTCATCCAAAAACGGACTAGGCGCTTCTTCAATCACCTTTTGATGGCGGCGCTGGATCGAACATTCCCGCTCCCCCAGATAGATACAATTGCCGTGCCCATCGGCCAGCACCTGAATTTCTATATGGCGCGGATCTTCGATGAATTTCTCGATAAAAATCCTGTCATCCCCGAATGAAGATGCTGCCTCGGATTTGCTCCGCTCAAACCCCTCGCGCGCTTCCTCGTCATTATAGGCTACGCGCATGCCCTTGCCCCCGCCCCCGGCCGAGGCTTTTATCATCACGGGATAGGTAATTTCTTTGGCGATTTTTACCGCTTCATCAACATTGGCAATCAATCCCATATGACCGGGAACGGTGGCCACGCCAGCCTCGGCAGCGATTTTTTTGGAGGTAATCTTGTCGCCCATAGCCTCGATTGCTTTGGGCGGCGGCCCGATAAAGGTCAGGTTTTCTTTGGTAAGTGCATCGCAAAACGCCGCGTTTTCGCTCAAAAACCCATATCCGGGATGAATGGCCTCGGCACCGGTTTTTTTGCAGGCGGCAATGATTTTTTCACCCACCAGATAGCTCTGACTGGCCGGTGAATTGCCAATATAAATCGCCTCATCTGCCATACGCACATGCAGAGCATTGCGGTCTGCATCCGAATATACCGCTACGGTCTCAATACCCATTTTCTTGGCGGTTTTTATAACCCGGCAGGCGATTTCCCCGCGATTGGCAATCAATATTTTTTGAAACATTTTATTCCACTTATTTTTTGCTTGATTGTCGTTGTGAGCCGGGTCGTACTGCCTTCTTTTTCAAAACCGTCTCAACCATAAATTCCGTCACCCTAAAC
>CAZMVQ010000105.1:3180-6300 GCA_964569865.1 uncultured Devosia sp.
ACTCAACGTTCGTTCTTCTCCCTCCCCCTTGCAGGGAGGGTCGGGGTGGGGGTAATTCATTAATCGCGTCCGTAGTATGGACCCCGCGCATTTCAAGCCCGAGGGTGATGCACAAAATGTTGTTTCTTCACCCACCCCATTACTATGCTTCTTCCCTAATAACGCGAACCATTTGTTGCACAAGAACTCAAAGACAATACTGACCATCCGTCATAAAAAGTCGTTTTGTATACAAACCAATAGCGCCGCCGCTTCGCATTTGAACGGTAATAAAATTAATCTCCATTACATCTGTTACTGTTTTTGCATTGTCGATAGCTGCCTTGGCCCATGTTTTACACAAAATCGCGGTATCCCTTTTTATTACGTCACCCCAAAGCCCCCCGGGCGGCAACTGGTTAGCTCGAAATACTAACTCAATGCCAGTTTCTCCATCCGAATTTGAAACAATCAGCGTGTTGATCAATTCATAAAATGGCGCAAGATTGTCGTCATTTCCCGACTGCGCAAACGCGCTGGCCTGGAAAAAAACTATGAACACGGATACCGCTAAACAGACTATTTTTCTCATCCATCTCCCCACCCCCTACAACGGGATATTATCATGTTTCTTAGCCGGCCCCTCGGCCCGTTTTCCCTTTAATGTTGAAAACGCTCTAATCAGCCGTTTGCGCGAATTGTGCGGCAAGATAACATCATCGATAAAGCCACGCTCGGCGGCGACAAACGGGTTGGCGAATCGGGCCTCGTAATCCGCCGTGCGTTTGGCGATTTTTTCCTTATCCCCCAACTCAGAACGATAGATGATTTCAGTGGCTCCCTTAGCTCCCATCACCGCGATTTCTGCGCTGGGCCAGGCATAATTAACGTCAGCGCGAATATGTTTGGAGGCCATCACATCATAGGCCCCGCCATAGGCTTTGCGGGTGATCAGCGTAACTTTTGGCACCGTGGCCTGCGCATAGGCGAACAATAATTTGGCCCCGTGTTTGATAATCCCCCCATATTCCTGAGCCGTACCGGGCAGAAATCCGGGCACATCAACAAGGGTTAAAATCGGGATATTAAAACAATCGCAAAAGCGCACAAATCGCGCCGCCTTTTTAGAGGCATCAATATCAAGACAGCCCGCCAGCACTTTAGGCTGATTGGCCACCACGCCAACGCTCTGCCCGTCCAGCCGGATAAATCCCACCAGAATATTGCCCGCATGCTCGCGTTGAATTTGTAAAAACTCGCCCTCGTCAGCGATTTTTTCAATCACTTCTTCCATGTCATAGGGGGTATTGGCGTTTTGGGGAATGATGTGATCCAGCGACATTTCAGCCCGATCAACCACATCATTAACTTCTATGCGCGGCGCTTTTTCCCGATTGCTAAGCGGAAGATATTCAAACAGTCGCCGCACTTCCAAAAGTGTTTCAATATCATTGTCAAAGGCCGCATCGGCCACCGAGGATTTTTTGGTATGGGTGCTGGCCCCGCCCAACTCTTCAGCGGAAACGATCTCGTTGGTCACGGTTTTTACCACGTCCGGGCCAGTGACAAACATATAAGAGCTGTCCCGAACCATATAGATAAAATCGGTCATGGCGGGGGAATAAACGGCACCGCCAGCGCAGGGACCCATAATGACAGAAATCTGCGGCACCACCCCTGATGCCTGCACATTGCGCCAAAAAACTTCCGCATATCCGCCAAGAGAATCCACGCCCTCCTGAATGCGCGCTCCGCCACTATCGTTCAGCCCGATTACCGGCGCGCCATTTTGCACTGCCAGATCAAGAATTTTGCAAATTTTTTGCGCATGAGTTTCGCTTAGAGAGCCGCCAAACACCGTAAAATCCTGAGAATAAACATAAGTCATGCGACCATTAATGGTGCCCCAGCCGGTAACAACCCCATCGCCGGGAATATCCTGATCCGCCATGCCAAAATCATTGCAGCGCTGGGTGACAAACATGTCATATTCTTCAAAACTGTCCGGATCCAGCAATATCTCCAGCCGCTCTCTGGCGGTAAGTTTACCCTTGGAATGCTGAACATCAATCCGGCGCTGTCCACCCCCCAGCCGTGCTTCGGCGCGCCTATTTTCCAGCGCTTTAATTATATCAGGCATTTATCCCCCAAAAATTCGAACAAAATCTATCGGGTTTCAAATCAAAACCCGATAGGGCCAAAAACAATATTTTTAGTTTACCGAAAGGCTGCAACACCCATCAAGTGCACTGGTTCCACGTGGCGTTGTTATCAATAGATTTACCCACCAGCCATAATCTCTGTCACTCATTCCATCCGTGCATTGTCTGCCGGAAACAACGGCATATAAAACCGAATCGGGTCCGTTGGTCTCGTTAGCCTCGTTGGCCATGCTGGCTTGTATAAAACTGTTTGGCCCGACCCGACCTTCAAATCCACCGGCTTCCATTATAGAAAATCTCAACCCCGCATCATCAAGTCTGGAATAGGTAATTTCCCCAGCCGATATTTCAGAATACCAGAATGGTTCGGTCCCCGCGCAGGTCAGTCCTTGAGGCAAATAGCTTTCGCCCACTTTTGAAACCGGAATTTCGCTTAAGTGAGCCATATTAACCCAGCCATTGCCCTCTCCGGCAATCACATAACCCCAACCATCTTCGATTTTTAATATTTCTACCGGACCGGCCTCGGGAGCATATTCGCCAATTACCGGAGCACCAGCCACCGGATCCGCCCTGATTTTAAGGCTGTCATCAACATCAACACCAAACACCCGATAATAAGCGGGGCGCACATCATTGCCCAAAACGTCGCTGCCGATTATTTGATTTTCAAACCCTTGTTTTTCCGCAGCATTAACCGGAACAATCAGTAACAGTGGCAACACAATCACAAAAAAGACCCGCGAACAAAATCGAGAATAAAACCTGTAAAAAATCATGATATTTCCTTCAAAAACAATTCAACAGCCCACCGCTTAATCAGCTAACAAACACACTATTCCTATAACACAATTTTCCCCATTTGAATAATTGAGTGAAGTCATCGGCAAAACGTTTCAGCCAAAACCAGTGCCGCTTTACCATCCTCCTACGATACAAACTTCTTATACCAAAACGTCACTTCCAATAGCTCCCATCT
>CAZMVQ010000106.1:0-5987 GCA_964569865.1 uncultured Devosia sp.
CTAACATCAATATCCCCACCCTGCACACCATACAATTGCTCGACTACGCAACAAACGGACCAATGCCAATAGAAATCAAAAATATAACCCCACGTACAAAAACACCACGATTAAAGGAAGTCAGTCCGAGGGAGATCGCTTGAACCTTTAACGAATAACTATCATGAATTTTCGAGCAAACACTGTGTAAGCAACGGTTTTTGAACGAAAAGTGGCTGCCAGACACGGCCACAACTGAAGCGTTAAAACGCCTCAGCGGGTAATCTATGCCCAAAATGTCCGGTGAACTGTTTCACCACAAACTGATTTGCTGCTGGGAGATAGGCAGCAATTCACTTGTCAAATTGCAATGCATTTTTGCAAATGGAGGAATAAATATGACTAAAACTAGCAACAGGCGTGATTTTTTGCGCAAATCTGCAATCGGCGGCGCTGCGGCGGCGGGCACTCTTGCCGCCCCCTCAATTGCCACCGCTGCGGGCGATACCATCACCTGGAAATTGCAGACTTCCTGGCCCGGTGGCATTGGTCTTGATATCTTTAAAGACTGGTGTAATTCCATTGAAGAACGCTCCAATGGCCAAATGAAGTTCATTCCTTTTGGTGCCAAGGACGTGGTTGGTGATTTCCAACTGTTTGATGCGGTTAAAAACGGCGTGCTCGATGCCATGAACCCTTTCACCCTTTATTGGGCAGGTCGGATTCCAGCATCGGTGTTCTTAAGCTCCTATCCAATGGGTCTGCGTAACCCCCACGAATGGGATACGTTCTATTATGGTCTTGGTGGATTGGAAATTGCCCGTGAATTGTTCGCTAAAGAGGGAATGTATTATGTAGGCCCTGTTCAGCACGGTGCCAACATTATTCACTCCAAGGTTCCAATTCGTTCTGTGGATGATTTTCGTGGCCGTAAAATGCGCCTTCCCGGTGGCATGGTTGCCGAAGTATTTCAGGAGCTTGGTGCCAGAACCACATTGCTTCCCGGTTCGGAAATTTTCCCGGCTCTGGAAAAAGGCACAATTGACGTGGCCGATTATGTGGGGCCTGCAATCAACCTTGCGCTTGGTTTTGATCAGGTAACTGATTACATCTCCATGGGTCCTCCGGGCTTTATGTCGGTTTATCAGCCTGTGGATCTCATGGACATTACCGTGGGCATGAAATCCTGGAACGCACTTCCTGACGCAATGAAAGTATTTGTTGAATCAGAAGTTCATTCCTATTCCGATCACCACCACGCAAAAATTCAGGCGGCTGATCAGGAAGCTTGGAAAACCTTTGAAGAAGCTGGAACCGAAGTTACCCGTTTGAGCGCCGATGATGTGGAAATTATCACAGAAATCGCGGTTAAACGCTGGTATGCATGGGCAAATAAAGACGCCGATGCAGCGCGTATCTTCAAGATTCAGCTCGATTACATGATGTCAGGTACACTTGGTTATGTGACCCCTGAAATGATCGAAGGCATGGAAATTACCGTTTAATTTTCAAAGTAACAAGCCGCCCGGTTTTTTAGTCGGGCGGCTATCAATTTTAATTTTTCCAAAACTTCATTTTTTAAAGCCGGGAAACCCGGCCACGAAGGGAGGGTTGCGATGCCAAATATCGGTTTCGTTTTACCACACTGGCTATATTGGGCGGGAATTGTAATTTTCCCCCTTATCGCCATGTATTTATCAAGGCAGAAACAGCCCGAACCCGGTTCTCGCTCTTTGGGGATCTCCTATTTTATCTGGGTTGTTGGCGGGTTTTTTGGCTTTCATCGCTTGTATCTAAAAAGCAGATGGGGACTGCTATATTGGCCCCTGTTTGCAATAATTCTTTTCGCCTCATCAATGGAGCGCGAAGCAAGGGTAGAATTCTCGAATGCAAATGGTTCAATTATCGCCATTGCCTCCAGTACCGAGCGCACCAATCGCACGCTGGATAAAGCAGCACTTGAGCTGGAAGAAGCCACAAGCAAACTGGTCGAAATCGGCAGTGCCCAAGAAGATCAGTCGAGGCGAGATCGTCTGCAAAGAACCATTGATCGCCAGACTGAACGCATGGAAGGTGCTGAAACCAAGCTGGCTGATATGGCCATCGAAAAAGTTGGTTTGGCTCCAATAGTTGAGCAGGCGACTAAAAATCGCCAATTCTGGTCAAACGTCGCCTTTGGCGCTCTGATTGCCATCATTGCGTTTATGCTTCTTGATCTGATTTTGATGCCTTCGATGCTCAAAAGGGCTAGAAAAATCCTTAAAACCAAGCCCGATGGCAAGGTCGAGCGGGAAATTTTACCTGACGACGCGCAATTTGTCGGTAAAGGCTGGGCGGGAGTTATTGATCGCATATCATTGTTTACGGGTGAATTTGTTGCGCTCTGGTCGGTGATTGCGGTGTTCGTATATTATTACGAAGTTATCGTGCGCTATGTATTTAACTCGCCGACAAACTGGGCCCATGAGGGCATGTTCCTGATGTTTGGCATGCAATATCTGATTGCCGGATCTTATGCCTTGCTTTCAGAAAGCCATGTGAGAGTTGATATATTTTACGCCAACTTCTCGCCTCGCGGCAAGGCAGTAACTGACCTGTTGACCTCGGTATTTTTCTTCATTTTCGCTGGTACTTTAATTTGGACCGGGTGGATATTTGCCATGGATTCCGTTGGACAGGGTGAGGTTAGCTTCACCGAATGGGGAATTCAGTACTGGCCGGTAAAACTGGTGATTGTACTTGGCGGTGTTCTGTTGTTCCTGCAGGGATTATCCAGAGTTTCCAAAGATATAGCGCTAATAATTGCGCCAAAGCAGGAGGCTTGAAATGGGTCTTGAAATTGAAATAGGCTGGTTGACCCTTATGATGTTTGGCTCCCTTTTGGTGCTGCTCATGGCGGGTTTGCCCTTGGCCTTTGTAACGGGCGGGTTGGCTATTGTCTTCCTGTTCGTCCTTGGCGATATGGATACGCTGAATATCGTTCCATCGCGTATTTTTCCGCTGATGACTGACTATCAGCTCTCTGCAATTCCGCTATTTATCTTTATGGCGGCCATGCTTGAGCGAGCGGGGATTATCAATGATATGTTCTCGGTGATTTATAAACTGCTTGGTGGTTTAAAGGGCGGTCTTGCCTCCGCGACCATTATCGCTTCAACAATTCTGGCCGCTATGGTCGGGGTGGTTGGTGCAGCGGTTGTCACCATGGGCATCATTGCCTTGCCTGCCATGCTGGCGCGTAAATATGACACCAAAATTGCCATGGGCTCGATTATGGCTGGGGGAACATTGGGCATTCTTATTCCGCCCTCAATTCTGGCGATTATTTATGCTGTGGTTGCCGATCAATCGGTTGGAGAATTGTTTATCGGTGCCGTTATTCCGGGCCTGATGCTTTCAAGCATGTATATTTTATACGTGACCGTGCGCTCCTACATTAATCCCGAACTTGGTCCGCCAATTCCCATCGAAGAACGTATTTCGGTTCGTGAAAAATTCCGTCTGATGGGAAAAATGACCGCACCGATTACGCTGATTATTGTGGTGTTTGCCGCATTGTTCTCCGGGGCGGCAACGCCAGTGGAGGCTGCCGGTATCGGAACATTTGGCTCGTTCATCGTTGCCGCTTTGCATGGCCAGCTGGATTGGCGCACCGTGCGCGAAGCCTGCATAACGACGCTTAAAGCCTCCTCGATGGTGATCTGGATCATGTTTGGAGCCACCATATTTGTGGGTCTTTATGTGCTTGAAGGTGGTCAGCAATTTGTAACAGGGGCACTGGCAGCAACCGGTTTGGATCGCTGGGGCATTCTTATCCTGATGATGATTATTCTTATCGTCTTGGGCATGTTCCTCGATTGGGTTGGTATTTTATTACTGGCGGTTCCAATCTTTGTGCCGATTATCAAAGACTTAGGTTTTGATCCATTGTGGTTCGGGGTGCTTTATCTGGTGAATATGCAGATGAGTTTCTTATCGCCGCCCTTTGGCTATGCGCTGTTCTATTTGAGAGGAGTGGCGCCCAAGTCGATCCCGATGTCGGACATTTTTAAGTCAGCATTGCCATTCTTGGCAATTCAGCTGACTGGTCTGATCCTGCTGATGGTATTTCCGCAATTGATATTGTGGCTGCCAAGCATAGTTTATGGCTAATTTGGAATACGAGATTTACAAATAATAAAAAACACCCGTTCAGGAAACTGGCGGGTGTTTTTGTGTTGAAACAGGCAATTTTACTCAGACATAACGCATTCAATTTTATTACATACTTGTTAAAAAATAAAAATAATTCAAATTTTACTGGCAATTTCCTCGGCAAAACATTAGCACGGGAAAAGTAATAATCCAGATAATGTCGACTTTTAATAAAAAGGGATATTTCCATGTTGAAACGGCGTCACTTTGTACAAACCAGTCTAGCTGCCGGGGCAATGGGATTGAGTTCCACAACTATGTCATTTGCCTCACAAACTACTGCGGAAAAAGACGCCGCCATTCCGGATTACGATCTTCCTAAAGCTCTTATGCCTCGAATAGTTGAAATTAAAGAAGAAATTAAACCATGGGAAATTTTCGTGGATCCGAACCTGTTTTATCTTTATTGGACAATGCCGGATAAAAGAGCACTGCGTTATGCAACGGGAGTTGGCAGGGATAACCTTTATCACTCGGGTGAATTCCATGTTGCCGCAAAAAAAGAATGGCCCCGCTGGACACCTACTCGGGATATGATCAGACGAGAGCCGGAATTATACCTGCCCTTTAAGGATGGCATGCCGGGAGGGTTGGACAATCCTTTGGGAGCACGGGCGCTTTATCTTTATACGAGTAATAATCGCGATTCACTTTTGCGTCTTCATGGCACAAATAACCCGCGCACAATCGGGGGAGCAGTGTCAAATGGTTGTTCCCGTCTCATCAATGATCAAATTATCGATCTTTATGACAGGGTTCCCATAGGTACCAGAGTTGTTCTTATGCCAAAGGACGGTGTGACTGAAGTACCCCACGACTAAAAATCTACTCTACATGATTTTGGAGCCAGGCAGAGTTACTGATTTTCAGTAGACGCTTGAAGAACTGGCGACCCCGGCACGATTCGAACGTGCGACCTACGGATTAGAAGTCCGTTGCTCTATCCAGCTGAGCTACGGGGCCGTTGAATATTTTTGTTAATCCAAAAAAATTTGAACCTGTCAGGCAAAATATCTACGAGGCAGGATTTGGACCGAAAGCGGCGCTCTGTCAAACGCGAATTTGAAAATATTTTGGGATTGTAAAAGTTTAGGGTCTTGACCCTGGTAATAAAAACAAAAAAATCCCGGTCAGCATCATCGCATGACCGGGATTTTTTTAAATATTTGCGCTTTTAGTCGTATTCAGAGGCCAGCGTATAATCGGCAACCCATTGAGTGACGTCTGATTGGCCGTTTAATTTTGTGTCGATCGTCAGGCGCATAGTATTGGCAGCCCGATCGATTTCCATCAAAATATCATTGCTTGCATTGGCATCGACAAATGATGATGTGTAGCTGTCGGGGGTAACCTGAACGGCTGGCGACCAGCCAAAGTCAAAAACACTGCCGTCAGGGGCGGCGCCAATCACATTTAGCGACATATCCTGATCGCAAAGACGCGCGGTTATGGTGGGCAGCGGGTGTCCGGGGTTTACGTTGGCCCATTCGGTATTAGCGCAAGAAGCAAGGGCGCTTCCGGAAGTAAAAAGCAACGTGGAAACAGTAGTTAAGGTTAGGATTGATTTTGAAACAAAAGATTTAGGCATATTTAGCCCCTTCCAAATCGTTGAAAAAATCTAGCAACGCCCGAAAAACAGACCTGCTGACCGTCTACCTATATGTATACTAGTCTGAACCGGCCCTGAATGCACGACCAACTTTAGGCGGATTTATGAAAAATTTTTGGGAGGTGAAGTTTTCATGAGTCCCAGAAGTCCCAGAATTTCTAGTATGCCAAGGTTTTCTAGTGGGTCCAAGGTTTTCTAGTGGGTC
>CAZMVQ010000107.1:0-5737 GCA_964569865.1 uncultured Devosia sp.
TCCATCTCGTCAAACACCTGCTCACCCCACCATGTGATGGCCATGTGGAAGGAATAATCGCAATTGGCGCGGGTGGATTTATTATCCCACATGGAGAGGGCTTCAAGCAAAGACTGATCAGGGCTGGGCAGGGCAAAATCCACCACCATGGTGGTGCCACCGGCCAAAGCTGCGCGAGTGCCGCTTTCAAAATCATCACTTGAATAGGTGCCCATAAACGGCATTTCCAAATGAGTATGGGGGTCAATACCGCCGGGCATTACATAACAACCAGTGGCATCAAGGCTCTCATCGCCTGAGAGATTGGCGCCAATCTCGGTAATGATCCCGTCTTCGATTTTTATATCGGATTTATAGGTTCTGTCGGCGGTAACGATGGTTCCGCCCTTGATTACTTTGCTCATTTAGGTTTCTCCTCACCAGATTTGGGCAGACAATTTGTGTAATGCAACTCATTTAAGGGCGTTGGTGCATTCAAATATACTGGAACCTCGAAGGATAACTTATTGGTGCTCTCAGACTTTGCGCTACCTTTTAGATCAGCCAAAGATAGGACTTTAATGCCGCCGCCGCCCTCCTTACTGATAGTAACCGTAACCTCGAATTTAACTTTATGCGCTTTATCAATTTTCTTGCCGTTTATGTATCCGGGGGCAATGTAAAGAAGCGTCTCTTTTTGTGCGCTTACCACGCCGTTAGTAATGTCCAGAAGGGCAACCTTTACGAACTCATCGAGTTTCATTCCACAATCCCCGCTGTTTCAACCACCGCATGCATCAACACTTCGGCCCCGGCCGTGGCCCATTCTTTGGAAATATCCTCAGCCTCGTTGTGGGAAAGTCCATCAACGCAAGGGCACATAATCATCGCTGTTGGAGCAACTTTGCTGATCCAGCAGGCATCATGGCCTGCGCCGGAAATCAGGTCGCGATGCCCATAGCCCAATCGCTCGGCGGCATCGCGCACAGCAGATACGCATGTTTCATCAAAGGTCACCGGATCAAAACCGCCCACCTTTTCAATCTCCAAGCCCAAGCCCATTTCGTCGCAGATTTTTTTGGCTCCCGCCTCCAGTTGAGTTTCCATATTTTTGATGGTGGCCAGATCAGGAGAGCGTAAATCCACCGTAAACACCACTTTGCCCGGAATAACGTTTCGCGAGTTTGGAAAAACATCAATATGGCCGGCAGCCCCCACCGCATTGGGCTTGTGCGCCCAGGCGATATCATCAACCAGTTGCAAAATTTTTGCCATGCCCAACCCGGCATTTTTGCGCATGGGCATGGGGGTTGAACCCGTATGGCTGTCTTTGCCCGTCACTGTGAACTGGGTCCAGCTAAGGCCCTGCCCATGGGTAACCACGCCGATTTCTTTACCTTCTGCTTCAAGAATTGGCCCCTGTTCGATATGCAATTCAAACATGGCAGCCATTTTTCTCGCGCCAACTTCTTCATCACCACGCCAGCCAATTCGCTTTAATTCATCGCCGAACTTTTTGCCCTCGGCATCGGTTTTTTCATAGGCCCATTCTTGAGTGTGCTGGCCAATAAATACTCCGGAAGCAAGCATGGCGGGGGCATATCTGGTGCCCTCCTCATTGGTCCAGTTGGTGATAACAATGGGATGTCTGGTTTTGATATTGAGATCATTGAGCGTGCGTACCAGTTCAAGACCGGCCAGAACTCCCAGCACCCCGTCATATTTGCCCCCTGTGGGCTGGGTATCCAGATGACTGCCCACATAGACGGGCAGCAGGGTCGGATCTTGCCCCTCTCGGGTCATGAACATATTGCCCATTTGATCAACGCCCATGGTCATGCCAGCATCTTCGCACCAGCGCTGAAAAAGTTTGCGCCCTTCGCCATCTTCATCGGTAACCGTCTGGCGATTATTGCCACCGGCCACTCCGGGGCCGATTTTTGCCATTTCCATCAGGCTGTCCCAAAGGCGGGCATCGTTTATTTTTAGATTCTGACCGGATTTTGACATTATTCTATCCTCCATTTGCCCCCACCCTTAATCCCTCCCCGCAAGGGGGGAGGGAGATAAAAATTATTCCCTAGCTGGGGAACGTAAACACTGCACCCTCTTTTACCCCGGTGGGCCAGCGGGTCGTGACGGTTTTGAGCCTTGTATAAAAATGCACAGCTTCGGGACCATAAATTCCATGGCCACCAAAGGATGAGCTTTTCCAGCCACCGAACGAGTGATAGGCCACCGGCACCGGAATAGGCACATTTATGCCCACCATGCCCACTTCAACCCTATCGGCAAAGGCACGTGCCGCATCACCATCGCGGGTGAAAATTGCGGTTCCGTTGGCATATTCATGGCCATGAATAAGATCGAGCGCATCTTCAAACGAGTTTTTGCGCACCACCGAGAGAACGGGTCCAAAAATTTCATCCCGATAAATGCTCATATCCTCTTTAACATTGTCAAACAGGGTGCCACCAACAAAATAGCCCCCCTCATAACCCTGAAGAGAAAATCCACGGCCATCCACCACCAGATCGGCACCCGATTTTTCTCCCTGATCAATATAGTCGAGCACTTTTTCCTGATGCATTTTAGTGATCAGCGGTCCCATTTCAGTCATTTCGTCATTGGCGGGACCAATTTTTAAGGATTCAATCATGGGTTTAAGTTTGGCCACCAGTTTGTTGGCGGTTTCTTCACCAACCGGCACGGCAACAGAAATTGCCATGCAGCGCTCTCCGGCCGAGCCAAAGCCGGCCCCCATCAAGGCATTGGCTGCCGCATCCAGATCAGCATCGGGCATAATAATCATATGATTTTTAGCGCCGCCAAGGGCCTGCACTCTTTTGCCAGCCTTGGTGCCGCGCTCATAAACATATTGGGCAATGGGGGTGGAGCCGACAAAGCTGATGGCTTTGACATCGGGATGATCCAACAGACAATCCACAGCAGATTTATCCCCATGCACAATGTTGAATATTCCGTTCGGTAAACCGGCCTGCTTAAAAAGCTCAAAGCAAAACATAGAGGCGGATGGGTCGCGCTCGGATGGTTTTAGGATGAAGGCATTGCCGGTGGCGATGGCCATGGGATACATCCACATGGGCACCATAGCGGGAAAGTTAAACGGGGTAATGCCCGCAACCACACCAAGGGGCTGGCGATCGGCAAAGGTATCGATGGCAGGGCCAACATTGCGGGAAAATTCCCCTTTAAGCATCTGGGGAATTCCGCAGGCAAATTCCACCACTTCAATGCCACGGGCGCATTCGCCCAAAGCGTCCTCGTGGGTTTTGCCATGTTCACGTGAAATATGTCTGGCCAACTCGTCAATATTATCGTTGAGCAATTGCAAAAATTTAAACATAATTCGGGCGCGCTTGGCAGGCGGCAAATTTCCCCATGCGGGCTGAGCCGCCTTTGCGTTAGCTACTGCCTCGTTTATTTCCCCATTGCTGGAAAGGGGCAATGCGCCGATCTGCTCACCCGTTGCCGGATTAAAAATCTGAGATTTTCGATCTGAATTGGAAGAAACCAATTCGCCGTTAATTGCGTTTTTAATCATATACATATCAATCGACCTCATTCAGGACTTTGCCCAGTTTTTCTACAATTTCATCAATTTGGGATTTTGAAACAATCAAGGGCGGTGAAAGAGCAATAATATCCCCGGTGGTGCGAATAAGCAGTCCGCTTTCAAAGGCTTTTACAAAAGCAGAAAATGCCCTTTTGGTTGGCTCACCGGCAATCGGGGCCAGTTCCACGGCGCCAATAAGCCCGATATTTCTAATATCAATGACGTTGGGCGCGTCTTTGAGCGAATGCAGTGCCTCCTGCCAATAGGGGGCCAGTTCAGCAGCGCGGGTCAACAATCCCTCTTCTTTATAGGTGGCTAAAGTGCCCAGCGCCGCAGCGGCAGCCATGGGATTGCCCGAATATGTATAGCCGTGCATAAACTCGATCATATGTTCAGGACCGCTCATAAACGCATCATGAATTTCTGATTTAACAAACACCGCGCCCATGGGAATAACGCCATTGGTCAGGCCTTTGGCGGTGACCATAATATCTGGAATTATGCCATAAAAATCTGCGGCGAACGGAGTTCCCAGACGGCCAAAACCGGTGATAACCTCGTCAAAAATCAGCAATATTCCATGCTTGGTGCAAATATCGCGCAGTTTTTGCAAATAGCCTTTGGGGGGAATTAAAACCCCGGTTGAACCGGCAACAGGCTCAACAATCACCGCCGCAATGGTTGAGGCATCATGCAGGCCCACAATGCGCTCCAGCTCATCAGCCAGATAGGCCCCGTGTTCCGGTTCGCCTTTGGTGAAAGCATTTTTATCCAGCAAATGGGTGTGGGGCAAATGATCAACCCCGGTTAAAAGCGTGCCAAACATTTTGCGGTTGGGAACAATACCACCAACAGAAATGCCGCCAAAATTAACCCCGTGATAGCCCCGCTCGCGCCCGATCAAGCGGAACCGGGCACCATCGCCCTTAACCCGATGATAGGCCAAAGCGATTTTTAGGGCAGTTTCAACACTTTCAGAGCCGGAATTGGTGAAAAATACATGATCCATACCATCGGGGGCCAGATCGACCAGCCTGTTGGCTAGATCAAAGACTTTGGGGTGGCCGATTTGAAAAGTGGGGGCAAAATCCATTTCCGCTGCTTGGCTTTGGATCGCCTCGGTGATTTTTGGGCGGCAATGGCCAGCATTAACGCACCACAGGCCTGCGGTTGCATCCAGCACCTGACGACCATCAGAAGTGGTATAGTGCATATCGGCAGCACCCACGAACATGCGAGGGTTTTTCTTGAATTGGCGGTTGGCCGAAAACGGCATCCAAAACGCGCTCAAATCATTTGGCACCACGTTTGATGCGCCAGTTTTATTATCGAGATCTGTCATTTAGCTCCCCAAAGGCACCAGTGCCGAAAATCAAATGTAACAACTATTGCTACACCAAAACTTGGTTCGCCCGGATTTGTATGTTACCCAGTTTTTGACCAATTGATAAAATATTAGCACTAAGGGCGGTGCAAGCAAGTAAAATTTGTGCCTTTGGCCACCAAATAGGGCGGGCCGGCAAATAAAACAAAAGGAAAACTTCAATAGTGTCGCAATCTGTTGAAAAGCAAAGCGGAAAAACCCGAATTCAGCGCGAAAAGCGCGAGCAGATTTTGCAGGCCGCGCTGGAGGTTTTTGCCGCCCACGGGTTTCGCGGCTCCACATTGGATCAGATTGCCGACGCGGCAAAAATGAGCAAGCCAAATCTGCTATATTATTATTCGCGCAAAGAGGACATTCACCAGACCCTGATCGCCAGACTTATGGATACCTGGCTGGCACCGCTTAAAACTCTGGATGCTACCGGAGAGCCGATTGAAGAAATTTGTGCCTATATCAACAGGAAGCTGGAAATGGCTCGGGATTTCCCCCGCGAAAGCCGCCTGTTCGCCAATGAGATTTTGCAGGGCGCGCCCCATATTATTGATATGATTGAGGGGGAGCTGAAACTTTTGGTAGATGAGAAGGCTCAGGTGATTAAGGGATGGATGGATGAGGGAAAGCTAAACCCTTGTGATCCACGCCATTTGTTGTTCGCCATCTGGGCCACCACCCAGCATTATGCGGATTTTGATGTGCAGGTGCGTGCGGTTTTGAGCAAAGACAAAAACACAAGCGATCATTTTGATGATGCCGCAAAATTCCTTGAAAACCTGTTTTGCAAAGGGCTTAGGCCCAAG
>CAZMVQ010000108.1:0-4342 GCA_964569865.1 uncultured Devosia sp.
ATCTAAACACTCTCTTTCAAACAGAATTGTATGAATTTAATAGGTCCTGACCCTAATCAATCAGGCCGCAATTAGCGGCCTGATTTAATATCTCAATTTTGTTGGTCTAACTCTAAGGTCTTGCCCTAAAGCACAATCACTGTCGAGCCAATGGGAACACGATTGTAAAGGTCTGTTACATATTCATTGGTTAGCCCGATGCAACCGTTTGAAACCGCCTTGCCGATAGTCCATGGCTGATTGGTTCCATGAATACGATAATAAGTGTCGCGGCCGTTGCGATAAAGATAAAGCGCCCTGGCACCAAGAGGATTATCTGGTCCTCCGGGCACACCATCGGCGAATTTGGCATATTTTTCAGGTTCGCGCCTGATCATATTTCTGGTTGGTGTCCAGCGCGGCCACTCCGCTTTACGCTCTATGTGAGCTTCACCTTTCCATGCCAACCCGGCCCGACCAACCCTGACGCCATAGCGCCGGGCGGAGGTTCCCGCATCAACGAGATAAAGGAAAAAATTCTCCGGATCGACAACAACACTACCGAGCGGATAACCGGTAAAAGGCACCCGTTGCGGCATGTATTTTGGGTCAGGCACATATTCCGTGTGACCAAGCACCACGGAAGGAGAGGCAATGGCTGCCAGTCCTGAAAGTATTACGGTTCTTCTTTTAATCATAATAGTCCCCTCAAAAAAAATTAAGCTGGTGTGCCCTGCATATCGTGGACCTAACAACATCCGCCTCATTTGCAACTACAAGCGATATCCGTAAACAAACTAACAATAAAAACGGTGCAAACAGGTTTACATAAGCAAACCGTAACAAACCGCCTCAAAAACGTAACAAACTGTCTGGTTGTAGTCAAAGCAAACAATTCAATTCGCACTAA
Source organism: uncultured Devosia sp. (assembly GCA_964569865.1). Lineage (GTDB taxonomy): Bacteria > Pseudomonadota > Alphaproteobacteria > Rhizobiales > Devosiaceae > DROE01. The sequence continues at coordinate 890 of CAZMVQ010000108.1, forward strand.
GCAACTCCCAAATTTATCTGCCAAATATTAATTGAGTTTTACTTTTCTCTTTAAGTTTTAAAACAAAAATTCTTCTAATTTTGTGCTATCATTTCCCTTAATGCGTTGTTCAGCGTCCGTTCATTTGACAATTGCTTAGCTGCCTTTATTGATGTGGCCATATTTTTATGTCAGCCACGAAAAAACTAAGGGAAATAAAATTATGGAAACTCCGAAATTCTTTACTGTTGTAGCAGCTGCCACATTTGCGCTGGTTGCTTCCACCATCACCGCATTTGCGGTTCCTGCCACTGCAACTTCAGCCGTTAATGTACGCTCCGGACCTGGAGTTTCTTTTGGCAAAATTGATGCCCTGCACGCAGGTCAGGCCGTTAACGTCACCGAATGTCAGGGTGGCTGGTGTTATGTGGAAAAAGCTGGGCCAGATGGCTGGGTCAGTGGCAATTATCTTCAAGCCGCAGAAGCAGCACCTGCCGCACCCGCTGCTCCTGCCGCAAATGATGCCGCAGCCGCCGCCGCCATTAACGTATTTGGCACTATTCTTGGAGCAATTATCAACAACTCAGCCCCACCTGCTCCTGTCCCGCCTGCTCCCCCGCCTGCCCCTGCAGCACCTACAGTGATTTCTGCTGCTCAGGTGAATTTACCTCTCAACTGGTCTGTCAACCTTGATACCGGCAGAGCGGATAGCGGAAGTTTTCCAGGTGCTGACATATCTCAACAGGGTGCCGGTGCAGGCAGAGTCATTTTTGTACAAAATGGCGCACAACTATCGGTAGGTGGAACCAGCCAGCGCGGTTATGGCGGATGTTCAGATGCCACTTATTCAGGTGCACCTGTTCAGGTTGGCTCTATTCTAAATAAAACTATCTGCGTAAAAACCGATCAGGGTAATATTTCCGAATTCTGGTTTATTGGCCAAACAGGAACCACACTGGGAGTTAAATACGTAACTTGGAGAGACTAATTCCAAACCAATAAAATCGAATAAAAAGGCGCTGTTCTTAATCGAGCAGCGCCTTTTTTTTGTACAATGAACAATTATTGATTTAAAGCGTTCTTCATATTGGAGCTAAAGCATTTTTGGTTTAATTCGAACTAGACAATAAAAATAGCGGCAGCTTAATAATTTCAACAAGCAACTAACCAATTTATCAATCAAATATTATTTAGACTTTATTTCAAATTATTGTTTTTAAACTTAAAATTCTTCAAATTTTGTGTTATAGTTCTCATAAATGCTTTGTTCAGCGCCCGTTCATTCGATAATTGCTTAAATGCCTTTATTGATGTGGCCATGATTTTTACATCAGCCACCAGAAAAATTGAGGGAAACAGAACCATGAAAACTCCAAAATTCTTAAACGTAATAGTTGCTGCCACATTTATGCTGGTAACTTCCACAATCGCCGCATTTGCGGTTCCTGCCACTGCAACCACCGGCGTCAACGTTCGCTCAGGACCTGGCACCGGCTTTGGCATAGTCGACACTCTGCATGCAGGTGAAGCCGTTAATGTCACCGAATGTCAGGGTGGCTGGTGCTATGTTGAAAAATCCGGCCCTGATGGCTGGGTCAGCGGCAACTATCTGCAGGCCGCAGCTGCAACACCTGCCGCACCCGCCCCCAGCTCTGCCGCAAATGACGCAGCAGCCGCTGCCGCCATCAACGTATTTGGCACCATTGCCGGTGCGGTAATTGGCAACATAATCACTCCGCCTGTAGTGCCTACTCCACAGGTGTGTTTCTTTAACGGACCAAACTACTCCGGTGCTTCCTTTTGTGTTGATGCCGGCACTGATAACACTCTATTAGCTGGTTTCTGGAACGATAGAATTTCTTCTGTGACAGTTCCAGCAGGATCCACCGCCACGGTTTGTCGCAACCCGGTGTATGGCGGTGCCTGCAGAACTTATAATGCTGATCGTGCCAATCTGCACATGATCGTAAATAATCAGGTTTCTTCTTTCCAGACATTTTAGTCTTAGATTGCAACCTGCAAATCCAAACTAAAAAAGGGTCGCCCTGTCAGGCGGCCCTTCTTATATTGGGCGACAAAACACCAACTAAATATCATTTAGTATCGCGCATACCCCAGAATTTATTCATGGCCAGATAGGTGAACGAGGCTGACCAGGCAATCAAAATTAGCCCGGTCAGAGATTCAATCGCCGCAACAAAGCGCAAATGCCCGGTTGGAAACAAATCACCCATGCCAAGGGTTGTATAAGAGGCTGCCGAAAAATAGAAAAAATCCACCCAACTTCCTTCAATGGCGCCAGCGATTTCTCCCAAGCCCCAACGATGTTGCATCAGGGCAAAGGCAATCGCAAACAACGAAATTTCCAGAATATGGGCCATAAAAACCACCCCGATGGCAGATAACAGCCGCCGCCGGGCCGAACCGCGCATCTTGGGCATGGCAACAGAAACCATCCTGAGCAATTCATAGTGGATGAATATACACGCCACCACCAAAGCCAGTGTGATTAAAAAAGCAACAAACATGAAATATCCCCTCGCCTTTTGTAAAAAAAGGCACTCCCGGATGAAAAGAACTTGGAGAAAAATTCTAGCGCAATCGGGTTATCAAGCAATAAATGGGCTTTTACGCTGGCTTGAAAACAGGCTGGTCGCCATTAAATCATATTCATCGCGCAAAAAATTCTTGCAGGTCAGCTAGATCACGGGCCTAGAATGATATTGTTTGCGACCCCGCAAACCTTGCGAGCAACATCAAGCAACTGTTTAACGCTGCTGTTAAAACCGGATTGCGCACCAATACTTGAGATTGTTCCCATCAGAGAAAAACAGATCAGCCCGGCAATATCCGCATCAATTTCCTTGTCGATCTCGCCATTTGCCTGCCCCTGCCTGATTTGATCAGCAATAGCATTGCTAAATTCAATTATGTAAAGCTGATAGAGGCTCTTTATGTGCAAAGCGCCACGCAACGGACCGTTGGCGGTTTTATACAAATAACAACCCCGCCAATCCTTTTGTTGCGCAATGGTTTCGAAACTATCCCAAAAATTATTCAGGCCTGACAAACCTCCCGGGTCTTTCAAAATAGCGATAAAATCCAATAATTTTTGATAATAAATATCAAGTGTATCCTCAATCAGAGCATTTTTGTCGGGCCAATGCCCATAAAGCGATTTTCGGCTTAATCCAGTAGCTTTGACAATTTCATCATAAGTTGCTGTCTCAGCACCCCGCGCCCAGAACAGGTTCAACGCATTTTCGACAATTTGTTCCTGATTGTTCAATTTTTCTTCACCCCGCTCATAAGATCAACACATGCCAGAAATCGCGCGCGCATCGTAACACCAAAAATATGCTTTGCAGAATACCCTTGCTTTCACCCTGTCGCTTTTACCTCATCGTTTTCACCTTGTCGCTTTTACCTTGTCGCTTTTACCTTGACAGAGAATAATCATTCTCTATATACCTG
>CAZMVQ010000108.1:4442-5569 GCA_964569865.1 uncultured Devosia sp.
GCTTTTACCTTGTCGCTTTTACCTTGACAGAGAATAATCATTCTCTATATACCTGCTTTTCATGGAGAACAAGCATTCTCCGAGCTTTATTGTGGCAGTCCCATATTCTGCCCTTCAAAACAGGAGAATTTCAATGCCCCATATCCATGTAACAAAATCCACAACCGCCAGCCCCGATATCTGTTGGAGCCTAATCGCGGACTTTGGAAAAATCGACCATTTCAACCCGAATTTATCCAGCTCTCACATGCTGACTGACGATGCTGAAATTGGATTGGGATCTAAACGCCAGTGCGATATGACAGACGGCAAAAGTTATATCCGCGAAGAAATTATCGAATGGAAAGAAGGTGAATATTACGTCGTAAATATTTATGAAGGCAATATGCCTATTGCCAATACAACCGCAAAAATCAGCCTTTCTCCGGCAATTAATGGTGGAACATTGCTCACAATGGACATGAAATATGACCCGAAATTTGGTCTTGTTGGCAAGGCTATGAACGCCGTTTTCATGCAGAGAATGATGACAGGATTAACGCAAAAAGTTGTTGATGGTCTGGCTGAAAAAGCTCAATTAGCAGAGCTAAAGTCTAATGTTGCCGCATAGAAAATGGGCAGTTTGCGCTCATATCGCGCTCAAACTGCTCGCTTCCAACATAACTTAAGAACTGCCCAACACCACAAAATCTCCAACAAAACGGGCACAAACCTTGCCCCCGGCCTCGACTGAGGACTGAACACTAATGCGAGCTTTTCCTTTGGCCGCAAAAACCTGCTCAAAACGCTGCCATTTTTCCTCATCGGCCAACATTGCACAGGCAATAAAATCAATCGCAGCCGGATGCAGATATTCAACATTTTGTCGTTGAATAACCAAATGGGCATTTTTGGCGTTTTTCTCGTCCATTTTCAGGCGCAACAGACTCCATGCACTAAGAATGGCCAAAGTTGAAAGCGAACCGCCAAACGCCGTATCCCGATGGTTGGTATTGGGCAGCAGGGGCGCGCTTAAAACCACCCGATTGGCCTCAATTTCAACCACCCCCACCTGCATGGCTTTGGTTATGGGAATATTATTGTGCAAATATTCCTCTAGCTCGGCATTGTTCATTGATAACCTTTCA
>CAZMVQ010000109.1:0-5321 GCA_964569865.1 uncultured Devosia sp.
CCTAGAACAGGTCGCAATCTCCACTGGGAGTTTTTGCTGCCGTGCATGACATTTCAGGTTTTGACAGTTCGTCCAAAGTTAGATTTTCCCAGACGAATGCTGCCTTGTCTTCATCAAAATGAGCAGTGCGATGGCGAATTTGCTCGATCGCAGATTTTATGTTTGTGCAGCGCTGTTCAATGCGGTCTTGCGCCTGCAAGCCAATTAATATTTTGATAGCGGCGTCCTGACGAGCTTGAGAATTGTCGATAGATTTGTCCAGAAGAACTTCCAGGGCAGCATTGATCGAGCTCACCAGATCTTTGGTCTGGTGGATGGTTTCTTCGAGCTCTATTGCCAGCTTTTCTATCGCCAATTTACTTGTTTCCCAAAATAACCAAGGTTTGCGTACCTGGGAATAAAACTATCTGACAAATGCTAAGCCAATATTTCTCATTGGCTTAAATTATCTCATCTTGTGTTTTTTGGTTAGCAATTTCCTAATTTCTTTTGAGTTATCCTTTGGAGAACCACTTAGGGCTCTGTCCTTAAGAATTTATCGGGGGATTTTATAAATGCCGGCTTTAGGGGCGCGAGTATCAAATGGATTACGTTCTGAAAGTGAACGTGAAAAAACCGTGACAGTAAATCAGGGTGGTTGTGAAGTTTCAGCTGATCAACGTGTAACAATGGCAACTGTTTTGGGGTCGTGCATAAGTGCATGTGTTCGTGACAGTGTGGCAGCAATTGGCGGAATGAACCATTTTTTGCTGGCAGATCAATCCGGCACTGCCAAAGATCGTTATGGTGCTTCGGCGCGCTATGGTGCCTTTGCCATGGAGCAATTGATAAATTCGGTGTTGAGCAGAGGAACCGGGCGCAAAGGCAATCTGGTTATAAAAGTGTTTGGCGGTGGCAACATAAATTCCCTGCAAACGGATGTGGGGTTGCGCAATGTGGAATTTGTACGCAATTTTTTGCTGGGTGAGGGCTATGAAATAGCTTCTGAGGATCTGGGAGGGAATTTTGCCCGCCGAATTATATTTAAACCGGCCAGCGGGCGGGTTTTTGTTAAACGGCTGGATTCAGATGCAGGTAAAACTGTTTGTCGTGAAGAATTGGCAATTGCTAAAAAGCAGGTGGTTGCGCCACCAGTTGATGATATCGAATTGTTTTAGATTTTTTATCCTAAAACAAGAGCTACAATTTTGCGGCCGGGCTTTGTTTATGAGTAGAAAATTTTAATTTGTTCTCCTTTACATAAAATAAGTAAAAACCCGGTCATATTGCAGCAACGGGATATATCGCGATGGCAAAATTTATCGTCATTGTAAAACTTTAGAATTTTTTGTTTTGGCAAATTTTGAAAATTTGCAAAATTTATGATGTTGGGAAAAAATATGTCTGACGAAGAAATTTCTCTTAGCGACAAGGAATTCGATAAAATACGGGATCGTATTTATCAGATTGCGGGAATTTCTCTTGGTGAAGCCAAGCGAGTATTGGTGGTTTCCAGGCTGACAAAAATCGTTCGCGCTAAAAACCTAAAAAGCTTTGATGCTTATGTGGACTTTTTGGACAAGCGGGCCTCAAGGGATGACAAACAGGTTTTTGTCAACGCGCTTACTACAAATCTGACCAGATTTTATCGGGAGGATCATCATTTCGATCATCTGGTAGAATATGTGGGCCGTTTGGTGGCAAATCCTCGTTATAAATCGTCCACGGGCAAGTCAAGATTGCGCATCTGGTCGGCGGGCTGTTCGACAGGGCAGGAGCCATATACCATTGCCATGGCTCTTATGCAGAATTTTCCGCAACTCAAAAGCTGGGATTTTAAAATTTTGGCCACAGATGTTGATACGGACGTAATTGCCAAGGCCGCAATGGGGGTTTACCCGGCCGGGGAGCTTGAGGGATTATCTAAATCTCAAGCCTCGATGTTTGAAAAAATGCCCGATGGAAATGTAAGAATTCCGATGAATTTAAGAAACCTGATGACATTTAAGCCTTTGAACCTGATGCTGGACTGGCCGATGAAGGGGCCGTTTGATGCCATTTTCTGTCGCAATGTCACGATATATTTCGATAAAGCCACCCAGACCGAAGTATTTACCCGCTTTAGCGAGCTTTTGCCGGAGGACGGGTATTTATATATTGGCCATTCAGAAAACATGCGGGCAGCAGCGCTTGGATTTAGCATAGATGGGAAAACAATTTATCGTCGTTCGATGCAGGAAAAAATAAGGGCTAACCGATGAGTATCAGAGTTTTGGTTGTCGATGATTCCGCATTGATCCGTGAGGTTTTAAGTTCAACATTGATAAAGGATGGGGACATTGAAGTGGTGGGAACCGCTGAGGACCCGATTATCGCCCGTACCAAAATCAAAGAATTGAACCCAGATGTAATTACCCTAGATATTGAAATGCCCAATATGAACGGGTTGGAATTTTTATCCAAGCTGATGCGCTTGCGGCCAACTCCTGTGGTTATGGTTTCGACGCTTACTCATAAGGGGGCCAGTGAAACCATGTTAGCTCTGGAGTTGGGGGCTGTGGATTTTGTTGGAAAACCCAGCCACAATCTGGCTGGAGGCATGGAAAAATTTGGGGCAGATATACGTGAAAAAGTGCGCTCGGCTGCACAAAGCGATGTTAAAGGTCAGGTAATGCGACCCAGCATTGCGTCAAAATCATTTGTTGCAAACAGCGCTGCCGGGGTCGCTGCCGGTTCACTTATTGCTATTGGTGCGTCAACCGGGGGCGTGGATGCGGTGCGGAATGTAATTTCGCGTTTGCCTGTGGATTGCCCGCCCGTTTTGGTGGCCCAGCATATGCCTGAAAGTTTTACTGCTCGTTTTGCTGAGCGTCTTAATCAGCAGGTTGAACTGGAGGTTGTGGAGGCTGAGGACCGCATGCCAATTGAAGGGGGCAAGGTTTACATAGCCAAGGGCGGCTTTCATTTGCTGCTTGAAATCAGTTCTGGACAAACAAAATGCCGATTGAGTAGTGGTGATTTGATCTCGGGTCATCGGCCCAGTGTAGACGCTTTATTTTCTTCGGTTGCCAAAACCATAGGCTCCAAGGCCGTTGGTGCGATCTTGACCGGCATGGGAAAAGACGGTGCTGACGGGTTGAAACTTATGCGGGAGGCCGGGGCTTATACGGTTGGGCAAAGCAAAGAATCGGCGCTGGTATATGGAATGCCAAGAGTAGCAAACGAGATTGGTGCCGTGGTTGAAGAAGCTTCCGTTGAAGATATTGCCAACCGTTTAATTCTTGGATTGTTGCGTAAAAAATCTGCAGCATAAAATTATGCCAGATTGAGAAAATAGTAAGAGTTTTCACTTATTGTCTGGCTAAATTCAAATTTAAAAGCATAGAAGACGAGATACAATAATGCCAAAAGCAAGCACCATAAGCGTTCTGGTCGTTGATGATCAGCAATCAATGCGCGGCATCTGCAAATTTATTCTTAATCAGCTGGGCTTTCAAAAAATTACTGAAGCCAAAAGCGGGCGTGATGCGCTTGGTAAATTGCAGGAAAACCAGATTGATCTGATTATATCTGACTGGAATATGGACGATATTGATGGTTTGACTTTGCTTAAAGTTATTCGCAAACACCCCAAAACCAAAGCAATGCCGTTTATCATGGCCACTGGTCGCTCTGACAAGGAGCAGGTTAAAGAGGCGATTGTTGCCGGGGTAAATAACTACATTATCAAGCCGTTTGATGCCGGATCAATGAAGAAAAAGATCGAAGCGGTTATTGGCGTTTTGGCTTAGGGTTACCTCTTTGGCGGGTGGAACCAAATTTTAAAAACCAAACACATTTAGTTTATGGAACAAAGTCACCTGCAAGTAACAGGGGTGAATTTCTTTTGAAATGTGCCGCGATGTTTAGAATACGTTTACCGTAATTTCTTAAAACAATATTTAGAAGAATGTACGCATCTCTATGTATGAAGATTTTTTCATGCGTCGGATAAAAAACTAAAACAGGTTGGGGAATTACAAGAAATGTTGAATCTAAAAATCGCTCATAAACTTCCAGCGATAATTATTGGATCAGCTCTGATAGTTGGAGTGGCCATGGGCGTGGTCGGGTTAAATCTTGGCACAAGTGCGTTAGTTAAATCAAGCGAAGCCAAACTGGATGTTGTTGCCGATGACAGGGGCAATGCTTTGGGCAGTTATTTTGCAGATATTGAAGCGGACCTTGGATTAACTGCAAGAAACCTGAAAACCCGTGAGGCGTTAGAGGCTTTTTCGGCCGGCTTTATGTCCTTTGAAATTTTTGGAAATTCAGCAACTGGTATGTTGCAGGCAGCTTATATTACCGATAATCCAAATCCACTGGGGGAAAAACATTTGCTGGATAGTGCCAATCAGGGCACCCCATATGATATTGCCCACGCCAGATATCATCCCTCATTTCGCGATCAGTTGGTGACCAGAGGCTATTATGATATCTTTTTGTTTAATACCAAGGGTGATCTGGTATATTCGGTGTTCAAAGAACTGGATTTCGCAACTAATTTTGCTGCCGGTGGCGGTGAGTGGGCGAACAGCGATCTTGGCAATGCCTTTCGTGCAGGGATGAATGCGCAACCCGGTGAAAGCACATTTTTTGACTTCAAACCTTATGCTCCAAGTGCTGGAGCGCCGGCAGCGTTTATATCTCAGCCGGTAGTCGGAGAGAACGGACAAACGGCTGGAGTGCTGGTTTTTCAGATGCCGATCGATGGGATCAATTCGATTATGAATACCAAAGCCGGCCTTGGGCAAACCGGTGAATCCATAATTGTTGGCCAAGATTTTTTGTTGCGCAACGATTCTTCTTTCACTGAAGAGAACGATATTTTGTCAGCCGTTCATGATAGCAAATGGGCAAAAATGGCACTTGGTGGAGAATTGGGTATAGGAAAATGGACCAATGAAGCAGGCGTTGAAATGGAGTTGGTTGCGGAACCATTTGAATTCTTAGGAACTAATTGGGCCACCATCGCCATGCAGGAACTTGCAGAACTGAAAGCGCCCATTGCTGATTTGCGCAATTGGATGCTGATGATTGGAGCAGGGTTGTTGACGTTCTCTGCAATACTGGCATTGATTTTTTCCCGCGCAATCACCAAGCCAATTTCATCTTTGACCAATGCCATGAAGGAATTGGCGGCCGGTGATCTTGAGGTGGAAATTGTTGGGACAAAGCGTGATGATGAATTAGGGGATATGGCTAAAGCCGTTGAAGTGTTTAAGGAAAATGCCATAAAAGTTTCCCAGATGACGGAAGAAGAAAAAGCCACTTCGGCACGCAATATTGCGGAACGTTCTCAG
>CAZMVQ010000110.1:0-5261 GCA_964569865.1 uncultured Devosia sp.
ACCAGAACCAGAACCAGAACCAGAACCAGAACCAGAACCAGAACCAGAACCAGAGGTGCAGGTGAGCACCCCGGCTGAGCCAGATGAAGTGGCTGTTGTCAGAGAAGAAAAACCAAATAACTGGTTTTCGCGTCTTACAACAGGGCTGAAAAAAACCTCCGATCAGCTAGGCGATAATATCGGGGCGGTATTCACCAAAAGAAAGCTCGATGCCCAAACGCTGGAAGAGCTTGAAGATGTTCTTATTCAGGCCGATCTTGGGGTGGATATGGCGCTAACGATAACTGAGGCACTGGAAAAAGACCGGTTCGACAAAGAAATCTCAATTGAAGAGGTGAGGAAAATCCTTGCCAGTGAAGTTGAAAAAACTCTTGAGCCGGTGGCAATTCCGCTGGCGATGGAAAAATCAATCAAGCCGTTTGTTATTTTAATGGTCGGGGTAAACGGATCTGGAAAAACCACCACCATTGGCAAACTTGCAGATAAATTTACCCGTGAGGGGAAAAAGGTTTTATTGGCGGCGGGGGATACTTTTCGTGCTGCCGCCATCGAGCAATTGCAGGTTTGGGGCGCAAGAGCCAATAGTGAAGTGATTTCGCGACCCGCAGGGTCAGATGCCTCCGGGCTGGCATATGATGCTTTGATCAGAGCTAAGGAAATTCAAGCGGATATTTTGATAATTGATACGGCCGGAAGGTTGCAAAACCGCGATGAATTGATGGCAGAACTTGAAAAAATCATTCGGGTGATAAAAAAAGTGGATGAAAATGCTCCCCATGCTGTATTGTTGACCCTTGATGCCACAACAGGGCAAAATGCTTTGCAGCAGGTTGAAGTCTTTGGTCAGCGGGCCGGAGTTACTGGATTGGTAATGACCAAGCTCGATGGCACGGCACGCGGTGGTATTTTAGTGGCGATTGCAAAAAAATATGCCCTGCCAGTGCACTATATCGGTGTGGGGGAAAGTGTGGATGATCTGGAGCCATTTGCTCCAAAGGATTTCGCAAAAGCTATTGCTGGAACAAGTGAATAGCCATAAACGGGCAATTAAAAAATATTAGCGGCCTTAAAAACCGGTGACAAGTTGAATTAAAAGGAAAAACCATGAGTGATAACAGTTCTAAAACCCAGGAAGTTGACTGGGATGAGGTAAAACCCCAGATGATCAAACTGGGGTTAGAACTTGGTCCGCTGATATTGTTCTTTTTGATCAACGCCAGAGGAAAATCAATTCTTGAGGGTTTTCCTGTTCTGAAAAACTGGTTTCCTGAGCCGATCTTTCTGGCTACCGGGGTTTTCATGGTAGCGATGATAATTTCTTTGACTTTGTCATGGATGATATTGAAGAAAATTGCTGTAATGCCGCTGGTTACCGGGGTGATCGTGTTGGTATTTGGCGGCCTGACCATCTATCTGCAAAATGATATTTTTATCAAAATGAAGCCGACAATCGTCAATATCCTGTTCGGAGGCATATTACTTGGAGGCCTGTTGTTTGGTCAGTCCTTGCTGAAATATGTGTTTGGGGAGGTTTACAAGCTGCAACCAAAGGGCTGGTGGATTTTAACTCTGCGCTGGGGAGTGTTTTTTCTTATATTGGCGGTATTAAATGAAATTGTCTGGCGAAATTTTACCACCGATCAATGGGTTGCCTTCAAGGTCTGGGGTATCATGCCGATAACAATCGTATTTTCGCTGTTTCAAATGAAGCTGTTGAGCCAATATGCCCCTGAAGAAGAGGCGGAAAAACAGTAATAGGGCAAGCTCCGATACCAAAACAGAAAATTATTGGCTTTTGTTCATGGCTTCTTCGATAGCCGGCAATAGGCCGTTATAATAGGAATTGTCATTGAGAGCGCCGATTTGCTTGTAGGTAATGATACCTTGCGCATCGACTACAAAAGTTTCAGGAACTCCATAAACCCCCCATTCGATGGAAGCGCGTCCAAACAGGTCAGCGCCGATTTTATCGTATGGATTGCCAAGCTCGGTTAAAAAACTACGGGCGTTTACCGCATCGTCTTTTTGATTGATGCCGTACAAGGCAACTATGTCACGTGAGGCCAGCTCAACCAGATATTTATGTTCGGCCCGGCACGGAATGCACCAGGAGGCAAATACATTGACGACGCTGACCTGACCGACAAGGTCGCTTTGGTCAAATCCGGGAGTGCCGTCTTCAATGCCCTCAATTCCGGGCATTGTGAATTCAGGAACGGGCTTGTTGAGTAATACCGATGGCAGCACGCTTGTATCGTTATTTATTTGGGAGGCGAACAAAATCATGAGTGCGGTGACGATAATCAGCGGCATGGCAACAAATATTTTTTGTCTCATATTGTTTATTCCATCAAATCGGAGGTGTTTTTGTCTGAGCGGCGATAAATTCCCATGCGTTGCAGTTCATCAAGCCGGGTCTGTTGCTTTTTGGAATTCATCCAGACCCAGACGATCATTATGGATGTAACCAGAAATGCGCCGACATAAGAGGAAATTATGAAAATTGCATGGGGTCCAAGATTAATCATTTGCCTGCCTCTTTGCCATTTGTTGGAGTTGGCATAGAATTTTCAATGACATGCTGGCGCTCCAGAGTGTTGGCGCGGCGGCGAAAAATTTCAGCCCGCATATTGATCAGATGCAGGGTAAAAAACAGCAAAGTAAAGGCCAGAGTCATGATTAAAAGTGGTGTATAAATTTCTGCCGGCATCGACAGGCCCTCAGTGCTGATTATTGAAGGTTGATGCAGGGCGTTCCACCATTCCACCGAAAATTTTATAATCGGGATATTGATCGCGCCAACGAGGGTAAACACCGCGATTATTCGGGCGCCTTTTGACTGGTCAGAAAAGGTGTTCCAAAGGGCAACCAGACCAAGATACATCAAGAACAGCACCAAGGTTGAGGTCATGCGCCCGTCCCACTCCCAATAGGTGCCCCATGTGGGGCGACCCCACAAGGCTCCGGTAAACAAGGCAATTGCGGTAAAGGCTGCACCTAATGGAGCTGCCGCTTTCATTGCCACATCGGCCAGGGGATGACGCCAGACCAAAGAGCCAATGGCTGAAACGGCCATAATCGAATAGACCATTTGCGCGAGCCAGGCGTTGGGAACGTGAATATACATAATGCGCACGGTTTCACCCATCTGATAATCGGGAGGTGAATTAAAGAAAGCAAACCAGAGGCCAAAGGCAAATGAAATGAGCGTGAGAAAAATCAGTGGCTTGATAAAATGCCTGCTCCAACCAAGAAAGATGCCCGGATGAGCAAGGGCTGAAAACCAGTTTTTGGGTTTGTTGTTGGCGGTCATTTTATTTGTATTCATATTAGCTGGGTCCGTGATCAGTCTTGAAAGTTTTTCCTATTCTTCTGCCGCCTTGAGCGCAAGGGAAATGGCAAATGGAGCAAAAGCAACTGCTAACAATGAAATTGCCCCGAGAAACAACATGGCCGAACTGGAGGCTGATGGTCCGGCAAAGGAATTGGCGGCGGATACTCCAAAAATCAAAATTGGTATGGCCAGGGGAAGAATAAGAATGGGGGCAACCATTCCACCGCGTTTTAGGGTTACACTGATGGAGGCACCGATGGCCCCTAAAGCCGCTAAAGCCGGGGTGCCAAGCAATAAAGCCGCGATAGTGGCAAGAAACCGGGGCAATTCCATAAACAGCATTACTGCCAATAAGGGTGTTGCCAAAATCAGGGGCAGAGCGGTTATCAGCCAATGGGAAATGATTTTTGCCAAAGAAATACTTGTTAAAGAAATAGAGGCATGGCGAAGCGATAACAGCGTTCCGTCCTCATGATCGGCGACAAAAAGTCTATCCAGACCCAAAAGAGTTGAGAGCAGGGCTGCAATCCAGATTATGGCCGGGGCGAGGCTTGCAAGAATTTGTTTGTCCGGTCCGATGGCTATGGGCATGATTACACCGATGGAGATAAAAAATATCAATTGAGTAAGGGTAGCTCCACCGTTTTTTATAGCCAGTTGCAGGTCTCGGCCAATCACAATCAGGAAAGCTCTCATTTGTTTGCTCCCATGGTCAGCGATTCTGTTTTTTTCTGGTTTTTCAATTCAATGGAGCGATGGGTGGCGGCAATAACAATTCCACCTTTTTCCAGATGAGAAGAAATTAAATCAGAAACCCAGATGTCTCCCTGAATATCAAGGGCAGAGGTTGGTTCATCCAATAGCCAGAGGGGGCGCGGACTGAGCAATAATCTGCAAAGAGAAAGCCGATGTTTTTGCCCGGTGGAAAGATGTCCGGCCAAAAAATTATCAAGTCCAAAAAGTCCGGCTTCTTTAAGCGTGTTAGAAATGGACGCCTGATCACCCTGATACATTTGTGTCCAGAATTGCAGATTTTGTTTTAGGGTAAGTTCAGGTTTTATGGCGTTTTGGTGACCAATAAAATGTATCAACTGACTAACTGGAATATCTTGCTGCTCTCCTTTAGAGGATTTTATTTCAAAATTTCCTAAATGGGGTAAAATTCCTGCCAGCACCAAAAGCAGAGAAGTTTTTCCCGAACCATTGGCCCCGCGTAAAAACAAAGCCTCTCCTGCATTCAGCGAAAAGGAGATTTCATCAAATATGGGGAACTGATCTCTGATGCAGCCCAAATTGTTGGCAGAAACTGAAATTGTCTGGAATTTTTGGCGATCTGTCATGTTGTGAATTGATATTGATCGTTAAGCGCACTGGCAACCCTCATTTGTTTGGCCTATAAGGCAAATCAAATCGGGGTAATCTTTTTCAGTCCCCAAAAAACAACCAAAATATAGGTGGCAAAAGTGCAAGCGACATCTTTAAACAGCTTTAATTCCCGTCAGACCCTTGATGTAAACGGCAAAGAATATGTCTATTATTCTCTTGTTGAAGCGGAAAAGAACGGTTTAACGGGGATTTCGCGCCTGCCAAATTCGCTAAAAGTTGTTTTGGAAAACCTCTTGAGGTTTGAGGATGGCAAAAGCGTAACCCGCGATGATATTTTAGCCTTTGTTAATTGGCTGGATAAAAAAACTTCAAATCACGAAATTGCCTATCGTCCGGCCCGGGTTCTTATGCAGGATTTCACCGGAGTTCCAGCCGTTGTTGATCTGGCGGCCATGCGCGATGCGGCGGCGGCTCTTGGAGCCGACCCGCAAAAAATTAATCCACTGGTCCCGGTTGATCTGGTGATTGATCACTCGGTGATGGTGGACAATTTTGGTACCACTGATGCCTTTGCTAAAAATGTTGAGCTGGAATATGAGCG
>CAZMVQ010000111.1:0-5204 GCA_964569865.1 uncultured Devosia sp.
ATGCGCAAATTCACCAACAGATCCGAAGTTCCATAAAGTCCCTTGCCTTTCAGGCGCATGGCTTTTGCGGTGTTTACTCCGGGCGGAATTCCCAACTCCACGGTGCCGGTTAATGTGGGTACGCGAATTTTTGCTCCCAGCACCGCATCATAAAGAGTTATGGGCACATCAACCCTTAGGTCCTTGCCGTCGCGGCGAAAAAGCTTATGGCGTTTGAATTTTACGGTTACTATCGCATCCCCCGGCGCGCCACCGGTTGGAGAGGGTTGGCCTTGTCCGCTCAGGCGGATTTGCTGACCATCATCCACGTTTTTAGGTAATTTAATATTCAACTGGCGACCACTGGCAAGTTTAAGGGTAACATCTTCCCCGTTATGGGCCTGCTCCAGAGTGATCAGAACCGGAGCGGTGAAATCCTTACCCTTTGTTGGTGCTGACTGGGCGGTTGCGCCGGCAAACGGGTCCCAGTTTCCGGCGCGCTGCTGGGCGCGGCCACCCATGCCACCGGCTCCGCCAGCTCCCATGCCACCCATGAATTCTTTTAGAATATCTTCGGGATTAATTCCGCCAGTTCTTCTTGCACCACTAGGGCGGGCGCCGGAAAAGTCAAACCCGCCCATTTTGGGATTGCCCTTGGCATCAATTTCACCACGATCGAACTGGCCGCGCTTTTCTTTGTTGGACAATAGCTCATAGGCGGAATTTATTTCCGCAAATTTGGCCTGCGCTTTAGGGTCGTCCTGATTCTGGTCCGGATGATAGGTCTTTGCCAGTTTGCGAAAAGCCGACTTTATTTCCTTCTCGGAAGCTGATCTTGATATTTTTAGGATTTTATAGGGGTCGCTCATATATTCACCAGATCGAAATAGTTGATTAAATTTGTAATTGTCTTACCACAAATCTTGCGCATATATGGAGAGCGCAAACTGCAATGTCCAGCCGGGTGTTATTATGGGTGCAATTTTGCTGTAATTAGCTTCAGTTTTACCCATGATTCTAGCCTCGGTTTTAGTTCAGATTTTAGCATGAAAAGGATTGGTTTCTAAAATGAACGGCGAAAATGATCTAACCCCTATAGTTTTTGACGATGAAGTTCTTAAAAAACCCGATCCTTTTGAAGTGTTTTCCCAGTGGTTGAAAGAAGCAAAGCTTAGCGAAATCAACGATGCAAATGCTATGTCATTGGCAACAATTGACAAGGATATGATGCCCGATTGCCGGATAATGTTGCTAAATGGCATGAATGAGGACGGGTTTATATTTTATACAAATACCCTTTCCACCAAAGGACAGGAGTTGGCAAGTAATCCCAAAGCCTGCCTGCTTTTTCATTGGAAATCATCGCGTCGTCAGGTGCGCATCCGTGGCTATATAAGTCAGGTTTCTAATGCGGTTGCTAATGAATATTTCGCTTCGCGCCCTCGTGGTTCAAGGATTGGTGCCCATGCTTCAAAACAGTCAAGCCCGATGCAAACACGCGATCAACTGGCCAAAGCTGTGGAAAAATTCACAGAGCAGTTTGCAGGAAAAGAGGTGCCGCGACCTGATCACTGGACAGGTTTTTTGCTTGCGCCGGTGCAAATTGAATTTTGGCAGAATGGTGAATTCAGGCTCCACGATCGGGTCACATATTACCGGGGTGATAAAAATCAGCCTTGGGAAACCAAACGCCTAAACCCTTGATTTTATATCAGTTTTGAAGTTTTAGAAGGAAGTATATATTGAAAAACCCGGGGATTGATTTTCAGGCGTCGGTTACCTTCATTGGCTCCCGCATCCGTTTGTTCGCAATCATGGCGTCCGGTTACTTTTTAATGCTGATTACTGCCGGGATATATCGGTTTTGGCTGGTTACCAACAAGCGAAGGTTTTATTGGTCTCACACCCAGATAGATGGAGACGCGCTCGAATATACCGGCTCTGCTATGCAATTGCTGGTAGGTTTTTTGTTCGCCGTACTTATATTCATTCCCCTTTATGGCTTCTTCTTTTACCTTTCTACCCAATCGCCTGAAGCGGCTGTTATTGGCTATGTCGGGGCGGCAATATTTATGTATTTCATGTATGGTTATGCCGCATTTCGCAGTCGCCGGTTTTTACTCTCCAGAACCCTGTGGCGCGGTATTCGCTTTCAACTTACGGGCAGTGCATGGGCATATGCCTTGCGTCGTTTGTTTTGGACTTTTATGACGGTTTTAACCCTTGGGTTGGCGTTTCCTTTTATGTCGGCAAGCCTGTGGAAATACAGATATTCCCACACATGGTTTGGTGACCGGCAATGCACTTTTGCCGGGTCATGGCGTCAAATCGCCATACCGTTTTACCTGTATTATTTTGTGGTTGCCGGGTTGATATTCGCCGGGGTCAATGTAGATTTAACGGTTTCATCTGATAGCGTCTCCCTAGCGGATAATTATGAGTTAAGCCCTGAGGCTTCTGGCATTTACAGTGCAGCGATAGTGGTTGCCTTTGTCGCCTATTTTCACTTGCGGGCCCATATTACCTCGGCAATGCTTTCTTCTTTAAGTATCGGAAAAACCAGATTAAAGGTTGCCGTGCGGGCGCGCTCTTTGGTTTGGTTGCAAGTTACCAATAGCTTCTTTTTGGGGATTGTTGCGGTGGGTTTTGTAATGATTGTTGGCTATTTAATGGGAGATGTTTTTGCGCCCATGCTTCAAGATGATGGCGCTGATTTAGGTCAGATTTTGCAAATGGGCTGGTATAATTTAATCGTATTCGGAGGGATATACCTTGCCTTCATGGCATCTATTTCCATCGTTTCCGAAATTATATTAA
The DNA here is from genome assembly GCA_964569865.1 of uncultured Devosia sp. GTDB lineage: Bacteria > Pseudomonadota > Alphaproteobacteria > Rhizobiales > Devosiaceae > DROE01. The sequence goes on from CAZMVQ010000111.1 coordinate 2,797, forward strand.
AGCTGGGGTTTTGGCGGCTTGTGGCGCGGGGAACGGTTTTGAAAAATGCTGGCGATTTACGAGACATTCGCGCCGGAGGTCAAGAATCACCACTTGTCGGAGAGGGGCTTGCCGATGCCCTTAACGCGGGGGCCTATTGATGGAATTTGAAGCCCTTTATTATGATGGTGTTGTTGCCCGGGCGCAAAATGTTCTGGTGGAGATTGAACAGCTAGATGCCAAATATACGGATCCTAAAAGCCCTGAATTTCTGGTTGAAAACAGTGCCGCAATTGCAATTAATAAATTTGATTTAGAGCGTGGGGGCAGGGGGCACGAAATTGCCCATTGGCGCGCTAATCATGTTTTTTCGATTTCTTCTGCAAAAACCGAATTGCGTCTTGGTGTCAGCAATCGCTTGGCGGGAGAGAGATTGGTTTTTAGCGGTTCGCAGATAAATCAAATTCATCGTTTGTTGCCAGGCCTCAAGATTAAAAGAAGAAAAAACCTTGGTAGACAAATGAGGCTTGTCGGCCTTGCAAGTGGAGCTTTGGTTTCGCTCATTGGCGCCTATATATATGGTATTCCATTGATGGCGAACCGAATTGTTGGCCTTATTCCGGCGCAAACTGAAGTTGATTTTGGCCTGACAATTGCCGGGCAAATGTCAGATGCTTTTGCAGAACAGGGTGGTATTCCCCTTTGTGATGAAGATGCAAACAGCGTTGCCAATATCGCAATTGCCCGCTTTGTTGATCAGGCTCTGCAAGGGGTGGATACACCGTTTGTGGTAGATATTCAGGTGGTGGACAATCCTGTTCCCAATGCCTTTGCTTTGCCGGGTGGTCAGGCCTATTATTTTTCTGGTCTGTTGCAAAAAACCCAAAATAGCGATGAGTTTTCTGCAGTGCTTGCCCATGAAATAGGGCATGTGGTTGCCCGTCACGGCATGCAAAAGATGATTTCATCAGCAGGAACGGGATTGCTGGTGGGATTTGTTTTGGGCGACATTACTGGACTTTCGGTGGCAGGTGGCCTTGGTTCGATTTTGATCAATAGCAGCTTTTCAAGAGAAGCAGAACGCGAAGCCGATGCATTTGCAGCGCAAGTTTCAACCCGAATGAACTTTAATCCAGCGGCAATGGTAAACTTGTTGGACAGGGTTGCTCTTGACGATGAGTTTGCAAAAGCAATGGCTCTGTTTGGTACACATCCGCTAAACTCTGAGAGGCGTGAGGCGCTTGCACAATCCGATCGGCAATTATCAGCTAGCGATGCACCATTTTCACCACCGGAATGGCTGGAAATCAAATCCATGTGTCCGGTTTTAGACGCTGCAAACAATGGGCATGAAGATGCTGATGTTGGCGGGGATGAAGGCTCTACAAATAATCCAATAGAAAATCCGCGTGGAAAAAATACCAAAATTAAGACTTAAAAAACATATATACAGTCTAAAAATTTGTATACCGGTATAATACCAACAGGGCATTTCAGCAGGGCGATTGATGCGAACATTTACCAGAACTTCAAAACTGGCCATCTGGTCACGCAGATTTGGCAGTTTTTCCCTGCCGATTGCTATAATTCCCGTTTGGATGCACCGCAATCAACTGTTGAACAGTGAAACATTCCAGATATTGCTGATGAGCGCAGTTACGCTGGCATTGTTGGCTGTTTTTATCGGCATTGCAGCCTATTTTCGCTTATGGCAAACCGGAGATCATGGTTGGGGTAAATCGACAATGGGCATTTTTCTTGGCCTCGTTTGTCTTTCTCCGATTGCATATGGTGCCAGCCTTGCCCTTAATTATCCGTTTGCCAATGATGTCTCAACTAATGCAAACCGTCAGCCCCAATTATTGGCAAACTTGCAAACCGCTATCAGAACTGCCTTGACCCAAGAAGAAACCGCAATATTTTTTCCGGCAATTTCAACCAGAATTTATGATGTTGAACCTGCGGTTTTGTTTGACAGGATTGAGGATATGGTGCGTGAACGCGGCTGGGAAATCAGAATTCAACGCAAACCGGTAGCAAATTCAATTGGCACCATCAACGCCATGGCCATGACTTTTTTGGGCTGGCGTGACGAGGTGGCAATCCGCCTTGAACCAAACTTTTCCGGCACCCGCCTTGATATGCGTTCCGCTTCTCTTAACGGTGCCCATGATCTTGGGGCTAACGGTATTCGGATTGAGAAATTTCTTATCGATCTCGATGGGGTGGTGACGGAAATTAACGCGCAGGGATCGCACGGGGGTGAAACTGACAGCACTCAGGATGCTGATGCCCCGGTACCCGACCCCCATTAGAGCATTTTCAGGATAAGTGTACGCGGTTATCCGGTTCGAAAATGCGACAAAACAAAGACTTAGAGCATTTTCAGGATAAGTGTACGCGGTTATCCGGTTCGAAAATGCGACAAA
>CAZMVQ010000112.1:0-5093 GCA_964569865.1 uncultured Devosia sp.
GAAATTTTGACAAAAAAAAGCGCCGGGGTTGATACGCAATCCCCGACGCCCTTCGCCTCCAGAATTCTGGCGAAATTTTGACCCTTACCCTAACGCTGACGTTAAGGCCGACAGTTAGTTAAGCACTGTCACCGCACGGCGGTTTTGCGACCAGCACGAAATATCATTGCAAATTGCCACCGGGCGCTCTTTACCAAACGATCTTGAAGTAACTCGATTAGCGCTAACTCCCCGACTTACCAGAAAATTCACAGCCGCTGCTGCTCTTCGGGCACCAAGCGCAATATTATATTCCCGCGTGCCTCTTTCGTCCGCATGACCTTCAATCACAATCTTATATCGTGAATATTTGAACAGCCAATCAGCCTGTTTGGTCAGGGTTGCTTCCCCTTCAGCCGTCAAAACAGAAGAATCGGTTTCAAAAAATACCCTGTCCCCGACAGCAACCAGAAATTCCTGCTGACTACCCGGCGTGGCATTACCTTCGCCGACTGTATTGCGGGCGCAGGCGCTGGTGATACCAACAAGCACAGCAACAACAAAAAATGCCCGAAGAAAAGAAACAACCGGCGTAAAAGAAAAATTCGGTGCGATGGTCCGCATACCGTTAACTCCTGAATTAAAAAAAAATTAGTCTCAGCTTATAGGCCCCTTTACCTTAAGGCACCGTTCCCAGACAATGTTAATCAAGGTTTAATCGGGCCAAATTGCGACAAGGTCAACAAAAAAGACTTTTCCACAGTTTTAACCCAGCAATGGTGACCAGGCCGGATCAGACGCAAAGGTTTGAGTTGGAACCTGTTGTAAATTTCTTCCCCAGACATCAATGGAATAAAGCCTTGGTCCATCATTTCCCCCAAGGTCAGAAAAATACATAAGAACCCGGCCATTGGGTGCCCATGTGGGGCCCTCCATATGAAAACTACTGGCCAGAATGCGTTCCCCTGAACCATCAGGCTTCATGGTGCCAATATGAAACTGCCCGCCCTGAGTTCTGGTGAAGGCAATCAGATCCCCCAAAGGAGACCAGACCGGGGTTGAATAAGACCCCTGCCCGTAACTGATTCTTTGCGCGCCACCACCACCCACATCCATAATATAAATCTGCTGCTGCCCCCCGCGATCGCTTTCAAAGGCAATGCGTGTGCCATCAGGAGAAAAAGTCGGTGAAGTATCAATGGCCGCTGAATTGGTGAGCTGGAGCGGATTACGGGAGCCAATGGGCATTGAAAACAAATTCGTCGTTCCCGCCGCTTCCACAGAAAACGCCAACGAGCGTCCATCAGGGGAAAAGCGCGGAGAAAATGTCATCTGTCCAAAGCTGCCAATTCTTTGCTGCTTGCCGGTGGCCAGATCAAGCAAATATACCTGCGGCTGACCATCATCATAATTCATATAGGCCAAAACCGATTGCACCGGAGAATAGCGCGGCGTTAGCGCCAGCGAGCGACCCGATGTGAGATATTGCAGGTTTTCTCCGTCCTGATCCATCATCGCCAGCCGTTTGACACGGTTCGCCTTGGGACCACTTTCGGAAACATAAACTATTTTGGTATCAAAATAGCCGCTCTCTCCGGTCAGGGAGGTGTAAACCGCATCCGAAACAATATGGGCAATGCGCCGCCATGCGCTGGCATCGGTGGTAAGGGATCGGCCCTCAACCTGAACCTGCGCCCTTGTATCCCACACCCGAACAGAGGATTGAATTTGCTGCCCCCGCTCCACCTGCCCCATCAATACAGCATCAACATTTTTACCCTGCCATTGGGCAAAATCCGGGGTTGCCTGCACATCGCCCACCATATTGGCCATTTCTGAGCTGTCCAAAGGTGAAAACAGACCCGAGCGGCGCAAATTTGCCCGCACCACATCGGCAACTTCTCGACCAAAAATCGGGTCAGATGATGCAAAATCCGGGATAGCAATTGGCAATGGCGTAAATTGCGCGCCAGAAACAACAATCTTGAGCTGGGCAGCAACCGGAGAAGCAAAAACCATTCCCGCAGCACCAAAGGCCGCAGATTTTAGCAATGTTCTACGAGACGGCATTCGAGCGGATGGCAGTCGACGAGTTGATTGATTTTTCATTTTTTTAACACGTCCTCTTGATGAGCAAATTCTTCTTGCTGACGAATTCTTTTCGTCAAAAATACCCGAATGGTGACAATAACTTTCTCTGGCATCAAATTTTCCAAACGCCAATTGAATAGCTATAAATTTATCCCAAATCTTTAAACCAGTCTCAAATCTTTAAACTAGTCAAATGGCAAAAACGAGACATTCCCTGTCATTTTTGCGTTACAATAATAGTTTCACGTTAAGTCGCCAAGTCTACAAGTCGCCAAGTCGCCAAGTCGCCAATTCTACAAGTCTACCTATGATAAATCCCCTGGCCTGAAGGTAACATCAATTTCTTTCCAGTTTGCATATTTTTCTTCCGCCAGCCGATAAGGTCCACACCCAAGCACCGCCCTTTGCGCCGCTCTGGCGATCGAGCCTTGAATTGGAGTGGTGATATTGGTCAATACCCTTGGCGTGCCGTTAACCGATCCATCCCTGTTGAGGTTGACCATTAAACGCACTGACTGTCCGCTATCAATTTCCCCCGGCAACAAACGCCAGCACTGGCGCATTTGTGCAACCAGTGCATCCTCTTCAGAACGGGTAAGAGTTGCGGCGCGCCCGGTTGGTGAACCAAGCGTTGCCTGCCCGCCCTCTCCGGTTGTTGCGCCACGGGTATCCTCGGCGTTGATTATTTCGGAAATCTTATCGGCTTCCCGAGCCGCATCTCGCTGCTGACGACGAACTAACTCTTCTCGAAGCTGAGCCAAGTTGGCCGTGCGCACTACCGGCGCGGGTGGAGTAGGCGTCGCCTCAACAGGATCCGGTGCTTCGGTGGCAATTTCAGGCACAACTTCAACCGGCTCTTCAACCGGCGGTTCCTCAACCGGGGCAGGTTCAGGCTCGGGTTCAACCACAGGTTCGGGCTGAACCTCAGGCACCGGCTCAGGCTCGGGATCAGGGGATGGATCCGGCACCGGTTCCGGAGCCGATTGTTCCGTTGGTGCAGGCGTAACAGTGTCACTATCTGTTGGCGTTACCTGATCAATCTCGGTGTTTCCGGCAGGTTGGGCCAGCTCCGGGGGGACTTCGGTATCCACGATCGAGGGGGTATCAGTTTCAACGATTTCACTTTCTAATGAGCCAACCCGAATATTGGAAAATTCGGAAATAGGAACAATTTCCACCGAGATGGATTCAATGACACCCGGATCAAAGGGTTCAGCAAAATTAAGACCTATCAACCCCGCAATAATCAATGCCGAATGAGAAAATATGGATACCGGAAGCCCGACACGCATGGCTTCACCGGCCCGTTTCCTGAGCTGTGACCAGCCCTATTCTTGAATGACCAGCCGCCGAAAGAGCGCCCATAACCCGCATCACTTCCCCATAATCTACGCTGGTATCCGCCCGGACATAAATGCGCTGCTCTGAATCCTGAGCCACCACTTCGTTCACCCGTGCAATTGCCTGCTCAAGAGAAAATGTCTCATCGCCGATAAATATCTCCCCGGTCAATGTCACAGTAAGGGTAACCGGATCGGCGGGAATGTTGAGGCTTTGCGCCTGAGTTTGTGGCAAATCAACCGGCACTCCAACCGTTAAAAGCGGAGCGGCCACCATAAATACAATCAGCAGCACCAACATCACATCGACCATGGGCGTGACGTTGATTTCGCTCATCGGGGCATTGCGTTTGCGCCTTCTGCGCCGCCCACCACCTGATCCACCACCGGCAACCGACATAGACATCAGCCCTGCCCTCCTCGTGCATCAAGCTGGCGTGAAAGAATGGTTGAAAATTCGTCGGCAAAACCTTCCAGCCGCCCAACCAGTATATTGGCATCAGCAGAAAATTTATTATAGGCAATAACCGCCGGAATAGCCGCTAAAAGTCCCAGCGCCGTTGCAAACAATGCCTCGGCAATCCCGGGAGCAACCACCGCCAGATTTGTGCTTTCGGAAAGTGCGATAGACTGAAACGAGTTCATAATCCCCCATACCGTACCAAAAAGGCCAACAAAGGGCGAAGCGGAGCCAACAGTTGCCAAAAATCCCAATTGCTTTTCCAGATATTCCGTTTCTCTGGCAATTGCCACATCAAGAACCTTGTCAATGCGCACCTGCACCCCGATATGGGTGGCCGCATTTTGCTCGTGGGAGCGCTTCCACTCTTTCATGGCAGCAACAAACACCGCCGACAGCCCTTTTGAGGGTCGGTCCGAAAGGGTCTGATAAAGATCTTCCAGTGATTGCCCAGACCAGAAAACCCGCTCGAAACGGTTCATTTCTCGCTTGGCACGAGTGAAACCAAGCCACTTATCCACAACGATTGCCCACGACCATACCGAGGCAACAACCAGCCCGATCATAACTGCCTTGATTACCCAGTCGGCAGCCATAAACAGGGCAAACAGGGAAAAGTCCAGATCGCTGGCAGCGACCGCAGTGGCGTCTATGGTTTCCATTCAGATATATCCTTTTGGCAAACGTATATTGTTCACCTGTTTATTGCCCCAACCCCATTAACAGGTGCATGCACTTGAAGGGTAATTTTGTCAAATTTTAGGTAAATGCCATACTGAATTTCCTACAGCTTAATTTCCCGGAAAAAAAGCAATATTCAAATTGATCTAAAAATAAACAAAGTACATTCAAAAGCTTAGAGTATTACTATTTGTAACTTAACCAAAAACATTCATTATTATATAGTGGAATGCACACAAATAATTGCAAATTTATTGCGTTTCCATCATTATTATTGTTAATTTTCCCTTAATAAAAGTTGGTTTTGGGGGAATTAATAAAATATTCATCATTTGCGATGGCTGCTGCCTTCGCTGGTTCTGTTTTGCTTTCAAGCAGCAACGCATATGCCACTGCCTCATGTTTAGATATTCTTAATCTAAACCAAAATCTCTCTGCAGGAACAAGCAGTAGCTCTGGCGGCGATTCCATTGCCAACACCATTCATCTTTTAGCTGGCGATCAGGTTACCATCAATTACACAGTCACGAATGGCGGTGGCG
>CAZMVQ010000113.1:0-4738 GCA_964569865.1 uncultured Devosia sp.
CCTGCAATTTATAAAAGCTGTAGGAGGCTTTTTGAGCAGGGGAATTTGAGCGGTGATATCAAGCGCGACGGTGAAGCGCCCGAAAAAATGATCTATAATGTGACGAAAGCCGGGTTGGAACGATTTGAGCAGTTAATGGGTCATTTTGCCGGAACAATTACACCATTCTATTTTGATATAAACTCTGTTGTTTTTAGTCTTGAGCAAATGGATTTTGAGCAGGGGCTTAAATTGATAGATGCTTATAAAGCTGAAATCAATACCATTGAAAAATGGCTGATTCCACACTCCAAGGAAGCAACTGCCATGGCCACTTTCAGCAATCGTATGATTGTCAAACAATATTTGATGGTGGTGAATGTGCTGGTTGAGTGGGTGGAACAATTGCGCGAGGAATTCATCAAAGAGCGAGGTTGAAGAATAGTTCCGGGGCGTGGGGGAGCTTTTTTGAGTTCGTCGGGTTCCTTTTGGGGGGCATTCTGGGGTATTTTTTGATTGTCAACTATATAGTATAGTAATATTAAGGATAGGGAAAATTATGGATACAATTATCGAACTTAAGCAGGTGACGAGAAGTTACACTCAGGGTGAGCGCACATTTATGGCGTTGCAAGATGTCAATCTGGGCATCAACAAGGGTGAATATATTGCCATTGTCGGGCAATCGGGCAGTGGGAAATCCACCATGCTGAATCTGATTACCGGCATTGATTATCCCAGTGATGGCACGATCAAAGTAAATGGAAAAGATATTCATCAGCTAAATGAAAGCCAGTTGGCCGCGTGGCGGGGTAAAAATATCGGCATTGTGTTTCAGTTTTTTCAACTTATTCCCACGCTGACAATTATGGAGAACATTCTTCTGGCCATGGAGTTTGTAAATACCATTGCGAAAAAAGAACGAATTGGCAGAGCCAGATTGCTGCTTGAAATGGTCGATATATTAGATCATGGAGATAAGTTTCCCTCGGCATTATCCGGCGGGCAACAACAGCGTGCCGCCATTGCGCGGGCATTGGCAAATGACCCTGATATTTTAGTGGCCGATGAGCCGACAGGCAATCTGGACAGTGCAACGGCCAAAAAGGTGAAGGCTATTTTTGCTGAACTGGTCTCAAGAGGTAAAACCGTAATTATCGTAACCCATGCCAATGTTGAAAATGATCAGTTTGATCGGGTGATCAGGCTTCAGGATGGAAAAATTGTAGCATCTGACATCGAAAACTCCAGCAATGGGGAGCCGGTATGATGCCGATAACTCTAAGAAAATCCATACGCGATATGATGTTGAAATTGGGCTCGACCGTAACAGCCATAATTGCCCTTACGATTGGCCTTTGGGGCATTGGCACATTATTGGTGTCGATGCAGATTATGAACAATGATCTCAGCGAGAATTTTTTGCAAACCATTCCTGCACAAGTTAAAATTTTTTCTGATGATTTTGATAAACTAAATCTTGATGATTTGCGCGCCAGAGAAAACATTCAGGCAGCCGAATTCCGTGACAAAACTACTCTTAGAATTGAAGTGAGGCCTGGTGAATGGCTGCCTGTCTGGCTTTATTCCGTTACAGATTTTGAAAACCTGTCGCTCGCCAAAATCTATGAGCAAAATGAAAGTTTTCCACCACCTAATGGAACCATTCTTATTGAGCGCAACGGGTTGGAAATATCTGATTTCAGGCAAGGTGTTACTGCTCGCTTTCAATCAGGTGGAAAGATTGTTCAATCCGAAGTATCTGGCATTTTATTCGACCCCGGTCAGGCACCGTCTTCGCAGGATCAGCTGATTTATGCTTATACCGATCCGCAAAATTTTAGCCGCCTTTCAGGGCAATTAGCGCAACAAAGATTGATCGTTCGCTTTGCCGACGTGGAAACAATCGAAGAGGTAAAAGCGGCATATGACAGGTTGGCGCAGGAATTTTTGCAGGCGGGTATAATAGTTGAAAAATTTTCTATTCCAAAGTTTAATGAGCATCCACACCAGTTTCAACTCAATACGCTGCTCTATCTGATTGCTACCATTGGCCTGTTGGCTTTTGTTATGGCCATGGTTTTGATTTCGCAATTGATGAGTTCGATTTTTACTCAGCAAATCCGACAGATCGGGGTCATGAAAGCCATGGGTGCTGCGCGCGGACACATATTTAAAATCTATGTCACCTATATTCTTGGCATGTCACTGGTGTCGATAATTATTGGTCTGCCGCTGGCAATAATGAGTGGAAAGGCATTTTCAGCTTTTGTGGCATCAATTATCAATTTTGATATTTTAACCACGCAATTGCCGATTTCTCTATACGCAACAATTATCGTATCGGGATTTTTATTGCCGGTGATTTTTTCTCTGCCGGCACTGCTTAAAGGCATAAAAATATCTGTTGCTGATGCTCTTGGTGATTATGGGATCAGCACTGATGATGGAAATATTTCTGGCAGTCGGGCGACTGGTACAAGTTCTAAAACTTTTTCGCTATCGGTGAGAAATGTTTCCCGGCGCAAGGGGCGCATGTTTGTAACCATGGCGACGATGGCGTTGGGTGTGGCTATATTTCTGACCGGATTTAATGTTCGCGAATCCCTAAGCGTATTCCTCAATGATTCTGCTGTGGCTCTAAAATATGACATCCAGATTTTGATGAAGGAAACCCTGTCGCCTCAAATCGCTTTTTCAAGGTTTGAAAATATTGCAGGCGTTGATAATGTTGAAGGATGGGTTCGCGGTCTGGCAGAAGTGCAAAGCGATGATATCACCACATCTTCTTCAGGTATTGCGCTGATTGCTTCTCCGTTTGACAGCAAATTGATTGAGCGGGATTTGTTACAGGGAACCTGGCTAACCGGTTCGCAAGAGCTTGAATTTGCGGTTAATCAAGGCGCGGCAGTGGCTTTTAAGCCGTTGGTTATTGGCAACAGCTATTCTTTTAATGTCGGGGGCAATGAGATTACCGCTCGATTAAGGGGGGTGGTGCGCGAATTTGATATTGCCAAAATTTATATGGATCAGGATCAATATATCGCATTGGCAAACCCTGATGGCGTGGTCAACAATTTACTGATTTCACTGCTTGATCGTTCCTATGACAGTGTGATCAATGTTAAAAGAGAAATAGAAAAAACCATCGAAGCTACGGGCATGGATGTGATTGTTGTGCAGTCGCAAGCTGAACGTGCCAAGGTGATATTTGATCATCTCAACATTATTCTGATGGTTATCCTGTTTCTGTCATTACTGGTGCTTTCTGTTTCGTCCATGGGCATGGGCTCTGCAATGGGTATCAATGTTCTGGAACGCACCAGAGAGATCGGCGTCTTGCGTGCTATTGGGGCAACGCCGGGCACGGTTGTTCAATTGTTTGTAGTTGAGGGGTTTATAATCGCGGCAATTAGCGTTGCGGTTGGTTTGGCGCTGGCTTTGCCCATGAGTGCAATTGCCGCCGGTTTTTTCGGTGAGTTGATTTTGGGGGAAAATGCGCCCCTGGACTTCGCATTCTCCAATATGGGTTTTGCAATCACTCTGGTTATCACGTTGGCGTTTGGATATATCGCCAGCCGAATTCCTGCCTCAAAAGCAACCAGAATCACCGTCCGTCAGGCCATAGCTTATGAATAGGGGAGAAAAATGAGTGTGGAATTAGAATTTAATCCCTGACAATTTGTCGCATCAATATCGCTTCTGATTGCTCGAATTGTTTTCAATGGAGCTTGAATATTGGTTTGTTATCACATTAGAGTGTGAATATCTGAGTTGGCCAATTTTATTGGAAAAAACAATCAGAACTCAAAAGAACTGCCGGGGTTCTTTTATTGAACGTTATCGATCGACCAATTTGAGCACGGCTCAATTTGGCTGGTTTGTTATTCTTTTGGGGAGAAAAAATATGAATAAGTTTTTACTTTTAATTTTGTCTGCTGTTTTCCTTAGCTTTCCAGGAGCTGCAATTGCATGCCCTCAAATAGATTTGGACGGCAGCGAGCTGGTGTATAGCGGCAAGGATCTTTATCAGGCCCGGTCTTTTGATGTAACGGCCGGGGGCAGTGAAGATGTTTCCAGATGTGGTATTCGAAACAATACCAGCGGTAAGCCCGAAGGGTTTGTGGCTGAAGCACCGGATTTTGAGCTGCTGTTTAGTGGCGACGGATATGAGCTTGAATTCAGGGTAGAAAGTGAATGCGATTCGGTTTTGCTGATAAATACTGGCAGCGGCAATTGGTATTGGGATGATGATGACAATGGCAATCTTGATGCCAAAATCCGTCTTGGTCGAGCCTCTGACGGCTGGTATGATATCTGGATTGGAACCATTGGGCGCGACACCTGCAATGCTCGCCTGATTCTGGAGACGTTTTAGGCTTCGCCAAAATTCTGCTAACTATACGAAATGAAACAGGCCCGCTTAGCTGTGGGCCTTTTTTTGCATTTTTGCAGAATTGAATTATTTTGACGTTGAGGTCAGAGCAAACATAGCGATGGCGGCGGCATTTGAAACGTTGAGGCTTTTTATTTCGCCCGGCATATCAAGCCTGAACATCTGGTCACAAAGCTGGCGGGTTTTTTGGCGCAAACCCTTGCCCTCTGCTCCAAGAATTAATGCGATATTGTGATCAAGACCGGTTTCACTCAAGGATAAATCAGCTTCTGAATCCAGTCCTACGCACCAGATGGCCTGTTTTTTTAAGAGCTTTATGGTTTCACCCAAATTGCCAACTTCAATAACCGGAACAATATCTAA
>CAZMVQ010000114.1:0-2476 GCA_964569865.1 uncultured Devosia sp.
ATGCTGGCCTCAATCAAGCTTGTAGTTTAGGGCCACCCCCCTCAACTTGTTAAACCCATATTGTCATTGTGAGCGCCGTTTTTTGACGCGTGCAGCCCAGTTCCGATGTCGAATGTTTTGTGGATTACCCGCATCGACTCACCCGGTTTCAACCGGCAGGCCAGCGGCACGCCATTCGGGCAGGCCATCCTCTAAACGTCTGGATTTGATGCCTTTTTTGCGCAGCATTGCCACCGCCTCAAACGCTAAAACGCAATAGGGGCCGCGACAATAGGCGATAATTTCTTGCTCGTTATCAAGTTCTGAAAGGCGCTTTTCCAGCTCGGCAAGCGGGATATTTATGGCTCCGGTCAGGTGGGAGGCGGCAAATTCATCGCTTGGTCGCACATCTAAAACAATTGCCAAACCGTCCCGCGTACGTTCCAGCAATTCATTTTGCGAGATCGGCTCCATATCGTCGCGCTGATAAAAATAATTACGTAAAACCTTGTCTACTTCCGCCAGATTTTGCTCGGCAACATCAAACAACACGCCCGTAAGTTTTAAGACATTATCGTTGGAAAGCCGGTAGCGGACAAATTTCCCGTCACGGCGTGAAGCCACCAGTCCGGCCCGTTTCAACAGTTGTAAATGTTGAGAAGTGTTTGCCGTTGAAAGATTTACCCGCTTGGCCAACGCATCAACTCCGCGCTCCCCTTGCGCTAAATGCTCAAGAATATCAAGACGATGAGCGCTGCCCAAAGCTTTGGCAACTTGAGAAAACTCCTCATACAATTCAATTTTTGCACTGGTTGACATTTGCTTTCCGTTGTTATTATATCATTCAAGCGAATAATTGAATTTACTGATTTATTACACTTTTGGCAAGGACTAAAATCATGAGTGAGCTGCTTTTATCAAATGAAGGAACTTTCCGGTTGGCGTTTTTCCTTGGTATTTTGATTGCCATGGCCATTTGGGAGCTGGCGGCCCCAAAACGGCGCATCGAAATTCCGCGAGTAATCCGCTGGAGCAATAATCTGGCGGTGGTGGTGCTTGATACCATTATTGTGCGTCTGACTTTTCCCATAGTTGCCGTCGGGCTGGCCTTGCTGGCTCAGGAAAATGGCTGGGGTTTGTTCAATATAATTGATGTGCCGATCTGGTTGGCAATCATAGTTTCCATCGCTGTTTTAGATCTGGCGATATATGCGCAGCATGTGGTTTTTCATGCGGTGCCGGTGCTTTGGCGATTGCATCGCATGCATCATGCGGATCAGGCGATAGATGTAACAACGGGTCTGCGTTTTCATCCCGTTGAGATTATCCTGTCCATGGGAATTAAGCTGTTTGTGGTTTTTCTTCTTGGCCCGCCCGCCGTTGCTGTTTTGATTTTTGAAGTTGTGCTGAATGGAATGGCAATGTTCAATCATTCCAACATTCGTTTGCCCAAAAAATTTGACGCGATTTTGCGCCTGTTTGTGGTTACGCCGGATATGCATCGGGTGCACCATTCGATAAATCCCAAAGAAACCGACAGTAATTTTGGTTTTAACCTGCCCTGGTGGGATCGTTTGTTTGGCACCTATATCGCTCAACCAAAAAAGGGCCATGATGACATGATCATCGGCATAGAGCAGTTTCGCACCGTGCGTGATCAATGGCTGGACAAGATGCTAATTCAACCCGTTAAAGGCCCGACTCACGGTTATGATCCACGGGATAAAAAGCCCAATGAACAGGAATAAAACAAGTTTGATCTGGCGGATATTATTGTTTGTCGGGGTTTTTGCTGCCATCGTTTTGGCGGCATTAAACCGGGGCAAGTTTGATGTGGCCTTGATTGATTTGTGGATATCTCAATTGGGTTTTTGGGCACCGCTGGCCTATATGGTTCTGTTTGCACTTGGCACGATATTTTTTGTTCCAGGAGCTTTGTTTGCACTGGCTGGCGGGGCATTGTTTGGGCCGTTGTGGGGCACATTGTTTAATTTGATCGGCGCTACGGTTGGGGCTTCAATTGCGTTTTTGATTGCGCGTTATCTGGCCGGGGACTGGGTGCAGAATAAAACCGGTCCCCGTTTGCAGCGCCTGATTAAAGGGGTTGAGGCAGAGGGCTGGCGCTTTGTGGCGTTTATTCGGTTGGTGCCGATTTTTCCGTTCAACCTTTCAAATTACGCCTTTGGCTTAACAAAAATACCACTGGTTTCTTATGCTTTGACATCGTTCATCACCATGATGCCCGGTGCGTTGGCTTATACCTGGCTGGGATTTGCCGGTCGTGAGGCACTTGAGGGTAATGGCTCGGCGATAAAATATGCTTTGTTCGGGCTTGGTCTGTTTGCCGCAATTGCTTTTTTGCCATCCATTATTAAATCAATGAGAGCCGGTTCCAATAGTTGAATTCTAAAATGGCATGTTGCCACCGCTATAAGGATTGTGCAGTTTGCGACGGTGTAAAAAGGTGCGCATTTGCTGTTGGGGGCTGATTTGACTG
>CAZMVQ010000114.1:2576-4704 GCA_964569865.1 uncultured Devosia sp.
ATTGCCAATATTTCCATCACAGCAGAGCGGGAAAAACTGCTCGATTTTTCTCATCCCATCTATGATTCCGGGTTGCAGATTATTGTTGGTGCTGACAGGGGAGGCACCAGCATTATCGGGATAATCTGGCAGTCTGGCGCTGTGCAGTTGATTGGCGGGGCGATAATTATTTTGCTGATTATCGCGCATATCCTGTGGTTTTTTGAGCGCAATACGCCAAATTCGCGCCATGATTATTTTCGCGATGAATATGTTGGCGGGGTTTGGGATGCGTTTTGGTGGGCGTTCATCATCATGACCATGGGTGGTTTTGAAAACGAGGTTCCCGCCAGTAAATTTTCGCGGGTATTGGCTATGTTCTGGATTGTGGCCAGTTTGTTTTTTGTCTCTACCCTGACCGCAAAAATCACTACTTCTTTGACTGTTGATCAGCTTACAGGCGATATTAATTCGGTATCTGATCTGGTGGGCAAGCGGGTTGGAGTGGGAGAAAACAGCGCCATGTCGCGGTTTTTAGAAGCAAAAAACATCGCTTACCGCAAATATGAGGATTTCAATGCGGCCTTGGCAGCGCTGGAGGCCAATGAAATCGACGCGACAATCGGGGATGCGCCAATCGTTAGGTTTTATGTGGCCAATGAAGGGGCGGGAAAAGTAGCGTTGGCCGGTCCGGTTTTTCAGGCTGATAAATTTGCCATTGCTTTTCCCGATGGTTCTGAACTGCTGGAGCAGGTGAATATGGCTTTGCTACAAATTCGCGAAGATGGTACTTATGAACGTCTGCAGACAAAATGGTTTGGCAGTTCAATTTAGCGGGAGAAAAAAATGTCGTTCTGGAAAAAGCTGCTGGGGGTCAGGGAAGGAGTGGAGGAAGAAAATTCTGCACCCAAAATGCTGGCCGATGATGAATATAAGGGCTTTGACATTCGCGCCATGGAAATGAAATCAGGCAGCGAATATCAGCTTTGCGGAGAGATAGAAAAAACTATTAATGGCGAATTGCGAATGAAAACATTCATTCGGGCCGATAAGCTGAGTTCAGTTGAAGAGGCGGCGTCATTTTCGCTAAAAAAAGCTCGCCAGATTATTGATGAACAGGGAGATACCTTGTTTGATCGGGCGGGGTGATTTTGTAATTCATTTGCTAGGATCAAGTGTCCTTGAAAGTATACCAGATATATGCATATCCGGCGCCAATAGCTAAAATAAGCGGTGAAAAATAGGTGAAGTTAAGGCTTTGAAATGGCTCAACGGTGGCGACAAGCGGGCCATTGGGCCAATAGGTTATAAAGCCCCTGATAGTAAAAATCAGTGTTAGCACAATGATGCTGGTTTTTTGCATCCAACGGGGCAGAGGCAGTTCGATTAGGCGCGCTCCCCATAGGGCGCATGTTCCTGCCGCAAATATTGCAAAGGCGACCGCCAATGTTATCGGGAGTGGCGGAATTTGAGAGATATTGGGGTCTCCGATCACGGTATTGACCAGCGACTGGGGGTCTATGCCGGGCCAGACAAGGCCAAACCCCCAGGCGGCATGCAACAAAGCAGTTGCGGCCAAAACAATAAATATTGCAATTGCAGCAAAGTTCTTTGATGCTTTTTCCATTATTTTGCTCGCTTTTTATCCA
Source organism: uncultured Devosia sp. (assembly GCA_964569865.1). Taxonomy (GTDB): domain Bacteria; phylum Pseudomonadota; class Alphaproteobacteria; order Rhizobiales; family Devosiaceae; genus DROE01. The sequence goes on from CAZMVQ010000114.1 coordinate 4,205, forward strand.
GCCAGAGGCCCAAAATTGCCAATGTCGGGATGAGGAAAAAGGCGATCCACTGGGGCATGGGCCATAAGGTGCCAAGGCGCGTTATGCCATAAAAAACAAACAATCCACCCCATAAAATATATTGCGCCGAGATTAGCGTGACCAAAATCGCGCGATGTTTTGGTTTTAGTGCTGCATAGATCAGGGCCAGTGAATTAATCACCATAATTACCGTAACAGCATCCCAGATAACCAGCATGATAGCCTTGAGATAAGGGGTAAGCTCGCTGGCTAAAACCGGGATCATTATTTCGGGAACCCCTCCAAAAATATGGGCGGCCAGTGTGAGAGCCGAGAGGGCGGCGGCGGCCATTATCGCGATGTTCATTTTATTTCCTTTGCTGAATGTTCCATACGCTAGCGTATGTTGCATATCCTGTTGCTTCGGTCAATACGCTGGCGTATGGTATTTGCATGAAAAAGAAAATTACACTTAATAAAGAAGACTGGATAAAGGGCGG
>CAZMVQ010000115.1:0-1403 GCA_964569865.1 uncultured Devosia sp.
AGCATTTTCAGGGGCAGCAGATTTGGCGGTATTTGTGTCAGCGGCACTGGTGTCAATGGCACTAGTGTCTTCGCCTTCTTCGAGCAGCAGGGCGATTACGGTATTTACCGCTACGTTTTCGCTGCCATCGGCGACAAGAATTTTACCGATTGTTCCCTCGTCAACGGCTTCCACTTCCATGGTTGCCTTATCGGTTTCAATCTCACAAATCACATCGCCGGGGGCAACTTTTTCGCCCTCCTTAACCAGCCATTTGGCAAGAATTCCTGTCTCCATGGTGGGGGAAAGCGCGGGCATAAGAATTTCGATTGGCATTTTTTAAGCCTCCACGGTAATATCTGTCCAGAGTTCGGATACATCCGGCTCTGGCGCTTCTGTGGCAAAATCTGCGGCTTCACTAACGATTGCCCGCACTTGTTTTTCTATCTGTTTCAATTCATCTTCCGTGCCAAATTTTTGAGCCAGAATTCTGCTTTTCACTTGCTCGATCGGATCGCGTTCGCTTCGCATGGATTGAACTTCTTCCTTGGAGCGATACTTGGCCGGATCAGACATGGAATGACCGCGATAACGATAAGTCAGCATTTCAAGAATATACGGCCCTTTGCCCGTTCGGGCATGCTCGATTGCGCGCGAGGCCGCATCGCGAACATAGCGCACATCCATGCCATCCACCTGCTCTCCGGGAATTCCAAAACTGGCTCCGCGTTGAGAAAGATCGGTGGTGGAAGATGAGCGCTCAATAGAGGTGCCCATGGCATATTTATTGTTTTCAATAATATAAACTACCGGCAAATCCCAAAGCTTGGCCATATTAAAGCTCTCGTAAACCTGGCCCTGATTGGATGCACCATCACCAAAATAGGTCAGGGAAACATTGTCCTCACCGCGATATTTATAAGCAAAAGCAAGACCTGTTCCAAGGGAGACTTGCGCCCCCACAATGCCATTGCCCCCATAAAAGCGCTTATCGGTGGAGAACATATGCATGGACCCCCCTTTGCCCTTTGAAAGACCGCTGGCGCGCCCGGTTAACTCGGCCATAACTCCATTGGGGTCAATTCCCACCGCCAGCATATGTCCATGATCCCGATAGGAAGTTATTGAACTATCACCCTTTTTTGAGGCCATGTGAATGCCGGTAACCACCGCTTCTTGTCCGATATAAAGATGGCAAAATCCGCCAATCAACCCCATGCCATACATCTGGCCTGCTTTTTCTTCAAAGCGGCGGATTAACAGCATTTCACGATAGGCACTCAATTCATCCTTGGCAGAAAAATCCGGCACGTTTGGTCTTGCTGTGGAAGATCTTGCTGCGGAAGTTTTTGCAGCAGAAGTTTTTGCAGCAGATTTTTTCGGCGTTAAAGTTTTAGATGTATTTTTAGCTTTGGAAGAATTTG
>CAZMVQ010000115.1:1503-4642 GCA_964569865.1 uncultured Devosia sp.
GCAGATTTTTTCGGCGTTAAAGTTTTAGATGTATTTTTAGCTTTGGAAGAATTTGCATTCGCCTTGCGAACCATATTGCCAACCTTTTTTTGGATAGTTTAGTTCTTTTTGGATAGTTTAGTTCCTGGTAACAAAAAAACCCCAAAAAAATGAACTTAGGAACCAGGAATAAAATACTGTCTGATTTGGCCGCACTTTATACAATGAAAACAAAAGCGGCAAAGACTGAATTGCTCTTGTTTTTAAGCAAAAAACCGTTTTGTGATATAGGATTGCATGAATTAACTTAATTTCAGTTGATTTCAAAAATCAACCTAAATCAGGTTAAATTAAATTTGCTCGGGCAAAACCACAATAATATCGTCCGGGTCAGCCATGGACAAAAGCTCTCTGGCCTTCTCGTTGATGATATCCGGATCAAGGCGATCCGGGTCAAACAATGAAATGCGATGACGGTATGCCTCAATTTGAGCCTGTAAAACCGTGCTTTCTTTTTGCATTTGCTCAATATCAACCAGCATTTGTTGCTGGCTTTCCATGCCAAAACGGCCATTAACCGCCCCATAGCCAAGATAGACCTGAAAGCCTATCAAAAGCGCACCAATGAAAAAATGCCTGAATAGCGCAGGCCGTTTCAATCGCGTGGTCATATTTTGCGGCTCCGCTTTTTCAGCTATAAACTTAAATGCACAAATACATGAAAGCGGTTAAGGTTTTGTGGACAAACACACATTTTGCGCAACATTCCAACAGTCACAAAAAAATCACCCATATGGAAAAATCTGCAATTGTTACCAATAATTTAATGACAATATTGGCAAATTAAGATACGCAATTACCTAAATTATATGAGAGCTATTTTCTCAAAATCACTTCCTTTGGCTTCTGAGCAAAGCGAACAAACAATTGATGGAATAAATTATGCTAAAAAAAATTCGGGGACTTTTTATGCCAATCCTGATTGGTGGCGTGATGATCGGTGGCATATTCATTTTATTTTCCGGCGGCAATGGAGCAGGCAGCGACCCAAGTAATTCACCAAGGCTTGCCAACGTAATTATCCCTGAATTCTCTTTGCTGGCACAGCAGGGAGAAGAGCTTTTTAACGTCAACTGCGCAGCCTGCCACGGTGATAATGCTGGTGGAACAGACAATGGCCCGGCTCTGGTTCATGACATCTACAACCCCGGTCATCACCCGGATCAGGCTTTTGTTCGCGCAGCTATCACCGGCGTTCGCGCCCATCACTGGGGCTTTGGCAACATGCCCCCGGTTGAAGGAATTACCCAGAGCGAAGTGTTGATAATTGCCCGCTATATCCGCGAATTGCAGCAGGCAAACGGCATAGCCACCCTGCCCCATGAAATGTAAGTGAATAGTTTTTACGGGCCAAAATTATAGTTTTGGCATCAGCGATTATTCTCACCTGCCTCAAATTACGAACCCATAAAAAAACCCAAAACTCGAAAAAACGAGTTTTGGGTTTTTCAAATTATTTAGTGAAAAACAAGCGCAATATAGCGCCTGCCACTATTCCTCTTCTTCGTTGACCAGCTTATTCAGCTCATCACGGCTCATTTCAATTTCACTGGTCTGGGCAAGCTCTTCAACAAAGGTAACTACTTTGTTTTCAAAAACCGGCGCACGCAGCCCGGCCAGTGCCTGCTGGTTCTTCAGGTAATAATCATATATTTCCTGCTCTTTACCCGGAAAACGCTTAACTTCAGCAATCAAAGCCTGCTGATGTTCTTCATCAGTAACTTCGATTTTATTTTGATTGCCAACTTCTGCAACAACCAGCCCAAGCCTGACCCTGCGTTCGGCAATGCTTTTATATTGAACACGGGATTCTTCTTCGGTTGAACCCTCATCTTCAAAAGTCTTTTTATGCTGTTCCAGCTCCTGAGTAACTCGGCTCCAAATAGCCTCAAATTCATTGTCCACCAACTGCTCAGGCAGATCAAATTTGTGCCCCTCGTCAAGCGCATCAAGAATAACGCGCTTAACCCGCTGTTGCGAAAGCGAATTATGATTTGCCTCAATTTGCGAGCGCACCATGTCATTTAATGCATCAAGACTGTCCATGCCAAGTTTCTTGGCGAACTCATCATCAAGCTTGCCCTCTTTTGGACCATCCACATGCAGTATTTCCACATCAAACACAGCGTCTTTTCCCGCCAAATCACTATTGGAATAGTCCTTGGGGAAAGTAACTTTAACCTGTTCCTTATCGCCTTTTTTCATTCCGATAAGCTGTTCTTCAAATCCGGGAATATACTGTCCGGCCCCGACTATCAGATGCGCATGATCGCTGGCGCCGCCTTCAAATGCTTCACCATCAATTTTACCGACGAAATTCAGCCCGACACGGTCTTCAGTCGCAATTTTGGCCCCATCGTCTTTACCTTCATATTCACGCTGTTCGGAGAAAATTCTTTTAACTTCTTTTTTCACCTCGTCTTCGTCCAGCGGCACAACAGGCTTTTCGATTTTGATTGATTTGAAATCCATCAATTTGACGTCGGGCAACACCTCATAAGAAACGGAAAACTCCAGATCGGCTTCCCCCTTCATAACCCTGTTGATGTTGCTCTGGTCTTCACCCATATCAACTTTTGGCTGCATGGCCGATTTTTCATCGCGCTCATTCAGAGTTTCCTGAACCAAATTATTGATAGCTTCCTGAATTACTTCAGACATCACCTGCGGACCATATACGGATTTCAAATGCGTCACCGGCACTTTGCCCGGACGGAAGCCTTTAATATTTGCCTTAGACTTCATCTCAGCAAGCCTTGCGTCCTGAGCCGCTTTAAGATCAGAGGCAAGAACAACCATTTCGAGCTTTCGTTTTAGCCCTTCATTCAAAATTTCGCTGACCTTAGCTGCACCATCTGCTGCATTTTTCTTCGCTGCCATAAGAATTTAAATCCCGTAACTTAAGCTTGAAGTCCGAAAATTATCGGCTCCGGTTTATATCTGGTTTGGCAAAATTCACTGCATATTTAGTGAAAATTACCATATTCGTCCGGTAGAATTCACCTGATAATTGGTGAAGTTCTCCCTGTAATGGTGCGGGTGGAGGGACTTGAACCCCCACGCCTTGCGGCACAAGAACCTAAATCTTGCGTGTCTACCA
>CAZMVQ010000116.1:0-1138 GCA_964569865.1 uncultured Devosia sp.
GTGGTCTGTGTCATGGATCGTGACAGGATCGGCGAATATCAACAAATGGTTGCCGAGTTGCGCAAGGCTGGCATCCGCGCTGAAATGTATCAGGGCAATCCCAAGAACTTTGGCAAGCAGTTGCAATATGCCGATCGGAGAAATTCTCCGGCAGCGATCATTCAGGGTTCGGACGAGCGCGAGCGCGATGTTATTCAAATTAAAGATCTGCACGAGGGCAAAAAGGCCGCTGCTGCCATCAAGGACAATGAAACATGGAAAAGCGAACGTCCCGGCCAGTTTGAAGTAAAGCGCGATCAGCTGGTCAACGAAATCGTCAAACTTCCAGCCATCAAAGAATGGCTTGATCAAAAGCAAGTTGAAAATAGTGGTGAAAAGCCCGAAATTAGTGCCGGTCTGGATGGGGACAAATGACAACACCTGATCAACGCCGTGAGCAATTGCACGCGCTGGTCAACGGCGCAGGTATGAATTATGCCAATCCGGCAACACTTCTGCCTGCCAGTGATTATTTTGACCTTGCAGGAGAAGAATTCGGACGTCGCCTATTGCTAACGCCGGGTGCCGACGGCAAAAACTATTGCCTGCGGCCGGATTTTACCCTGCCCATTGCCAAACAATATATAAAATCCGCCTCTTACGGGCCAGCATCACTAAGCTATCTTGGCCCGGTATTTCGCCAACGCGCTGATGGACCAAGCGAATTTGAGCAGGCCGGTCTGGAACTTATTGCACAAGAAAATGCTGATGAGGCCCTTTATAGGGTATTTGATTTTGTGCAAAAAGGGGTGGAGGTTTTTGCTATTCCCACTCCAAAAATTCGGATCGGTTGTGTGGCTTTATTTGAAGAGCTGCTTGAAAAACTTGATATGCCTGAAGTCTGGAAGCCGCGCCTTCGTCGCCGTTTTGGCAGTGCAACAGCTATGGAAAACCTGTTGCAACGATTGTCAGCGCCCCAAAGTTCAACCCACGACGATACCATTGTTGAAAACACTAGTGTTGAAAATTCCCGCGAGCAATTGATCGAACAGATTACCCAATCAATGCTTGATGATGGGCTTTCTATAATCGAGGGCAGATTGCCCGAAGAAATTGCCGAGCGGTTTTTGGAAAAGCAGGCCCTTGCGGCGGCAAAAGT
>CAZMVQ010000116.1:1238-4345 GCA_964569865.1 uncultured Devosia sp.
CGTGGAAATCTGCATCTGGGCGTAACCGGGGCTGATCTGATTTATGAGGCGGCGGAAAACGGTGCCGATGCGGTTGATTTTGCTGTTCCCCTTGCTTTTGGCGAGGCGGATGTGGTGATTGCCGTTCCCAATGCATGGATCGATGTTTCCAAGATGCATGATTTATCTGATGTTGCTGCCGATTTCAGTTCCAAAAGAGATCGCTGGCTGCGTGTGGCCACAAAATATGTCAATCTCACCCGGCGTTATTTCGCCCGCTATGGAATTGCCGAATATCGCATAGTTGAAAGCCTCGGTGCGACCGAAGCTGCTCCGGCATCTGGTGCTGCCGATCTGATCGTTGATATTACTTCAACCGGCTCCACCCTGAAGGCAAACGGTTTGAAAATACTGGATGATGGAGTGATCCTTAAAAGTCGCGCCAATCTGATTGTTTCAAGCAAGGCAAAGTTTAACAGCGAGCAAAACGAGCAATTGCAACTTTTGTTGGCGGCCTTCAAAACTTAGAGTGCGGCTTAATTGCGGGGTTTGAAAATCCAGTTTTTTGCCAGTAAATAATTGATCGCCAAACCAACAATACTGCCAACGCCAACGCCAATAATCGGCCATTGTGCAACCAGATCAACGAAATAAACCAGCGCTGCATAAATCCCATAATTGACGCTGCCCCCAACAATCATCGCCATAAAATACTGGCTGAATTCCTTGTGCAGCGGCTTGGATTTTTCAACGGTTATAAAGGTAAAAATTCGATTTAGCAGCCATGTGGTTATGACAGCCAGCGAGAACGAAATCAGGCGCCCCAGATAGGGACCAAGCACCGGATTAAGCATCATCAACACTCCCGCATCGACAATAAATCCGGCTGTGCCCACCACTGAAAATCTCAAAAACTGATTTTGTGCAACCAATCTCACTTTTCTTTAGTTTCTTTCTCTCTAACGCCTGGAACGCTGAGGTAAATCAATCTCTTGGCTTCTGATCTGCCGGTTACAACACTGTCAAGAATAACCGCACATACCGCCATCAACATCGCCCCAAGCATTATTATTCCGGCTAAAAACGCGGTTGGAAAACGCGGAACCAAACCGCTCTGCAAATATTCAAATATAATCGGTAGTCCCAAAACCAGTGAAGCAAAACCCATAGAAATTGCCAATAGCAAATTTACCTGCCTCGGACGCTCCCGGATCAAAAGCCTCAAGATCGCCTTGGCGATACGCGCGCCATCCTTATAGGTCGAAAGCTTACTGGTTGACCCCTCAGCTCGCGCGGAATATTTGGTGGCGATCTCGGCATAGGGCGCGCGCAATTCGAGGGCATGAATGGTCAGCTCTGTTTCAATTTCAAATCCCTTGGAAAGAGCGGGAAATGATTTTACGAAACGGCGCGAAAAGACCCTGTAGCCCGATAGCATGTCAGAAAATCCGGCACCAAATATCTTTGCCACAGTCCCGGTCAACAAGCGATTTCCAAAACTATGCCCAAAACGATAGACCTCACCATCTCCGGTGGGGCTTCTGGTGCCCACAACCATATCAAGCCGCTCATCAATCAGCCGATCGATCAGAACCGGGGCGATGTTTGCGTCATAGGTGCCATCGCCATCGGCCATGATATAAATGTCGGCCTCCACATCGGCAAAAATCCTTCGTACAGCATTACCCTTGCCCTTGTTTGGCTCGTATATAACTTTGGCTCCCGCACCCTTTGCCACTGTGCTGGTTTTATCGGTGGATGCGTTATCAAATACAAATATCTGCGCTGCTGGTATGGCTTTGGCAAATGATTTTATAACATCTCCAATTGCGATTTCTTCATTATGGCAGGGAAAAACGACGGCAACTTTATGTCCGCGATAGGTTGTTGTCATAGTGCTTCTCCGCAATTTCAATAAAACTCGTCAGGTAAGTGTGTCAGCATCTTGCTAATATTTCCCAAAAACTCCAAAAAGAATTTCCTTTTATTATTGTCTGATATTTTAATGCTTGATCCCTCGCTTCTGGTCATGCTTGCCGGAGTTGGAATTGTCGCCGGTTTTGTCGATGCAGTTGCCGGTGGTGGCGGGCTGATTGCCTTGCCTGCTTTGTTAATGGCGGGGCTTTCTCCAATTGCAGCTCTGGCCACCAACAAATTTCAGGGCGTGATAGGCACGGGGGTGGCCGCTTTTACCTTTTGGCGCAATGGCAAAGTGAAGCTTTTTCTAATAGTCGCATCGGTTATTGCCACATTTCTTGGGGCTTTTCTTGGAGCGTTGACGGTCAGCTCAATTGACAGCAGTCAGCTTGCAACAATTATCCCCTTTGCGATGATATTGATCGCAATTTATTTCATATTCGCTCCAAGGCTTGGCGATGAAGATCAGGCTTCAAAGCTGGATTTTGTAATTTTTGGACCGATCTTTGGATTTGCAATTGGCTTTTATGACGGATTTTTGGGACCAGGCACCGGTTCGTTCTTCACCATTGGCTTCGTAGCCTTGTTTGGTATGGGTATTGTTAAAGCAACGGCCCACACAAAAATTCTAAATTTCACATCAAATATAGCCGCACTTACCCTGTTTATTCCCGCCGGAGATGTGGTTTGGCAGGTCGCACTGGCCATGGGCGTGGGGCAGATATTTGGTGGGTATTTAGGGGCGAAAATCGGACTTCATTTCGGAGCAAGATTAATTCGCCCCTTGGTAATTGGTGTATCGATTATTATGGCTTTGAGATTGCTGTTGGCATGAAAAAAGGCAAATAGTTTTGCCTCAATATTTTTGGTAATAAAAAAGGCGCACCAATTATGGTGCGCCTTGATTTTGCAGTTTGAGATTGGGAAAAATCAAACCAGCAATATTTTGCGTAGAGGGTTTCTTTAGAAACCCATGCCGCCATTCGAGCCGGCATGACCGGCTCGAACACTAAATGATTTGGGTGCTTGGGCTTATTAGAAGCCCATGCCGCCCATGCCGCCCATGTCAGGTGCGCCGCCCATTGCAGGGGCATCATCTTTGGGAGTTTCGGCAATCATTGCTTCTGTGGTGATCAACAAAGATGCAACCGATGTGGCATCCTGCAAAGCGGTGCGAACCACTTTAACCGGATCAATAATGCCCATTTCGA
>CAZMVQ010000117.1:0-1356 GCA_964569865.1 uncultured Devosia sp.
CGACCTTCAGGTTATGAGCCTGACGAGCTACCGGGCTGCTCCACCCCGCGCCAAAATGTTGCGTCAGCTATTCGGACGCAGCGCCTATATAGGCCCAAGATCTTCACTTGTGAAGCGTTAATTTCACCAATGATCATTTTTCAAATTTTCGGCATTAAAACGGCAAATATTCATGCAAGCAAACCATTCGACAATGTCAAACTAACTTTCAAAAAATTCTTGCAGGTCAAACCCCCTCGCAATAAACTGCATCAGTTATTTTCGAAATTATTATTCAGAATTTTCAACAAAGAAAGTCATTACCGTGAAGTTTAACAATCTTGGCCGCACCGATCTAAAGGTATCCCAAATTTGTCTTGGAACCATGACCTGGGGTCGCCAAAACACCGAAGCCGAAGGCCATGCCCAGATTGAAAAGGCTATGGAAACCGGGATAAACTTCATGGATACAGCAGAACTTTATGCCGTGCCCCCCAACGAAGAAACATGTGGGGCAACCGAAGAAATAATCGGCTCCTGGTTCAAAAAATCCGGAAAACGAGAACAATGGATTTTAGCCAGCAAAATTGCCGGGCCGGGCATTCCATGGATCCGTAACAGCTCTGCAATGGACAAAAATTCCATCCGGCTCGCCGTTGAGAGCAGTCTTAAACGTCTGCAAACCGACTATATCGATCTTTATCAGCTTCACTGGCCAAACCGGGGCAGCTATCACTTTGAAAACTCATGGAACTATGACCCGTTTAAGCAGGAACGCAATTCCCTTGCATCCAATTTTACGGAAGTGCTTGAAACCCTGCAATCTTTAGTAAACGAGGGAAAAATACGCCATATCGGGCTTTCCAACGAAACTGCATGGGGCACCATGCAATATCTGCGACTGGCTGAAGAAAAAAACCTTCCGCGTGTGGCCTCGATTCAAAATGAATATAATTTCCTGCGCCGATATTACGATCTGGACCTTGCCGAATTAGCCCATCATGAGGACGTAGGTCTGTTGGCCTATTCACCCCTCGGTGCTGGAGTTCTGACCGGAAAATATCTTGATGGTGCTAATCCAAAAGGCACTCGCGGCGATATATCCAGCTCATTTTACAGAGCCAATAAACGCACCGAGCCGGCAATAAAAAAATATATGGAACTGGCCAAAAAACACAATTTGGATATAGCGCAGATGGCCATAGCGTTTTGTCTTTCCAAACCATTTATGACATCTGTAATCATCGGGGCGACAAATCTTGAGCAATTAAAAACCAACATTGAAGCCAAAGACATTACCCTTGATGAAGATGTTCTGGCCGGAATTCAGGAAATTTACATGCAATATCCAAGAACTTTATAATCAAGAACTTTATA
>CAZMVQ010000117.1:1456-4342 GCA_964569865.1 uncultured Devosia sp.
AGAACTTTATAGTCGAGAATTTTTAAAAGGCCCAATTTGTTGACTGGCTTGTTCTTTGTCTTGCGATTAAGCACCACACATTTCAAGCCAGTTTCAACTCAAAATCCGCACCACAAACAGTTTCGCCATTGACCAATATTTCAACCCGATGCCCCCCGCCATAATATTTGCGGGTGGTGATCGGCCTCATCGGATGGCGTTTTTGCGCGCTCAATTCAGCTCCCGATTTCAGTTGCGTATTTTTCCACTTGAAAACCTTGCCACTGGTTTGGCCATTAGCTTTCAGGTGGTGAACCACATAATCAATAATCAACGCCTGCTCATCAGCACCAGCAGAGGCCAAGTTCAGATCAAATTCCAGCGCGCCGCCCAAAACCACTTCAGGTGTTAAAACCTCAAAACTATTAACCTGAACATTAGCCGGACCATATCCAAGAGCCTTAAGCGCGCCTTTGTGTCCCTGTTTTATCAAAGAACGCAAAGCATGCCGCACCAACCGCTTTCGATCGCTCGAAGCATTTTGCAACCAGTTTTTTGCTATTTCAGCCACCAGATCCGGGTGGTCTTTGGCAATGTCATTGAGATTGTTGGCCACGGATCGGCGCACATATTCGCTATCATCGTCCTTTAATTGTTCAAGCAATTTTATAACCGGTGCCGGGTCTTCAACAAAATCATGCAACCGCAAACCCCATGGTAAACGCGGCCTGCTTCCCTCACTTATCAGGCGACGCACATGAAAATTATCATCCCCTACCCATCCGCTGACAATTTTCAATGTCTGATCAGGATGGTCCCTGAAAAACGGCCTGATGCCAAATTCCGACGACCAGCGACAGGTCAATTCCCGCAAAATCTCCAGCCCCTCGTCCACATGCTTAAGACCGGCAACCCCCACATAATCAGCCATCGGCATAATCGCCCACCCCCGAATTCCAACGCCCCGCATCAAATCGCCAGACGTATCAAGTGGCAAATCTGAAGAAGGATCAAGACTGCCCACTAATATCTTCCCTGCGATCAAAAAATCCGCCGGCAAATACTTTTTTAGCCCATCAACAATTCTGTTGGAGCGCTCTTTTAACTCACGGCTCTCAATGCCCTCAACGCAAAATTTAACGAATTCCTGCTCGTCAAAATCGATCCCGAGCTTTGCTCCACTCTCGCATAAACACTCACCCATCCGGGCAATCATTTCCGGGTTAAAAAAATTTTTGAACGGCTCAACCAAAATTCAATTCTTTCCCAATTGCCAGCAATCAAACTTGCAATAACTCAAACTATTTACCGAACAAAACATGAACAAGCATTTATTCAGAGTCAAGCCATAAATCCCATAATATTATGTTTTCCTCTTTTATCTTCCTTCACACCGGTTTAGGCTCAGCTTTTAAAAATTGCCCCATAAAGTAAGTGCGCAATGGAAGCAAATCCCATGAACGCCTCAAAACCCAGACCGGTCAATATGGCAGTGGTGTCCGTTAAAAACCTGTCATTCACCTACCCCCATTCATCACAGAAGATTTTGAATGGTCTCAATCTGAAAATTTACAAGGGTGAAGTTTTTGGCCTGCTTGGTCCATCAGGATGCGGAAAATCCACCACCCAGAAAATCCTCATGGGTCTGCTGAAAGGCTTTTCAGGCAGCGCCAATGTCTTCTCGCAACCGATTGCAGAAGTTTCACGCCAGTTCTATCAAAATATCGGAGTGTGTTTTGAATTGCCGGCTCTTTATTTGCGCCTGACCGCTAAAGAAAATCTCCAGCTTTTTGCCTCGCTTTATTCAGGTACTACTCTAAATCCGCTCCAGGTTTTAGAAATGGTTGGCTTAAGGGATGTTGCCAATCAGCGGGTTGCTGATTTTTCCAAGGGTATGAAAATGCGCCTAAATCTTTGCCGCGCCCTTATTCACGATCCCGAATTGTTGTTTTTGGATGAGCCAACCACAGGGCAGGATCCGACGCGCGCCCGCAAGACCCATAAGCTGCTTACCGACCTCAAAGATCAGGGCAAAACCATATTCTTAACCACCCACAATATGGCAGAGGCCGATCAGATTTGTGATCGGGTGGGGTTTTTGTTCAACGGCGAAATTCCGGTTGTCGGAGAGCCAAAGGAGCTTAAACTTTCCTATGGCAAACATCAGGTTGAACTGATTGCCAATGGTAAGAACGGCGTAGTTTCAAACTGCTTCCCGATGGAAAATCTTGGCGAAAATCAAAAGTTCCTAAAGGCAATCAAACAATCTGATATCCGCTCCATCCATACTCTTGAAGCAAGCCTTGAAGAAGTGTTTATCAAGGTCACCAATTCCGCTAAACAAAACGGAAAAACAGGTGAAAATGAGGGCGATAAAAGCTAATGCCCCCATATTTTTTCGCCCTGCTCCGCCATGATATGCTTTTGCAATTTCGCAATGGTATCTATCTGGCTTATGGATTTGTGCTGGCGATCTATGGGGTCGTTTTGTTTTCACTTGGCCAATATCTTCCCGTCTGGGCGGTGGCGCTTTTTATATATTCTGACCCGTCAGCCCTCGGGGTGTTTTTTCTTGGTGCATTGGTAATGCTAGAGAAGGGTGAGGATACTCAACGGGCCTTGGCTATAACGCCTATTTCAGCAGCTGCTTACTTCTGGTCAAAAATTATCACCCTAACGATTGCCAGCCTGATAGCAGCTGCCATCATTGGTATAATTTTTCACCCCCTTTTGAATTGGCCCCTGTTTCTTATCACTGTTGCTTTGGTCTCAATCAGTTTCATTGCCATTGGCTTTCCCATCGTCAATATGTTTTCCACCGTGACCGCCTATATGTTCGGGGCAGGCGTCATATTTATCCCTATAGTAATACCAATGTTTTTTGCTTTTGTGCAGCCATTTCCCCTT
>CAZMVQ010000118.1:0-4297 GCA_964569865.1 uncultured Devosia sp.
CATACAGAAACTAGCACCTGAAGCTAGCGCGTCTACCAATTCCGCCACCAGGGCAATTCAAAAGGGGTAACAGGATTTGTGCCAGTTCACTATGGGGCAAGGCTCAGTTTGTCAATCCGCAACTTGTGCATTTGGTAGTTGTGGTTTTTAGCGCCATTTAATCGTTGATCTATAAAATTTGCCTATCTGTACCCTCGACAAGCGCCATGCATGGGTTTATCAAATTGATATCAGGGTTCTGCCCCTGAAACCATTGGGCAATCTATATGATATTTCCAATGATCCGGTCAGATATAAAGGGCGCAAATATCATGAATCTCGAATCTAAACTTGTCACTGTAATCGGCGGTTCCGGGTTTGTCGGGTCTCAATTCATTCAAAAGCTGGCAAAACTTGGTTGTCGTATTCGTGTCGGGGTCAGAAGGCCCGATCTGGCAGGACATCTGTTGCCCCTTGGAACCGTTGGCCAAATATTGCCAATTCAGGTGAATGTGCGCAATTATGATTCGGTGGCAAGGGCCGTAAACGGTGCCGATATTGTGATAAATCTGGCAGGCATCTGGTATGAGCGCGGCAAACAAAAATTTGATGCTGTGCATCATCTTGGTGCTGCAAATGTTGCTCGCGCCGCCAAAAATGCAGATGTTGAACGCCTTGTGCATATGTCTGAGCTTGGCGCCAACGAATTATCCAAAAGCACCAATTTTGTCGCACGCCAGCTTGGTGATGATCAGGTTTTAAAACTATTTCCCAAGGCAATAATCTTGCGCCCTGCCCAGATTTTTGGCTCTGGCGACAGATTTTTCAATCTATTTGGTACATGGGCGCGCATGTTTCCGGTTTTTCCGGTTATTGGAGCAAAATATAAACAACAGCCGGTATTTGTTGGTGATGTGGCTCAAGCTCTGGTGTTGGCTACCAGTGGCAAAGTGCGCAACGGCACAATTTATGAACTTGGCGGACCCGATGTTGAAACCATGGAAGAGCTTATGGGCCGGGTTCTTGGCACCAGCAATCGTTCGCGCCTGTTAATTCCAATGCCCACCGGTCTGGCAAAATTCGAGGCGGTATTTTGTCAGATATTACCCAATCCATGGCTAACTGTGGATAAGGTAATTCGCTGGAATACCGATAATGTTGTGTCGCAGGATGCCATTTATGAAAAGCGCAGTTTTGCAGCTTTTGATATGGAGCTTGAAACCATGGATGCGATATTACCCACCTATATGTGGCGGTTTTGTCGTCGCGGCCAGTTTGAGCAAGTCGAGACCGCATCAGCTAAAAACTGACGCGATCTTTTTTAATTTTTGGTAAAAAGACCCAATCAGGCCTTTTCAAGAGCCTGCTCAATATCGGCAATAATATCGTCAATATGTTCAATTCCGACCGAAATTCGCACCAGATCAGCAGAAACTCCGGCTGAAGCCAGCTCTTCTTCGTTTAACTGGCGATGGGTAGTGGAGGCCGGATGACAGGCCAAAGATTTGGCATCTCCAATATTTACCAGCCTTAGGATCATCGCAAGAGCATCGATAAATTTCGCTCCAGACGCTTCGCCTCCCTTGATGCCAAAACTCAAAATCCCGGATGCTTTGCCCTTGGTGATTTTATCCGCCGTTGGCTTAAAGGGGCTGTTTTGTAGCGCCCCATAGTTCACCCAGCTTACCTTTGGATGATCTTGCAACCATTGCGCAACTTTTTGCGCATTTTCACAATGGCGCTCCATTCTCAACCCCAGAGTTTCCAGCCCCTGCAGGGCTAAAAATGC
The DNA here is from genome assembly GCA_964569865.1 of uncultured Devosia sp. GTDB lineage: Bacteria > Pseudomonadota > Alphaproteobacteria > Rhizobiales > Devosiaceae > DROE01. Next base: position 1,769 of record CAZMVQ010000118.1, read on the forward strand.
GTTGAAGGGAGAAAGAGCCGCACCGGTATTGCGCAGTGGCACAACCCGCGCGCGGCCAATATAGGCAGCTTCTCCAAGGGCTTCGGTATAGATAACACCATGATATGACGGGTCGGGAATATTAAGTACTTCGAAACGAGCCTTGTTTTTTACCCAGTCGAATTTTCCGCTGTCGATAATTATGCCGCCGATGGAATTTCCATGGCCGCCAATATATTTTGTCAGGGAATGAACAACAATATCAGCCCCGAATTCAAACGGTCGGCAAAGATATGGTGTGGCCACCGTATTGTCGACAATCAAGGGCACGCCGTGCCTGCTGGCAATCTTGGCCAGCTTTTCAATATCAACAATATTGCCGGCCGGATTGCCGATACTTTCACAAAATATCGCTTTTGTTTTGTCGTCAATATGGGCCTCAATGCTCTCATAATCATCGTAGGAGGCCATGCGAACCTCAATTCCCTGACGCGGATAGGTATGCTTGAACAGGTTATAGGTGCCCCCATAAAGCTGGGAAGTGGAAACGATATTATCGCCAGCCTCTGTTATGGTTAGAATGGCATAATTTATTGCCGCCATGCCAGACGCCACGGCAAGACCGCCAATGCCGCCCTCCATTTCTGCCAGACGTTGCTCGATCACCGCCGTGGTCGGGTTCATGATCCTTGTATAGATATTGCCCGCCACTTTCAGGTCAAACAGATCTGCCCCGTGCTGAGTATCGTCAAACGTATAGCTTGTGGTTTGATAAATCGGTACGGCCGCAGCTTTGGTTGTTGCCTCGGACGTATAGCCATGATGCAGGGCCAAAGAATCCAGTTTCATGTGTAATTTCCCTTTTTCAAAATTTCAAAAGGGACATTACCCGAAAATGGCGCCGTTTCCAGCGATCAAATCAGAAATAGATTTTGCTGAATTGGTCGGTCAAAGGGTTTTTATTCTGGAAAACGCCAATGTGACGAAAAAAGAGCTGCCGGTAAAGGCTGATAGACCCGACCCATTAAGGCCATGGAGTAACCGGAAGGCCCTCAGCAATCCAGCCCGGTGAACGCGAAGAACCCGTGGTTCCCCCATAAACCGAAAAAATGTCACTGAACCCCATATCGCTTAATCTGGTCTGTACGATGGTCGATCGACGCCCGGATGCACAAATAAAAGCAATGGTTTTGTCCGGATTTTGCGCCTGAACTTCAGCCAACTTGTCAAGGAATTGCGCATCCAGCATGGAAATTGGAATAGCCCCGGTGGCCACACCGGATTGCGCCCATTCCCCCTCGGTTCTGACGTCAATCATCACCAGAGTTTGATTTTGCATTCCTGCAAACGCATCTTGCGCAGTAATGTCATTAGCTACAGAAAAATTCTGCGCCTGGGCAGATGTTGTCATTGCAAATGTTGTTATCGCAAGCGCTGCCACCAATAATGCGGCCATAACAAGCATTTGAAAAAACATCGCAATATTAAGTTTGTAAGCCGCCCGATTTGCAAAATTCATCACTATTCCTCATGGGTTACTATATATGTGGATACTTATATATAATTTTTTTCTAATATAAAGATCAGAGTTTGCCAACCCCATACTCAATAGGCCTTGTAAGCGTTAAGTTATTTTGAAAAATCAAAAATACCAAAGGGCAATCAGTCCAGCGCTGCCAATTACGATCCGCCACCAGCCAAAAAAACTAAACCCGTGTTTTGAAACAAAATCCAGCAGATAGCGAACCACTATCGCACCGACAATAAATGCCGCCGCAAAGCCGATGGCAATATCAATGCCCAAGCCGCCATTGATGATAAGGTCACGGTTTTTATAAAAATCAAAAACAAATGCCCCGGTCATTATCGGAAGGGCGATGAAAAATGTGAACTCGGCTGCCGAGCGTTTGTCGGTTCCAAATAATAAAGCGCCAACAATCGTTGCCCCTGATCTGGAAACACCGGGAACCAGCGCCAGCATTTGAAAAATCCCGATAATCAGGCACAGGTGCCAAGGATAGGTATAAATATCATCATATTTTGGTTTTAGGGGCAGGCGATCAACAATGATTAATATTATGCCACCAACGATCAGCATAATTGAGATGGTCATTACGCTTTCATAAATTACCCCTTGGATGAAATCATAAGCCCAAACCCCGACCATTGCCGCCGGTATCGAGGCTAAAAATACATTGAGGGCAAACAGCCACGCCCCTTTTTCGCCCCTTAATGCAGCCATCAAAAGGGAAAACAGCTTGGCAAAATAAATAGTGACAATGGCCAATATTGCACCAAGCTGAATAAGCACGATAAAGGTCGCCGGTTGCTTCATATCAAAAAAATATCCGGCCAGCAGCAAATGCCCGGTAGAGGAAACCGGCAAAAATTCGGTCAACCCTTCAAGAATGCCAAGCATCAGCGGCACAAAAATACCTTGATCCATATTCATATCATCCATTAGTTCATCTTATTGGTTCATAAACCGATTTGCTTAGGTCCGCCAATATTGTATTTTGGTGACCTAGGGTCAGGACCTATTAAATTCAT
>CAZMVQ010000119.1:0-4229 GCA_964569865.1 uncultured Devosia sp.
GCATGTCTTTATCGCAAAACCGGTTTCCACTTTTGCGAGACATGCTCTGTGCGCATGCCTAATTATGCAATAGAAACAGTGTGATAGATACTTGACGAGCCGTGCTTTGCGTTGCGCTCTGATCCTTGCCATATGGGGATAACCGCCATGCAATCCCCCGCTGTTTTGCTAAACTGGGGGCATGAATGACAGCATTGGACAAACCCCGCCAGACCCCGGCACGCCCGGTCAGAGTGAGGCATCCATGGAAAGCGTGCCAGAACTTGCGCCCATCTATTCACTGGACATGAACCAGGTCTCCGGCCTGTTTGACGAGGCCGATCTCCCCCGCTCAAAGCGCACCCTGTTGCGCTATTGCCAGCACGACAAGCTGGACTGCACCAAGGTGGAGACCATGCACGGGGAGCAGTATTTTGTCTCCGAAGCCTCCGTGCAAAGACTGATCGCCGAAATCCTGGAGCGTGAGCGGTTTACCCGCCCGCCAGACCCCGTGTCCGCCCCTGTCAGCCGCATTGACCCACCCCGCCAGGCCGTGGCCGGACATGCTGCAAATGGCGGCGAAAACCCGGCTCCCGGCACAGATGGACAAGCCATGACAGACCCCGGTCAGACCGGTCAAGACAGCGAGGCGCGCCCGCCTCAAGCAGACGAACGCTTGCTCAATCAGGTGGAAAGGGAAAACGAATTATTGCGCACCCAGATGGAAGTGAAGGACAGCCAAATCGAGCGCATGAACAGCCAGATTGACGATCTCATCGAACGGGGCAGGGAAGACAAGCTGCTGATCCAGAATTTTCAGCGCAAGCTGGGCATGTTGGCCGCCCCCGAAGAGTGGGGAAGCGAGCCAGAGCCCTTCGCCCCCTCCGAGCCGCGCCATTTGCCGATATCCACTGATCCGCTTGACAATGCCAGCGAAACGCCCCCCCGGCATGGTATAATCTTGAAGATATGGAGCATATCGCAGGCGACATCGTAAAACGCTACAAAAACATCATTCTTGAAGGCTTTGATCCGGTCTCTTCCGGCGGCTTTACCCAGGTGCCGAATTTCATCCTCAAATCAAAGGAATTGTCCGTTGGCGCAAAGCTGACCTATTCCATGCTGCTGTCCTATGCCTGGCAGAATGATTTCTGCTTTCCGGGGCAGGAGACACTGGCCAACGACATGGGCTCGGGCAAGCGCAGCATCGTGCGCTATATTGACGAGCTGGAAAAGGCAAGCTGCATTTCGATCAAGCGCCAGGGGCTGGGAAAGCCCAATATTTACACCCTGCACCTGAAAATCGCCAGGAAATGAGCCATGGCAAGGCCACAAGTGCCAAATTGGCACTTCAAGAGGTGCCATACTGGCCGCACCGGTTACGCCAAATTGGCACTTCCTTCTATATAAGAATACTCAAGGGAGAATATTCATATGAAAAATATTCAGTAAAAACGTTTTTCCTTGAAAAATGACGGGTTGGATTACGCAACACATTCTGCAATCCGTCAACACCGCTGATTTACAGGAATAGAGCCGTTTTTTGACCCAAGGTCGCAAATGCAAAAATGTGCGACGTTATATAACCCCCTGTTTCCGTTCGTCCGCCCGCTCGAAAAAAAGGCCGCTCCCGGTAAAGGAAAGCGGCCTTTCGCTCTTTCAAGAGGAGTTTCCGTGCCTCATCAAATCGCGTCGATGGAGCCGCGTCTTTGCAGACGCTCATCTATCCACTCCTCGATCTCAGACAGTAGCCACGCGACCCATTGTTTATTCCCGGTCGCGGCAAAGCCGCTTCTCGCCTCTTGTCTGGCCAAGCCGGATTCGCTTTGGGAATTGGCCTGCCTTCTCCAGGCGCGCGATATGCTGAGGCGAGTATTTGACGAGCCTCGTCAGCTCACGCTTGTCGATCAGTTGCTTATGGTGTTGCATCGGATATCTCCTGTTAAAAGGAGCATCGCGATGCCCCAGCTCAGCATGCTAACCGAGCCCAATGGGCACCTTTGAATCTATGCCAGAAACCGGCGCAAAACAAGATTCGCCGGATAAGAAAACAGCCTTGCGGCTGTTTTCTCTCCTAAGAACCGTGCTTGCGAGTTTCCCCGCACACGGCTCAAGCCTTTTCAAAAGCCGGTTCCCCGACCCAGATACCCTGTTTGTCCGTGCGGCTTGCGGCCATCATAGCCACCAACTATCCCATTTTGCCAGCGGACGTACTCGATTCCGAAGTGCTCGGGTTTTGTAGTAATCCGCAAAAGCAGGATCATAGGGAGTAGCGGTTGCTCTGATTTTGACGTGCCGACGGATTTTGACACTCGCAGCATAGAACAAGTCCAGGTGCGAGATATGACCCGCCGTGTCGTGGGATGATGCTGAAAACACCCAGTTTCGCAGACCACTGGAGCGGAAATAACGCCGCTTAATCCAGCGATCCCCTTTGTTAGGATGTCTTCGTTTAGCCCATAACCACAGCACCAGAAAAATTTGATGGTCCACATGGGCGAAGGTCTTCTTGGCAACGGCATGGCGATGATAATTGGCCCAGCCTCTTATCTTCGCATTGAGTTGCCTGATGACACTGTCCGTTGGGGCTGTTTTGTTGGACTTGATGCAATCCCGTGTGTTTTGCAGGAAGGCTTTCACCGAGCTTTTGGACGGCTTGGTGAGGAGTTTACCTTTCCCATACTTACGTATGTTGAACCCGAGAAAGTCAAATCCATCTCTGATATGCGTGATTCTGGTTTTCTCAACCGAGAGTTCCAGTCCACGCGTTCTCAGAAAAACCTCAAGGGCAGGCATCACTTTATCTGCCAGCAATTCTTCCGATATGCCGGTGATGATAAAGTCGTCCGCGTATCTGACAACATTCACTTTCTGATCTTTTCGAACCGCCTTTTTGACGGTTGTTTCCAGACCATCCAGCGCCATGTTGGCCAGAACCGGAGAGATAATCCCACCTTGCGGCGTACCGGCTGAGGTGGGATAAAAAGATCCCTTTTCCATGAAGCCCGCCGCCAGCCATTTCGACAGGATGGTTTTATCTGTCGGAATGTTGGCCATCAGCCACGAATGGCTGATCCGATCAAAACACGATTTTATGTCCCCTTCGAGAACCCATTGAGCAAAATGCTTTTTACAAAGAACATAAAAGCATTGCACAACGGCATCGGCAGGCGAACGCTTTGGCCGAAAGCCATAGGAGTTCACATCCGCCGTGGTTTCCGCCACAGGTTCCAGAGCAAGCAGGTATAATGCCTGCATCGCCCTGTCGCTCATGGTTGGGATTCCAAGCGGACGTTTCTTGCCGTTCTTTTTAGGAATATAAATGCGCCGAAGCGGCTGCGGGTGATAGCCTCGCCGCCTCATTGACCAGACGGCATCAAACTTCTGTTTCGATGTAGTCCAGGTTATTCCATCAACCCCAGCCGTTTTACGGCCACGGTTTGATACAACCCGCTTTACTGCCAGTAATTTGGCATAAAACGAGTGGGTCAGGAGCCATTGCAGGGATTTCACCGTGCCCCAGCGCCTTTCCCGGGTAGCTTTCGCAATGCGTATTTGCAGCCGTCTTACGTGCTTTTCGATGGTATTCCAGTCAATGGAATTCCATTTCAAACACGATGGGGGTGCACCAATCAACGGAATATCCATTATTGTCATTTGCTTTCCCTCATGCTGACGGTTCTGACAAATTATCTTGCGATAAAAGACCCGCCGGACGTGGGCTCGCTTTCGCGCCGGGGAATGTTCCACCCCGTATCCGCACCGTTACAGCACGGCATTCGCTTTTTCCGGCATCCCAAACCCGCATCGCCATAGGCAGATTTTGCAATCTACTGTCCCGATCAAGGCCGGGAGTGATACGAGGTTTCCACGTTCCGCTTCGAAAAGTGCACGGGGGTAGATGCCTGCTGTCGACCGGGGAGAATGATGACCACGAAACGGCACTATGTAATCCGTTTCCTCTCCCGATGCCTTTTTGGCTCAAGCCTGTCAACCACTTTGGCTTGTTTGAGCTAACGATCTTTAACGCAGATTCACATATGTTCATCATACCCGCTATCTAGCCTTCACCCGGTTTATGGTTACCAGGAGAGTGAGCTTCTCACGTTGCTCACCCCGCGTAAAACTACGCTTTAGTACATTGTCAGTCCCGCTCTTTATTCAGGGACCTGGATTCACCCGGTGGTACGGGTGGTTCACTCCGCCATCAGACGTGTAAACAACTCTTCAAAGCGACCTCGTGTCGCAAA
>CAZMVQ010000120.1:0-1091 GCA_964569865.1 uncultured Devosia sp.
GGCAAATTTCATCGGGCAGGAGAAGAACAATCAGCTCAACAAATCCAAAATTTGAAAAAATCATAAAAAATGCTTCAAACAACAAGCAGATATATGAGCTGGCCATATGTGCAAAAAATTCTTCAACCGGCGAACTTGCCTCAGGTTTTGCTGGCGAATTCGATGGTCAGGATATCGGCCCGGATACACCATATTTTTTGGCCAGCGCCACCAAATTATTTGCAACCGCCATCATTATGCAGCTGGTTGAAGATAAAACCATCAGCCTTGATACCCCGATAGTGGAATTTTTTGCGCCCGGTTATCTGGATGGATTACATAAATTAGGAGGCAAAGATTATACAGCCTCCATCACTGTGCAAAATCTTTTGGCCCACACTTCAGGAATTGCCGACTATTTCGAACAAAAACAAAGCGACGGCTCGGTTTTCCTCAAAGATGTTCTTCTTGGCAACGACAAATCTTATAACCTTGACGATGTGGTAAAGACGGCCAGATCTGCCATGAAACCAAAATTTGCCCCCGGCACTGCGAGGAAGGCTTTTTATTCTGACACCAATTTTCAACTGCTAGGCGCAATAATTGAAAAATCATTAGGTGTAAGTTTCACCGAGGCCGTAAAAACCCGAATTGTAGAACCTTTAAGTCTAAAAAATACATGGCGATTTGAAGCTGATGGCCCACGCGCCGGGCAAAAAATCATCCCCCTTAGAAATGGCAAAAATCAGCTCAACATTCCCCTTGTGATGACCAGCGTCGGCGCTGATGGAGCCATTGTTTCAACTGCCGCTGATGGAATTGAATTTATTTCCGCCTTTTTTGAAGGCAAATTATTCTCCCCCCAATTGCTACAAACCATATGTTCTGACTGGCGGCGGATATTTTTCCCCCTGCAATACGGCACCGGCATTATGCTGTTTCAACTGCCGCCAATTTTGACAATGTTCAAAAAACAACCGCAAATTATTGGACATTCCGGAATATCGGGCGCGTTTTTCTATGCCCAGCCAGAAAACGGAATCTATGTTTCGGGAACTGTAAACCAGTTGGCATCGCGCTCCCTGCCCTATAATATCCTGCTAAGAGCCATT
>CAZMVQ010000120.1:1191-4186 GCA_964569865.1 uncultured Devosia sp.
CCCATTGAAGATTGCACTAATTTCAGGCTACCTGCCTAATTTTTAGGCATTCGCTCCGATTGATATCTGCAAAATTTCAGCTCAAACCCCTAACAAAGCGAAAAAACTTGATGTTTGCGGAGGGCTATAAAACTGGCACAAAAAATGCAGGTTCACGTGCAGGCAGACTGGCCCGCGTTTTTTGGGCAAATCCTGCCAGATACTTTGCACACGAACCGCACATGCCCAAAAGCTGTGCAGATGGAAATTGCCATGAAAAAAATCGAAGCAATCATCAAGCCATTTAAGCTCGATGAAGTCAAAGAGGCACTTCAGGAAGTTGGATTGCAGGGGATCACGGTAACCGAAGCCAAGGGGTTTGGTCGACAAAAGGGCCATACGGAACTTTATCGTGGGGCGGAATATGTTGTGGATTTTCTGCCCAAGGTAAAAATTGAGGTTGTATGCCCTGATGCTCTGGCCGAAAAAGCCATAGAAGCCATACGCGAAGCTGCCCAGACCGGGCGCATCGGCGATGGCAAAATTTTTGTATATACGGTGGAGCAGGCAATTCGCATTCGCACCGGCGAAAGCGGTGATGATGCGCTTTAACTGGGGTCAAGTTTTTGAGGTCAATGCCTAACGGTTTTAATCCCCTGCAAATCACAAAAAACAACAAACTTAAACTCTAAGCAAACTTAAAACTCTAAAAGGAACAAAAAATGAGTTCTGTAGCTGACATTCTAAAACAGATTAAAGACGAGGACATTAAATTTGTCGATCTCAGGTTTACTGATCCGCGCGGCAAGCTTCAACATGTCACCCTTGATGCGAACATTGTTGACGAAGACATGTTTGAAGATGGCGCAATGTTTGACGGCTCCTCCATTGCGGGCTGGAAAGCTATTAATGAAAGCGACATGGTGCTGATGCCAGATGTTGCTTCAGCTTATGTTGATCCGTTTTTTGGTCAGGCTACCCTGTCGATCAATTGCGATATTTTAGAACCTGCAACCTATCAGCCCTATAATCGTGATCCACGCTCAACGGCCAAAAAAGCCGAGGCCTATCTTAAATCCTCAGGCATTGGCGATAGCGTTGTATTTGGTCCCGAGCCGGAATTTTTTCTGTTTGATGACGTGAAATATGCGGCCCAGCCCTATAATACCGGCTTTAAGCTTGATCATTACGAACTTGGCACCAATTCCGATGCTGATTATGAAGCTGGCAATACCGGCCACCACATTCCTATTAAGGGTGGATATTTCCCCGTCCCCCCCGTGGATAGCGCTCAGGATATTCGCTCTGAAATGCTTACGGTAATGTCAGACATGGGCGTGACAACTGAAAAGCATCACCATGAAGTTGGCTCCGCCCAGCACGAACTTGGCATTAAATATGCTCCAATGATCGAAAGTGCCGATCAGGTGCAGATCTATAAATATGTGGTGCAACAGGTTGCCAATGTTTATGGAAAAACCGCCACCTTTATGCCAAAACCGGTTTTTGGCGACAATGGCTCCGGCATGCATTGCAACCAGTCAATCTGGAAAGATGGCAAACCGCTTTTCGCCGGTGACGAATATGCAGGCCTGTCAAAAGAAGCGCTTTATTATATTGGCGGCGTAATCAAACACGCCAAGGCAATCAACGCTTTCACCAACCCCTCCACCAACTCCTACAAGCGTTTAGTGCCCGGATATGAAGCGCCGGTATTGTTGGCCTATTCAGCCCGCAACCGCTCTGCCTCTGTGCGCATTCCCTTTTGCCAGTCACCAAACGGCAAGCGGGTTGAGGTAAGGTTCCCTGATCCAATGGCCAACCCCTATCTGGCATTTTCATGCCTGTTGATGGCCGGTCTTGACGGCATCATCAACAAAATTGATCCCGGTGAAGCCATGGATAAAGATCTTTATGACCTTCCCCCTGAAGAGCTTAAAGAAATTCCAACGGTTGCCGGCTCATTACGTGAAGCTCTGGTGGAACTGGATAAAGATCGCGACTTCCTTAAAGCCGGTGGCGTGTTCGATGACGATCAGATCGATGCCTATATCGAACTAAAAATGGAAGAGGTAATCCGCTTCGAACATACGCCGCATCCGGTTGAGTTCGAACTATATTTTTCTGCCTAAAATTCTCTTGAGAGAAGCCAACTTTTGGGGACCCTGCGGGGTCCCTTTTTTTTGAAAGTTTAACTTTGCGACAATGCAACAAAACGGCATTATCCTAGGGTCAGGACCCTAGATTATTCTCTAGCCACTTGGTGGCAAATTTCACTAGCTCTCTGGCGTTTATGAGATCACTTTTAGCGCCACCCACCATTCCGTGCCGTCCCTGCCCGCTTAACAAAAATTCATTCAGAATTATGATGAAATAGTCCCCGTCCGCATAGTCAGCAATTCCTTGATCATCATCCAGACATTCAACGGTGCGCACAATTGCCCCCTCATTGTCCGGCACCAAACGATGACGCCTGACACGCCGTTTGTTCACCAAATCAGCAAGATATTCTGCATAATGCAATAAAGTTGTGGTATCCGGGTCGGCCCCTAACCGCAAGACATACCCATCAAGTTCACATAGCTTTTCAAGGGGTGAACCGGGGCCAAAATAATCATCCCACGGTGCTTTTTCCATCAACTTATCCGCAAGCCCTCCGAACGCGCCAAATCGCCCCTCCGGATTATTGGAAACCAAAGTGCCTGCCCGTTGCCGCAAAGCTTCAGCCAGATACCCCACGTCCGGGTCAGCCGGTGTCACTAACATATCGAAGGGAACCGCATTAACAAGCAACGCCTTGCGCTCGTGCTCAGGCTTGTCATTTCCCAAGCCCATTCATTAAACGAACCGAGCACCATCAACACCCCACCCTCAGAGCCAACAGCAATATCAAGCGCCTCAAGCACGCCGTTTGCTCTCCCTTCGACCGGACCAATTGCCCGCAAAGATGCGTGAACCATAACCGCGCTTCCTGGCACAACACCAAGGTTCATCAAATCCTGCACTAACTGATGGA
>CAZMVQ010000121.1:0-4130 GCA_964569865.1 uncultured Devosia sp.
CATTTTTTGTCAGGGATGTGATCTGCACAAAAAACAACTTGAAGCAATTAGGCAGCTAAATCCTCACCTCGCCTGAGATTTTATTGCCAAGTTGCCAACAATTGCTGCCACACCCAAAACGCCCAGAGCCAAAAACAGCCCTAAAATTGTTTCAAAATTCAAATATTCGCCACGGAATACAGATCTTAAGGCTTCTACAACGTGTTTAATCGGGTTAAAATCCGAAACTATTTGCAGCCAGCGCGGAGCAAGGCTCATGGGCAATAAAATGCCAGAGAGCAACATTAGCGGCAGGGCAATTGAGTTGATCATTGGCGCCAGAACATCTTCACTTTTTAACCAAAGACCGGCAGCATAGGAAAAGTAGGCAAATGCGGCTCCCAGCATTCCCACCAGCACCAGCGAGACAAAAATTGCCCCCGGCCCAATCCGCAATCCAAACAAAAAAGCCATCCCAAACAAAATTACACTCTGAATAAGAAGCATAATGACGTCGCGCAAAACACGCCCGGTTATCAAAGCGTTTTTGCTGGCCGGTGAAACCAGCATGCGTTCAATCACCCCCGAACGCCATTCAGCAACTATGCCAAACCCCACAAACAATGAGCCAAACATCGCCAATTGCACAAGAATTCCCGGCACAAAAACCTGCCAGGCATCACCTGCAGGAAATCCGGGAACACCCGCCACCTGCACCAATAGTGGACCAAACAGCGCCAGATATAATATCGGCTGTATAATGGAAACCAAAATCCAGATCGGGTTTTGCAGGGAAAGAGTAAGAGAGCGCAAAAACACCACATAACTATCGCTGAAATATTGTTTCATTTCTCTAAAATTCCTTTGAATTAATCGGCAAAAAACCCTCGCCAGTGCTTAAGTTTCAAATCTAAGCCATTAGACCGCACCAGTTTTCTTGATGAATATCAATCTCTTAAAGATCGCCCCGTAATGCTCAAAAACACATCATCAAGTGTCGGTTGCGACACCTCGATGCCAATGGCCTCAATCCCGTTTTGGTTTAATACTGCCGCTAATTTGGGTAACGAGGAAGCACCATCTTTCACTATGATTTGCACCACATTACCGCTGATCATTGGTTGGGCAATTGCAATACTCTCGGAGCACAAAGCCGCTTTTTGAGTATCTTTGTTATCGCGCAGGGTCAGCTTGATATTATCGCCTGCCACCTGACTTTTTAGCGCTTTCGCCTCTCCCCGACCAACAATTTCCCCATGATCAATTATCAGCAACCGGTCACAAAGCGCATCTGCTTCATCCATATAATGGGTGGTCAAAAATATAGTGGTGTCAAAATCATCGCGAAGTTTGCGGATATTATCCCAAAGATTAGCCCTTGATTGCGGGTCAAGCCCGGTGGATGGCTCATCAAGAAATATCAGTTCCGGCTGGTGAATTAAGCCCATGGCAATATCAAGTCGCCGGCGCTGCCCACCGGAAAGCGAGCCACATTTTTGCTCCCATTGCCCCTCAAGGTCCAACGCTTCAAACAGATGTTTTCCCCGCTCCTTCGCCTCGTTTCGATCAATGCCATAAAGCTGGGCATGCCAGACAATTTCATCACCTGCCTTTGCTTCAGGACTGGTGGAGCCACTTTGAGAAACATATCCAATGTGCCGCCGCACCTGCTTTGCATCCCTGAGCAAATCAAATCCGGCAATACTAACCTCCCCATCACTCGGGCTCAAAAGCGTGCACAGCATTTTAAGAACTGTGGATTTACCGGCTCCATTCGGCCCGAGAAAACCGACAATTTCACCTCGTTTCACTTCAAAGCTGATATTTTTTACCGCCTCGATCACACCTTTGGAGGTTTTAAAGCTGCGTTTTAAACCCCTGGCATTGATCATTGTCTGAATTTCTGGCATCAATTGCATCACCTGCGATATAGTTAGAAAGAAATATATCTTATGAATCAAGATATCAATGAGTCAAGAGAAAATTACACAGACATGGTTGCCCGCCTGATCGCAGCAGCGCGCGGCAGCCAAAACGCATCAGACATGTTTGATGAAGCGGTGGGCAAATTGCTGGGCTCGAACCGCACTGATGCCCGCTGTGCCGACATAATTCAGCGATATGGCAGCATGAGCGCCGGTGAGCTGGCCAAACGTGCCAACCTCACCACCGGTGCCGTCACCACCGTAATTGATCGTTTGGAAAAATCAGGCATTGCCCGGCGGGTAAGAGATAAAACCGATCGTCGCAAGGTTTACATTGAATTGACGGATTTCACAAATCAGATAACCCAGACATTGTTTGCAGGCACCGGAGAAGTTTTTGCCCATGCAATGAAGGACGTTTCCTATGAGGAGCTGAAAATTATCTCACAATATCTCGAATTTACCCAGCGTATGAATTCATCCTATGCACAAATTATGCAAAAACATCTGCCAAAATCCAGCGCCAGCCGCCAACAAAGATTAAAAGCTGCCCAGGGTTTTGCAAAAGAACAAAACCATATCAAAGATGAGCTTATCGCCAGTTGGGGCAAAGAACCCGATGAACCACCAGCTACTGGAAAATTCAGCATATATGATGGTGGCTGACTGATATGTTTCAAATACAAGCACCTGACAGACAATTAAATTGACCGTGGTCAATTAAAATTCACATCATATTCTGGATTTGTCTTTTTCGATACACAATAAACTGCAAGGTTTTATTCAGCAAATTCAACCTGTTATAATATTGACCGTAGTCAAAATTATCAGCTATTGAGAAACTGTTTCGGTTACCACTGGAATATCTTTTAATATATCTCCAGTAACTGTATCAATGATTCTCATCATCGCACCATCATTGTTTTGATAGGTTACTATAATTACATCATTCATGGGCACTACCGATAATATCTGAGCACCGGCAGGTATAATGATCTCCTGCAAAGAAAATCTGTTAGCTGCGCTTTCCTCTTCCCGAGTTGCGCGATAGACAAGCGCTGAAACAATCGCCATAAAGCCAAGAATAAGTATGGCCATGGAAAATCCGAACGAGCGCTTGGCTTTGCCAATTACTTTGCGCGTCTCTTCGTTCATTTCGCTTGTCTGTTCGTTTTTAGAGGTGTCTGAATTAGTCATGAGTGAAAATCCTGAACATAAAATTCCCGATAATGGGGAAATTTGGCATTTGCTGGTTGAAGAAGAGGCTGAAGTTCTATCGCAGAAAAGCCCTCGACTGGACGTATTTTTAGCCAAGTCCCTGCCTGAGCTTTCAAGAACCAGAATTAAACAACTGATTCTTGCCGGAGAAGTGACGATTAATGGCGCAACGATATTGGAGCCGAAACTGCGCGTCAAACCCGCAATGCAGATTTCCCTAAAAAAACCGCCCCCCGAAGACCCGGAACCAAAAGCTGAAAACATTGCGCTTGATATCCTGTTTGAAGACGAGCACCTGATTGTTCTCAACAAACCCACAGGCATGGTGGTGCATCCTGCCCCCGGCGCCCTGACCGGCACTCTTGTTAATGCCCTGATTTATCATTGTGGTGAAACTCTGGCTGGAATTGGCGGCGTTAAACGCCCCGGAATTGTGCACCGGCTCGATAAAAACACCACCGGAGTAATGGTTGTGGCCAAAAATGACCGCGCCCACCGGCACTTAAGCGCCCAATTTGCCGATCATGGCCGCTCCGGTCCGCTGGTCCGCTCCTACACTGCCTTTGTCTGGGGCCATCATCAAAGTTTTAATGGAACTATCAATGCACCCTTGGGTCGCGATCCCAAAAATCGCCTAAAACAGGCTATTCGTAAAGATGGTCGTGTCGCCATCACCCATTTCAAGACCCAAACCCGCTACGCTGGTGATGGATGGCAAATTGCCCAAGTACAATGCAAGCTGGAAACCGGACGCACCCATCAGATCAGAGTTCACATGGCCCATGGAGGCCACCCGGTTATAGCAGATCCCACCTATGCCCCAGGATTTGCCACCAAATCACAACGCTTACCCCCTGAATTAAAAACCCTGATAGAAGCCTTGCCAAGACAGGCCCTGCACGCCACCCAACTGGGTTTTACCCACCCCAGAACTAAAGACACCATGCTTTTTAGCGCACCCCTGCCACCTGATTTACAAGAAATTCAGGATCAATTGGCTCCATTTGC
>CAZMVQ010000122.1:0-4123 GCA_964569865.1 uncultured Devosia sp.
AAAACCGCAATGCATTTAAGCCTGTCCATTCGATACTCCTGATACCTAGTTTATGTCAAAACTAATTATTTATCACAACAGGTAATTGAATAAAAAGGTGGCATGATTTGAACAAAGGAGAAATAATCATGAAAGTTGCAATTATCGGACCCGGAAACATGGGTCTTGGTCTCGCCCGACTGCTTGTCGCCAAGGGGCATAGTGTGGCACTTGTCCACAAGGACTTGCAGGTTGCCACGCGACTGGCTGCCGAGATCGGAACCGGCGCCGATAACACCCAAAACATAAAAGGCGCAGATGCAGTCAGTGCTGTGTCTGACGCTGATATTGTGATCCTCGCCACGCCGTATGATTCTGCAGAAGCAGCGCTTAAAGAGGCGGGCGATCTGACCGGTAAGGTGCTGGTCGACATCATCAACCCTATCACTCCCGACTATATGGCTTTGACGATCGGTCATACCACTTCGGCAGCCGAGGAAATTGCCAAACTTGCCCCGGGCGCACATGTGGTGAAGGCTTTTAACACGGTGTTCTGGCAGGCACTTCCTTTTGAGGTACGGCAAGGAAATCCAAAAGTTCAGGTTTTGCTCGCCGGTGATAATGCTGACGCGAAGGAGAAGGTTTCTACAATGGTCACTGATCTGGAGTTCGAAGCTATCGATGCTGGCCCACTCACCAACGCACGTTACATCGAGCCGGTCGGTGAGCTTAATATCCACTTTGGATATGCGCTCGGCTGGGGGACGTCTATCTCCCCAGCTTGGGTTCGGTTGCCAGAAAAAATTAACAAAACCCAGGGAGAAGCAGCATGAAACCAGTTGGAACCGAGGCACTCGTTACCGGTGCCAACCGCGGGTTGGGAAAATCGCTTGTTAAGGCGCTTGCCAAAGTTGGTGTGTCACGCATTCATGCCGGAGCCCGCAATCGGTTCCAACTCCCCGACTTCGGATCACAAACGTCTATTTTGCCGCTCGAACTTGATATTACCGATGATGCCCAGGTCGTCCGCGCGGTGTCACATGCATCGGGCACAAATTTGCTCATTAACAATGCCGGACTTCTTCCGCGCGGCGGTGCTATGGCGGTGTCTGAAGAAGACTTGCGCGCCGCGATTGATGTCAACCTGATGGGCACATGGAAAATGGCCCGCGCGTTCGCGCCAGTCATCGAGGCGAACGGCGGTGGTGTAATTGTCAATATCCTGAGCCTAATCAGTTTGCACAACGCACCACCGTTCGCAGCATATAGTGCGGCAAAGCACGCATCATGGGCGATGACCCAGTCTTTCCGTAACGATTTGGCCGGTACGCGTGTGCGCGTCGTCGCGTGCTTTCCCGGCGGAATTGATACCGACATGCTAAAAAATGTTCCGGCAATCAAGGCTCACCCCGATAATGTTGCCTCTTTTATCGTTAAAGCAATTATGCGCGGGGACACCGAGATTTTTCCGGACAATGTATCCGCAATACAGGGTCCGGCTTTGCTCGGCATTGGTTGAAATCAGGGGCACTAGAAAAGACGCTCTTTATAAGAGCCGCTCATTTACTCCTGTTTTGATAGGGGAATTTTAAAGTGTTTCATTGTTCGGAGTGCAATGAAATCTAGGCGGCGAGCTTCTTGGCCTTCAAAATCATTTGCGCCCGTTGATCAGGAGTTGATGAGCGAATTGGCCCGACAATTTTAATTCGGATTTTGCTAAATCCGCAAAATTGCAATATTTGTTTTTTCAAAGTTTTAATCCATCCGTTTCCATATACAAAATTTAAGTACCAGCCCGGGGTGTCAGATGTGATTATTACAGTAGCGGTTTTGCCTGTTAAAAGTTTTTCCGGGTATTCGGCGCCATCATTATATCTGAATGCAAATCCGGGCAGTAAAATTCTGTCAAACAGTCCCTTAAGCTTTGCGGGAGCAGATCCCCACCACAGGGGATGAACAATGATCAGTTCGTCACACCATGATATGGCATCCTGAGCGGATTTTAAATCTGGTTCAAGCGGTTGCTTGCCCCGATATCCCTCAGTCAGATCAGGATCAAATGACATTTGTGAAAGATGTAAAATGCGGGTCTCTTTCCCAGAAGTGAGTGCTTCTTCGTGTGCGGCCTCTGCTAACACCTTGCATAATGAAGATTTGCCGGGATTGCCGTTAAGAACGAGAGTGCGGATTTTTTGTTTGGTTTGTTTATGGATGGACATGATACACCTAAATTGACTGCGGTCAGTTTGTGTAATCAATATAATGACCGAGGTCAAGTATTTAATGAAAATTGAATCCGAGGTTTTAGGGAAGGGTGTAGTGCGGTTGTTTTGGATCAGCAATTCAATCCGAGTTTGCAATTAGTCGCCATGAGAATTTGGGATGTCTGGATTGAACATTGCTATTTGGGTCTTGCCCCAAGAACCCGTGTTGAGGTCTTTAATCCCGGCTGGAATCCATTATCTTTCGAATATCCATTAGATCGGAAACGAGTGAAGCCATGCTTTCAGGAGGGAGTTGATCTAGAATCCTGGATAAATCCGGCTGGATATCCATTATTGCCTGATCGCGAAACCGGCGCCCTTTTTCAGTCAGCCATATGATTTTGGAGCGCCCGTCTTTTTTGTTTGGCAGTATTTTGATAAATTCATGCTCTTCAAGGCCCGACAATGTGTGGGTCATTGTGGTTTTGGGAACTTGAAACGCCTTTGCAAGTTCAAGAGGTGTGCGACCGTCTTGCACCCGAATAAGATGATTTAGCACCCCAAAATGAGAAGTTTGCAACCCTTTTGGCAGTCGTGCATCCATAAACGCACGACTGAGTTGGCTGATAATGCTGATTTCATTAAACAACAAAAAATAGAGTTCGGGATTATTTTTACTCAAGCAATCATGCCTTTATGATTTTGTCGTCAATTGGCCATCTTGGTGATGGTGGAATATCGGCAGCATATCCCAGTCGGGCCAACATTTGAATTGTTAAATCCTGAGCATTTAAAAGCTCGTGAATTTGGGCGAACATGCCCTCCATCTCTGTGAATTCCTGCAAGGCCTGACTAAGCGGATGGATACCAATATTTTGTTTCGTTGCCTCAAGATTAATTCGTAACCAGTCACGCCCGGCATTTAGCTGATCAATGCGAGTGTTGGAATTAGTAGTCAGCCAGACAAATCCCATCGCGGTGTCAACATTTGCCATAACAGCATCAATGCCCTGACTATAAACCAAAGAGCCGGTATCAAGAGCAACTTCGCGTGAAAACATGCCGATTGCCCCAAGGGTGTCAAACATCGGGCCGCCAAAATCTATGCCGTCGGGATTTGCATTGATTTCTGATTTGCCAATCCGAAACAGATCAACGCTTTCCTTATATGTTCTTGGTGTTTCAATCTCGATCATTAATGCATTGCGGGTCAGTTGGCGCAATTGCTGAACGGCTTCTGGGTTGTTTGTTGTGCCAGCCACAGTTCCATTTTCAACTGTATTTTCAAGCGCACTCACAACATTATCGGATACATTTCGCTCAAGATCATATGGCTCCTTTAGTGAGCGGCGATCAAAAACAAATGCAAAAAGCGAATCTTTTTGAACATTTGGGTCTTTGATAAACGAGACTTTTGCGACCGGACGAGTATCAAGTTTTTCGGCATCAAAACCTTCAGGGAATTCATCAATTGTTGCCATATAGCCATCTTGGGCAGCTGCCATTCTTAAAAGCTCGAGAAAGCAGCCAAGGCCGATTGTGATTTGGCGGCCATAGGGGTCTGTATGCGGGAGCAATCGATCCAGATCAGCGGTTAATGTGATTACGTCATCCTCAGAAAGATCAACCAGCCAAGGTTGCCGATTATGGGGGTTGGGGGCAAGAATTGCGTAAGACAAAGCACGTTTTCTTGGTTCTTCATACTGGCCTGCCTGTGTCCATGGTGCCAGAGCCTTGGTTGGAGTGCGGGTAGTTAAAAAGGTTACGGCACCTGCGGAAGCTGCCAATATCGTTCCCCCGCCAACTATTGCCAAGAATTTTCTACGTTTGATTTGCATTCAGATTCTCCTGCTGAATTTAATACGATATCGAACTATATAGTGCAATATCGTACTATGTCAAGTTTGCAGGATTTGAACTTTTGGAATATGCAGTTTTTG
>CAZMVQ010000123.1:0-4113 GCA_964569865.1 uncultured Devosia sp.
TTTTTTTTCAATTTCATATGCAAACAGGCTTGCACATCTGCCACTATCCCCTTATACGATGCCGACTGATAAAAAAGACCCTGTGCGCCCATCGTCTAGTGGTCTAGGACGCTGCCCTTTCACGGCGGAAACACGGGTTCGAGTCCCGTTGGGCGTACCATTTTTATATCTCGCGGCAGCTCACTTCGTTCGCGCCTCCGATGGGGCGCTGCATTAGCAGCGGCTCGCTCTTCGCTCGCTGGCGCGTTCGAAGTTTCTCCTTCGAAGCGCACCATTTTAGTTTTGATGAATTGGGCGTCCCAGACTTTTCTTTGCGCGTTGCGACAAGCGCAACGCTGGTGACGCTGCCCTTTCACGGCGGAAACACGGGTTCGAATCCCGTTGGGCGTACCATCTAAAATACTTAAACTTGTCGGCAGCACTCGCCCATCCAATATTATTTGCCCTAAGCATTATTCATTCAGGAAAGCATAATGATGTGTAGGGAACAAGACCGGCAAAGCTGCTGCGCAGACCAAAGAGCAATGCGCGCCTTAAGAATCCCGATCAGGATTTGGGTTTGCGGTACTGATATATACCCACATCAATAAAACCTTCGGCAAATCCCGCTTCGCAATAGGACATGTAATATTCCCATTTGCGCTTAAAGGCCTCATCATAACCAAGCTCAGAAATTTGCTCCCATTTATCCAAGAATCGCTGACGCCAGATTTTTAGAGTTTTGGCATAGGAATTGGCGAAACATTGAGTTTTTTCAAGTTTCAGGCCTGCCTTTTCACCATGCTCAAGCATTGCGGATTTGGTTAGCAGCATACCACCGGGGAAAATATAGCGCTGAATGAAATCCGGGCCAGAACGATAGGCATCAAAGTGTATTTCGTCGATGGTAATGGCCTGAATTGCAGCGGTTCCACCCGGTTTTAAACGTTCTGATACAGCCGAGAAATAGCGCGGCCAATGCTCCTCGCCCACAGCTTCTATCATTTCAATTGAACAGACATGATCAAATTGACCTTTTGTGTCGCGATAATCCTCAAATTGAAGCTCAACCTGTTCATCAAGCCCATGTTTTACCATGCGCTCGCGGGCGAATTTCAGCTGCTCCTTCGATAAAGTAATGCCATAGACTTGGGCCTTAAAATCCATTGCAATGGTTTCTGCCAGCCCTCCCCAGCCACAGCCAATCTCAAGAACTTTGCTGTTTGGTTTTACGCCAGCCATGGTGGCAATGCGGTTGTATTTTTCTTTTTGTGCCTGCTCAAGGGCCATATGTGGCGCAGAAAAAATAGCAGACGAATAAGTCATGGAGGGGTCAAGCCAAAGAGAATAAAAATCATTACCCAGATCATAATGTTCGGAAATATTTCGTTTGGACCCGGCCCGAGAGTTGGCTCTGGAAATATGATAGGCAATATCGTTGGCGGCGCGACGAAAAATTCCCGGATTTGAATTGTCAAACATTTCAATATTTTGCAGGAAAAATCTGAACAGGTCGCTCAGGTCATCAACTTCAATATCGCCATCGATATAAGCGGCGGCAAACCCAACGGTGCCCCGGCGCATGGTCTGGCGCAGCACCTGAAAATTATTGAATTTAATTCGGGCGTGAAAGCCGGTTTTAGCATCGCCGATTGTGCGCGAGCTATTGTTGGGGAAGGTAACGCTCAACGCACCATATTTTGGCTCGCCGATCATTTTAACCCCGACCCACTCAACTATTTTGGAAAGCGGCCACGCCAATGGCCTAAAAGCCGAAGAATTGGATTGAAAAACACTATCAGTCATCAAATCACCGCCTACTTGTAAAAACAGGATAATCCTGCAAACGGGAACGTAAAATCTTGATTTTTACAGCTATCAGGCCAATAAACACCTTTAATCAAATGCATCTGCCTAATGCAGTCTTTACTCGAACAGATAACTTATATTAGAGCAGCTTGGCCGTCTTACAAGGGGTACTGGGTTTTTGACAGTTAAGTTGTTGAAAACATACGGCTTATCGAGTTTTATCGATAGGATTTTTCCGGGTCTGCGGCATCAATTAGCCGCATTTGCACCCTTTGTCGTCCTTGCCAATGGTCAACATTTAGCGTCCCGCAAAAATGTAGGGGCTGATCTCTTGAGGCGCTCAGCAGGGCTTTTCCCATCTCGCTAGTTGCGGCACGAAAGGCAATTGCCTTGATGCTTGCTCCATCGCCACTGCTTAGGGTGCATCTGACATGTCCGCCCTTGCCCACAATATCAGCATAGGTAATTTTATGGGAAGCAAGGGCAAATATTGGCGATGCATTGCCCATTCCAAACGGTCCAAGCGTCTCCAAAGAATTGACAAAATCCACCGAAGCGGTGCGGGCTGTGATCGCCGCATCAATTTTTATGGAGCTGTTCTGGCGTGCTAAAGCCACATCTTTTGCCAGCATTTGCGTAATAAAACTGCGGAAATCAGCCAACTGGCTTTGTTTAAGGGAAATTCCGGCCGCCATGGCGTGGCCCCCGCCCTTTTCGATTATGCCCTCATTTACAGCCCTTAATATCCCTGCCCCAAGATCAACGCCGGAAATTGAGCGGCCGGACCCTGTGCCGGTGCCATCGGCGCGCATGGCAATGGCAAAAGAAGGTCGGTTAAAGCGTTCTCGCAGGCGAGCAGCAACCAGACCAACTACACCGGGATGCCAATTTTGAGAGGCCAAGACCAAAATAGCAGGAGCTTCAAGGGCGATAGCTTCAGGAGCAAGAGCTTCAGGAGCAAGGGCTTCACCTGCCCCAATTTCTGCCTCTGCAACCGCTATAGCCTCTTCTACGGCATTTGCCTCAATGCTTTGGCGTTCTGCGTTCAGCTCATCAAGGGAAGCGGCAATCAGCATTGCTTCTTCCTCAGAGGTGGTGGCCAGCAATCTGGTGCCAAGTCCTGCGTCGCCAATTCGCCCCCCAGCATTAATGCGCGGCCCGATCATAAACCCCAAATGTCCGGCGGCAATTGGCCCGTTAATGCGCGCCGCCAGTGCCAAAGCTGCAATGCCGGGGTTTTTACCCATGCGCATTATCTCAACTCCACGAACGACAAAAGCTCGATTCAAGCCCTTTAGTGGCACCACATCGCAAATGGTCGCCAAGGCCACCAAATCCAGCAATTCCATCAGGTCAGGCAGATTGTCGCGCCCGGATTGGCGCAAAACCCGACTGGTGGCCACAAGGGCCATAAAGGTAACGCCAGCGGCACATAAATATCCTAAGCCCGAAAGATCATCTGCCCGGTTGGGGTTAACCAGCGCATCACATGGGGGCAATTGCTCATCAGCCAAATGATGATCAAGAATTAAAACATCAAAGCCTTTGTTTTTGGCATGGGCCACCGGTTCAAAACTGGTAGTGCCGCAATCCAGCAAAATAAGCAGGCTTGCCCCCTCCCCAGCCAGTTTATCAATGGCGGGAATATTGGGACCGTAGCCTTCAAAAATTCGGTCGGGAATATGCCAGATCACATCCAGCGAAAAACTTCGCAAATATCGCAGCATCAAAGCGCTGGAAGACGCTCCATCCACATCATAATCACCAAAAAGTGCTATTTTTTCCCTATTTTCGATTGCCTTGACCAGACGGTCTGCAAACCTGTCCATATCAGTCATTGTTGAGGGATCTGGCATCATATCGCGAATTGAAGGGTCAAGAAACGAAGTGGCTTCACTAGCTTCAACACCGCGAGCTGCCATAATTCTGGCGGCAATTTCTGAAATTTCATGCTGTTGAGATATGGCACCGGCCTGACGAATAGCTGCCGGATTCAGCCGGTCTATCCACGATTGACCGCTAAAAGATTTGGCGACGCCTAGAAAATTTTCAGGTTTTTCAATTGCCATATTGCGCCTTGTTTTTGTGCCAAGAAATCAGCACAACCCAAGGGGAAAAGCCCCCTAAGGTGCCTGCCCCGAACGGGGCCTAAAAACTCTCGATACGTATCACCTGAGGAGCGCCCTTGGTGTGGCCATCATCGGCCACCTGATCAAGCGCCTTGCGCAAGCTGGATTCAATAATATCCTGAGTTATTAAAACCAGCGTTCTGGTCTTTTCAAAAAGATTTGACCCCGTTGCGCCTAACGCATCAACATCTATATC
>CAZMVQ010000124.1:0-2849 GCA_964569865.1 uncultured Devosia sp.
GGCACAAGCCGCCGGCGCCATTACCCTGGAACAGGCTGCCAGGATCATACATGCACGCTGCATGCATCAAGGAAAAATGCGTGGGTTGGGAGCCATGGTCGCGCTATTGGCGCCAGAAGAAGAGGTGAAGCGGATACTTCGGGAAACCGGATTGAAAGAGGTGCATATAGCGGCCGTCAACAGCCCGAGATCCGTGACGGTTTCCGGCTCGAATGAGGGAATCGAGAACTTTCTCAAACTGGCCAGAAAACAGCGCTGGGCCTGCAAGAAGTTTAATCTTAACTATCCGTTTCATAATTCGCTACTTGATCCTGTTCGCGATGATTTCCTGCAAGATCTGGCGGGATTCAAGCCTGCGGAGGCGCCAATTCAATATATCTCGTCTGTAACCGGCGATATTAAACCTGGTCCTGAGCTTGATGCCGGTTACTGGTGGCAGAATATTCGCGAACCGGTCCGATTCCTCGATGCGGTTACTACATCGGCAAATCTGGGCGGGCGAATTTTTCTGGAGATCAGCCCGCGTCCGGTACTTACGGGGTTTCTCAAAGATACTCTTGACGGAATGGATATCCTCGCGCCGGTTCTGCCCAGCCTGAACATGAAGGACGAGTCTGGTGTCGATCCGGTGCGTCTGACTTTCGGGCGCTGTATTGCTAGCGGGGCAAAGGTGAATACGGCAAAGGTTTTTGGAGAAAATCCGGGAATGCTGGAATACCTGCCTCTTTACCCATGGCAAAACAGGCCATTTAAGTTTGTTCCGGGTGAGGGTGCTATCGAGTCCTTTATTCTGAGCATCCCTCCTCACCCTCTGCTCGGGCAGCAGATCAGAAAGGGAGATTTCATCTGGGAGATTCATCTTGATACGCATCTCCTTCCCTTCCTGAACGATCACAGGGTTGACGGCAAGGTCATCATGCCCGGGGCCGGTTTTGCGGAAATGTTCCTTGAAGCGGCCCGCCAGTGGCTCGGGACGGAACGTGTTGAGTTACGGGATATGGACATTGTGCAGGCGCTTGTCCTTGGTGATGATTATATGATGGAGGTCAGAACACGTCTCAGCGTTGAAAGCGGCACAGCCGAGATCTCCAGCCGCAAACGGCTTCTAGAAGATGAATGGCAGCTACACGCCCGATGCCGCGTTAGAGCAATCCCCGGCGATAAGATACCGAAAGCTGTTTCGCCGAAGCTTTGCTCTACGGACAAGCCGGAAAGCATTTCCCGACTTTATGATCTGAGCAAACGTCATGGCATTGACTTTGGCCCAAAATTCCGGCGGATGATCCGCTGTGATGAAGTGGAAGACAATATTGTCGAGGTTGTACTCGATGAACGCGACAGCGCGCTTGATCCATCAGATGGTGAATCAAGCAGGTATAATATCCACCCGCTCGATCTTGATGGCTGTTTCCATGGGCTTAATATCCTTTACGATAAACTTGATCTTGGCAACGACAGGCTGGCCTTTATTCCGGTTCGTTTTGGAGTTTTGAGAATTTACCGTCCGGGTGTGGCGGTGCGTGTGGCACGCCTTTCTATTTTGCGGGCCAACAGACAGGGTGGAAATGGTAATTTTGAATTTTTCAGTAACGATGGCGAACTTGTGGCGAGTTTGCATGATGCGCGTTTCCGGGCAACCGCTCTGTCGCAGCGCCACTCCCTGGAGCAGACAGCTTATTCGCTCACGTATCAATTGGTGCCTCTTCCCTGTGAAAGAGGCAAAACCGGTGCCCCGCCTCTGGGCAAGGTGCTTGCCCTTGTTGAAGAGACGGGCGGCAAGGACGGAGTGAAACTTGAAGAGCAGCGTTTGCTGCTTGATGCGGCGGCGCGGCGCTCTGCTTATGATATACTGGTCTCGCTGGCTGATGACCGGGACAGCCTTGACATGGCTGTTCTGGCAGAATCACAAGATCATAATGTTCGGGAAGATAAAAAAGACACCATCAACCTGCGAGTAGCTATTATCTCAAACCTGCTTGCAATCGCCGAACAATCGGGGCTGGCGGAGCCTGATGGCGAAAACTGGCAGCTATCCAAAAGCTGTCCCTTTCCCCCCGCTGCCGATCTTGTAGCCAGCCTGCTGGCTGAAGATCCGCGCTGGCTGGCTGAGTGTGTGTTGCTGAACCGTGCCTCCAGATTGTTACCGGAGTTTCTTGCCGGTGGTGAGATACGGCGCGCTGGAGAGAGGCTGGTCCGGGATATTTATTCTCCCGCCATGCTAGAGCATCTGACAAACTCGTCCCCCATGGCGGGTGCGCACATCAAAAGGGTTGCCGATATTGCAGGCAAGCTTATAGCGGACTGGCCGCAAGACCAGCCTCTGCGGGTGCTGGAACTGGGAGTTGGCGGTGGCGGGTTGACCAGAAAACTGCTGCCCATGGTGGCGGCGAAACACGGGGTTCTGATTGCTGCCGATACCCGTAAAGACGTCATCAGTCGGCTGAAAATGGCATTGGGTGAAAGCGCGTTTTTTGATGCAGCGGTGCTTGATAGTGACATGCAGGGGCTTGAGGGAAAAGGCATGTTTGACCTTATGGTTTCGGCCAACGGGCTGCATTTGCTCTCCCACGCCGATCAGATCATGGCGGGGATAGGCCCAAAGTTGGCTGATAATGCCGTTGCCATTGTCTCGGCGAGCGAAGCAGATGCTTTTCATGATCTTGTCTTCGGGATAACAGATAACTGGTTTGACTGGTCGGTGGTTGCCCAGTTTCCCCTTGGTCCGATGCGGCGTTCGGATGAATGGGCAGAGCTATTCAATGCTTGCGGTTTTGAGCGAACCCAAACCGTCCCGCTCACTGCAGATTCGGGCAGCGCCAGCATCATTTTTGCTTCCCGGAAGGCCGTAG
>CAZMVQ010000124.1:2859-3977 GCA_964569865.1 uncultured Devosia sp.
GCGGAGAGTTGCCGGGTGGTTCCGGTCTTCCGCAACAAGATGAGTCCGCTGCGCTTGATCTCAAAATACAACGCAGGTTCATTCTTGTCGCAACCGATGAGGATACCGAAACCGGTTTTTCCGGGCAATTGACGCAGGAACTGGCGGTTTGCGGTATTGAGAAAGAGGCTGTCATGCAGCTTTGCCCGGTTGCAGGCAACGGAGCTTCAGGGCCGTGGTCTCAGCTCTTGCAGGCCGTGGAGGGGCTTGATGGTTCAAAGGTTGATATTGTTCATCTGATCGGTGCCTTTGAGGATGCCACCGCGCCCATGACGACGCTTTATGAGCGCGTGAAAAACCTCTCTTCCCTGTTGCAGGCGTTGGGTGCACGCAAGGCACGGTTGTGGATTGTCGCTCCCGGCGGAGCACGAGCCGTCACTGGAGCAGGAAGGCCTTCGCCGGTGCAGAGTGGTATTTGGGCCTATGCACGCACAGCGGGCAATGAATATGGCGATCTCGATATCAGGCTGATTGATTTTGCCCGGGATCTTGATTGGGCCGGATGCGCCCGGAGGCTGGCTGCCCTGTTGCTCGACCCCGGTGCTGAAACCGAACTTGTTCTGACCAGTGGCGCCATACAGACCCTGCGGGTCAAACGCGGTCTGCCCGATTTCCCACTGGGTGTGTCCGGCCAGAAAAAAACCGAAGCGGTTGTTCTCACCCAGCCCACCAGCAGCTCACTCGATCAGATCAGATGGATGCCGGCAAGGCTTCGCGCGCCAAAACCCGGAGAGGTCCAGATCGAGGTTGCCGCAACCGGCCTGAATTTCCGCGATGTTATGTGGGCGCAGGGGCTTCTCCCCGAAGAGGCGCTTGAAGACGGTTTTGCTGGCCCAACCCTTGGCTTTGAATGTTCGGGTCGGATTTGCGCCATTGGTGAAGGGGTTGAGGGGTTTGCCATTGGCGATCCGGTCATGGCGCTGGCGCCAAGTTGTTTTGCCTCACATGTAAGCGTATCGGATATTGCGGTTTCAAAGTTGCCCGGAACGATTGACCTCGTTGCGGCGGCGGCGCTTCCGGTGGCCTAAACTTTTATATAAAAAGCCTAGTGTCCTCTTATCACCATAAAATGCCTGGAC
>CAZMVQ010000125.1:0-3791 GCA_964569865.1 uncultured Devosia sp.
TCACCATTGAAACCTTGATCCCATACGCCCGTGCTCGTTCTGCCGCCAAACCGAAATTTAGCCGGTCTCCTGTGTAGTTTTTAACAATAAGCAAGCAGCCTGCCGGGCCAGAAACTGCCAATATCCCGGCTAATACCGCGTCAACCGAAGGCGAGGCAAAAACGTCGCCGCAGACAGCGGCTGTCAACATACCCGCACCCACAAAACCAGCATGAGCCGGTTCATGCCCCGAACCACCGCCCGAAACCAGCGCCACCTTGGATTTATCCCAGTCTTCGCGCACAATAACCTTAATAAATGGAAATCCGTCCAGACGCGCAAGGCGGCCAACAGCCGTACACAGAACGCCATCTATGGCTTCGGTTACCAGGGATTCTTTGCTGTTTATGAACTGTGACAAAATTACTCTCCTTACTTTAGGCGGTCGCCGTTGGCGTCAAAATAGAGCGGTTCTTGTGGGTTGATAGCTATGATATCGCCCCTTTCCAGCGTGGTATGGGTATCGGTCAAAGTCATAATTTCCACACCGCTTGTGTTAAGGTGCAGACGCGTTTGATCGCCTAGGCGTTCGACCCGAACCACTTCAGTTTTGACCCCTGTGCCAATGCGGATGTGCTCGGGGCGCAGGCCAATGCTAGCGGCCCTGTCAGGAGCACCGGGGAAAATGTCCGCTGGCAGAATATTCATTTTTGGCGAGCCAAGACGCCCAGCAGCATAAATACTAACCGGATTTTCATAGATATCCCGCGGCGGGCCAAACTGTACCAACTTGCCCTTGTCAAGCACGCCGACATGGGTGGCCATTGTCATCGCCTCGACCTGGTCGTGCGTCACGTAAAGAATGGTGGCCCCCAGGCTGGCTTGAATGCGTTTGAGTTCGATACGAAGATCTGAGCGCAACTTGGCATCAAGCGAACTGAGCGGTTCATCCATTAGATAAACCTGTGGGTTGCGCACCAAGGCCCTTCCTAACGACACCCGCTGCATCTCACCGCCCGAAAGCTCGGTGGCTTTGTTGTCCATCTTATGTGAAATCTGCAAAATTTCGGCCACTTCGCCAACTTTGCGCGTGATCTCATCTTCCGAAGTACGCAGCATTGGGGACCTGAGTGGAAAGGCAAGATTATCGCGCACAGAAAGATGCGGATAGAGCGAATACTGCTGAAACACCATCGCTACATTTCGCTGCGCTGGCATCTGGCTAACTACATCCTGACCATCAATTAATATCTGACCTTTATCGGGCTTATCCAAACCGGAAATCACTCTTAACGTGGTGGTTTTCCCCGCTCCAGTAGGCCCAAGCAGGACCACGAATGAACCATCAGGCACAGTCATGCTCACCCCATCAATCGCTACTTGGCTACCAAAGGATTTCGATACATTCTGCAAGCGGACTTCAGCCATTCGGCAGCACTCCTTTGTTGGCTTCAGAAAGCAGCGCCTTGCCTGTAGAGTCGTCAAAAAGGGTGATTGTGCGTGGGTTAAAATCCAGTCCGACCGTTTCCCCAACTTTGGCGATTTGAGTCGCTAACACCCGCGTTTTTAGGATGCCGTTGGGGGTATCAAGTGTGACAATCTGCGTGGTGCCGAGATATTCTGTCGCGATTACCCCACCGCGGAAACTGCTGTTGTCATTCAGTGAGGCATGCTCAGGGCGAACACCAAACACCAAATTTCCCGACGCGTTTTCTAGCTGTGCAGGGATATCAAAGGACTGATTGTTCAACAGAATAGAGGTATCTCCTTCCGTCACTGTGTCGTTAAAACGCAGAAAATTCATGCTGGGTGAACCGATGAAGTCAGCCACAAACATTGTGGCAGGCCAGTCGTATATTTCCTGCGGAACACCAAATTGTTCGACACTGCCTTGGTTCATGACGACAATTTTGTCGCCCATTTGCATGGCCTCTAGCTGATCGTGAGTGACATAAACAGTGGTGGTGCCCATTTGATCGTGTAGGGTGCGCAGTTCATGGGCCATGTGCTCTCGAAATTCGGCATCGAGCGCGCCGAGCGGCTCATCCATTAAAAACGCTTTCGGTTCCCGCACAATCGCGCGCCCAAGTGCGACGCGCTGCCGGTCCCCGCCAGACAGCCCGCCCACGGGTTTGTTCAGAATGTGTTCTATCCTCAAGATTTCGGCAACCCTGGCCACTTTGGCGTTGATCTGTGCCTTGGGCATACCCTGGCTTTTCAGGGGGTAGCTAATGTTCTTCCGAACATTCATGTGTGGGTAAAGCGCAAACATCTGGAAAACAAAGGCAATATCACGCTCTGCAGCACGCTTTTGCGAGACTTCTTCCTCGTCGATGAATATCTCACCCGCAGTAGGTAGTTCGAGTCCGGCAATCATTCGCAAGGTTGTCGTCTTGCCGCAGCCCGAGGGACCAAGCAACATAAAATACTCGCCATCTTCCACCGTGAAGCTGGAAGATCTCACGGCCGTGAACTCGCCAAAATCCTTGCGGAGATTTTGGATGATTATTTGTGCCATGAATTATTCCTGGAAATGGCTGACGATGATGAACATCACCGTGCCAGTTAGCGTGACAACGAAGGAATAGCTAAACGCGACCAGCCAGAAGGGCTGCATCAACATGAATACGCCAAGCGCAATTAAAGTCGACGCCAACATTTCCCATGCACCGCGGCGAAACCGCAGCAAACCATTGATGAAATCACTCATTTACGCACCGCCCCGAATGTGATTCCGCGTAAGAGATGCTTGCGCAGGAAGATGGTAAAAATCATGACAGGAAGCAGGAAGATCGTCGCTCCGGCAGCGACGGCGGGCCAGTCCTGCCCGCCGAATCCAATGATTGTCGGAATGAATGGCGGTGCCGTCTGCGCTTCCCCTGACGTAAGAAGAACCGCAAACGCGTATTCGTTCCATGCAAAGATCAGGCAAAAAATAGCGGTAGAGGCAATGCCTGTGGCAGCCTGCGGCAGCACGACTTTGTAAAATGCCTGAAAGCGGGTGTAGCCATCAATCAGTGCGGCTTCTTCATATTCCAGCGGAATTTCATCGATAAACCCCTTGAGCAGCCATACCGATAGCGACAGGTTCACCGCCGTGTAGAGAAAGATCATGCCCAAATGGGTGTCGCTCAATCCAAGTTGGCGGTACATCAGGAAGATTGGAATGGCTACCGCGATGGGCGGCATCATCCGTGTGGACAGAATAAAAAACAGCAGGTCATCCTTGATCGGCACTTTGAATCGTGAAAAAGCATAAGCTGCCAGCGTCCCCAGGAAGATCGACAGAAACGTAGATCCGAAACCAATAATCATCGAGTTCATGAGCCGTTGTCCGTAGCGTGACGGTCCGGCAATGACCATATTTTTGTCCCGAACAATCTGCTCATACCAATTGGACGGCTCCGGCAGGTCATCTTTCATATTTGACGTGATGCGGGTCTGGGTCGTAAACAGGTTTACATACCCTTCAAGGGTCGGTTGGAATATCACCTTTGGCGGATAGGAAATTGAATCCTCAGGAGACTTAAAGCCGGTAGCGATGATCCACAACAGCGGCATAAGGGAAACCACTGCATAGGTAATGACCAGCAGGCCAGCAATCCATTTCTGCCGTATTGATGGCTCAGTAACAGAATACCCGCTCATCTCTCTTTCACCTTATTCAGTGCTTTGACATAGATCGAAGCCAGGCCAAAAATTGTCACAAACAGGATCACGGCATAGGCCGAAGCATAACCTGTTCGCCATTTCTCAAAGGCCTCTCGCTTGAGATTGATCGAGGTTAACTCGGTTATCGATCCGGGGCCGCC
>CAZMVQ010000126.1:0-3678 GCA_964569865.1 uncultured Devosia sp.
TTCCGAACCAAAAAAAAGCAAGAGCCACCCCCTGGGTGTTTTTCTGGAAACGCTCTTTACTTTTATCGCGCTGCCGAAGCGCAAAACCGGTTCCCACTTTTGCTGGCAGCGCTCTTAATCACATTGTGAACAGATTCTGCTGGCAGCAAGCGTCTATGCTATTTATAAACTAATAAAAATCGCTTTGGGCAAATTCCATTTACTGTTGGAATAGTTAGAAATATTTAAGGGCACCAGTGAACAAAGACCGATCAATTCGCCATGCCGCCATGCTGCGGGAAAATGGCTACGAAGACAGTGTCGCCCTGACATCTCAATCCACCCAGGGAGATATTCCCCAGGGTCGCGAACTTTCTTTGTCATGGCTTGCCGGTGCCATTATGACCGGACTGACTTCTATTTTGCTTATGGGTGGCGCCCTTTATGTTTCGTTTCTTGGGCAGGACACTTTTTCCACTCCCTATGACGCCTTGCAGATTAAGACCGAGACCTCGGTGCGTGATTTTTCCTCAATTGGTAAAACCGAACGCCTGCGCCCGGTTGCTCAAACCCGCTCGGAGCGCGAAATTATCGAAGCAAGTGTTCGCGTTGATGATTTGGGAATTTCCCGCATTCGCAAGCAGCCCTTTGATCGTATCAGGGCAACCCTTGCAACGGTTGCCACTTCCCTGTCCCTTGAAATTCCTGAATATGATCCGGTAGCACTGCTTCGTCGCACTTCGGTTCAGGGTGCCCCCCTGAGCGAAGATCTGATTTCTACAGATATTTATGGTGCGAATGTCGAGGGCGAAATAACCATTAGAAATACAGAACTGCCCCTGAACAATCCTCCCCCTCGTATCGTCAGCGATACCGGAGCAGCAGAGTTTGCCCAACTCAGCCTTGAGAGTTCCTACTCCCCCTCAGATATAACAGCACTTGGATATGCGGCCCAAAATGGTTCAATAATTGAACTAAACAGCGGCATTTCTGCCAACTCCAACGCTATTTTTGGTGAAATTGAAAACCTGTCAGTAATGGCAAAAACCACCCTTGCCTCCGATCAGGTACTTGGCCGTTCAGAGCGTATTTTGACTTTTCGTGAAAATACGGACTTTGCGCAGGCACTGGCCCAAAATGGTTTTA
The DNA here is from genome assembly GCA_964569865.1 of uncultured Devosia sp. Lineage (GTDB taxonomy): Bacteria > Pseudomonadota > Alphaproteobacteria > Rhizobiales > Devosiaceae > DROE01. Next base: position 1,126 of record CAZMVQ010000126.1, read on the forward strand.
CCGCCAACATGAGTGCTGCTGTACTCGACGCCTTGAGGAATGTTTATCCCTCACCGGTTCTGCCCGCAAATTCCCATTTACGCATTCTTTTTGGCCCCAACAGAACCAATGACACCTTAATCCCCTATCGGACTTCCATATATGTTGGCGACACCCACCGAGCAACGGTGGCACTAACCGATACCGGCCGTTATGTATTGGGACTGGCTCCCCCCGAGATAGAATTTCCTGAAGAGGATTTCGAAGAGATCAACGTCAACAACCTGCCCACAATATACCGCTCAATTTGGGAAACCGCTCGTAAATATAATCTGGATAACGAGAAAATCGACAAGATCGTCTCGCTATATTCCTATGATGTTGACCTGAAAAATCGTATTTCCATTGGTGATGGCTTTGAAATTTTACAAACCGAACCTGATATTTCAGGAAATCAGGAACTGCTATATGTGGCACTGACCCTTGATGGTATAAAGCGCGAGTTTTTTCGCTTTTTAGACGAAGATGGCGAGATCGATTTTTATGATCCCAATGGCGATACGGGAAAACGCTTTCTTATTCGCCGACCCGTTGAAGGGGGCGGACGCCTCAGCTCAAGATATGGCATGAGGATTCACCCGATTTTTGGCACCCGCAAACTTCATGCCGGTATCGATTTGGCAGGCCCAAGAGGAACCCCCATCTATGCAGCTGGCGATGCAGTTATCAGACGTGCGCAATGGGTTTCAGGCTTTGGCCGCTTTGTGGAACTGCAACACGTAAATGGCTACATGACCCGTTATGCCCATATGGATAGAATAGCCGATGGAATTGTTGCCGGAGGCACAGTCCGACAAGGCCAGTTAATCGGCTATATCGGCTCCACCGGCAATGTCACCGGCAATCACTTGCACTTTGAGGTACGAATAAACGGCAACCCGGTGGACCCTTTAGGAATACAATTGCCCCGCGATAAATCCCTTGCAGCCCGCGACCAGATTACCTTTGCCCAAACGGTTGACCAGATCCGCGATCTGATGCAGCGCGATGCAGAACCGGTCAGAATTGCCAGCACGCAATAATTCATTCCGCAATTTCTTTCCTAAAAACCAGCACCAAAAAATTGGCAACCCGGCCTAATCTGCGCTCCAAACCGCCAGTTCATTGCCGCCCGGTTCTACAAAATGAAACCGCCGCCCACCGGGAAACGAAAAGATTTCTTTCACTATTTTGCCGCCCGCCGCTTCAATCTGTTTTTGCGCCCCCTCCAGATTATCACTTTTTAAAACCACCAAAGGCATTTTTGTTGCCCCTTCAGTACCATCCAGCCCCCCATCAATTCCCGCATTGTTAAATGCAACATATTGCGGGCCATATTCGGTAAATTCCCAGCCAAATGCGCGGGCAAAAAACTCCCGACTTTCAGCTATTCTGCCGGTGCCAAATTCCACATAGTCAATTTTTAAAACACTCACCGCATTTCCCCAGCATTTGAATATATATTTGTTCACTTTATGTTCTATATATGCTTTGAATCTAAAAGGCAAGCAAAATGACAAAAATTACCCCTCGCGCAAAAGCATAGGGTCAATTTCCGCTGCGCTCGCAGCACTACCAAGCAAACCGAAATCCCCTTTTTCAAACATTGCATTTCCGCAATCCATAATTGCCTTATGGGTAACCCTTGCCATCGCCGAGCCCAGCGATATTCGCGCCACTCCAATGGCTGCAAAATCTCTAATCGAAAACCGGGTAAATTGACCGGCACACAGGGCGTTCACCGGCTTTTCCAAAACCTTGCAAATTTTTGCCAGATCATCCATATCATCAGGCATTGGCGCATAGAGCACATCGGCCCCCGCTTTTTCAAAAACCTTGAGCCGTTTTATGGCTTCATCAATCCCATATTTGCCATGCATAATTCCATCAGCCCGAGCGGTTAAAACAAAATCCGCGCCAGTTTCATTTCTAAAATTTTGTGCAGTTTCAACCCCGGCCTCAATGCGCTCAACCGCTTTGCTAAAATCATAAGGCATGGCATTTTGCGGTTGAATATCTTCGATTGCACATCCTGCCAGCCCTGCATTTGCGGCCAACTTTACTGTCTGCGCCACATGCGCTAGATCATGGCCATACCCATTTTCCAGATCAGCACTTAAGGGCAAAGGGGTAGCATCAGCCAACTCCAGCGCATGGGCAATTGCCTCATCACGCCCCACATTGCCCATATCCGGCACACCAATAGTAAAAGCATGAGCGGCAGAAGAAGTTGCCAGCGCCCTGGCTCCCATATGGGCCATCATGCGCGCCGAGCCCTTATCCCAGACATTGGCCAGAATAAACGGATCGCCGCTGATATGCAGTTCTCGAAAAGTACCCATCAGTTTCCCAATCTCAATTAATCCGGCTTTTCAAAAATTACCACCCATTTAAACACCCTGCAAGTAACACGAGCTTATAATTATGATTACTTTGGGCTTGACCTTCTAGTTACTAGAAGCCCTAAACAGAATGAACAGTTAAACGTGGATGGGCCAAATATTAGCATCAACCCTGAGCATGACAAGGTAGATT
>CAZMVQ010000127.1:0-3436 GCA_964569865.1 uncultured Devosia sp.
CTGGATGGAAAATCCGGCGCGGCAGGTGTGGTAAATGTGCAAGGGGAAGAGCAAAAAGACCTCGATATTATTTCCAATGATATCGTGCTTGAGCACTTGAAAAACTGCCCGGCGGCAATTGCTCTGGTTTCTGAAGAAGTGCCTGAGCTGTTGATAAATCCGGGTGGCAGGATTTCTTCCGGCACAGACCCTGAGGATCAGCAAAATTATGCAGTTTGTTTTGATCCGCTGGATGGCTCGTCAAATATTGAAACCAACAGCGCCATCGGCACCATATTCTCGGTGCTGCAATTGGGTGATTTCAAAGGTGATCAGCCGGAAGAAAGCGACATTTTTTCGCCCGCTTCATCCCAGATTGCCGCTGGGTATATATATTATGGACCGGCCACTCTTCTGGTTTTAACAATCGGAAAATCTGTGGCGATGTTTGCATTGCAGTCGGGGGCGGAAAACGAGCAATTTATCCTTGTTCAGGATAAGCTGACAATTCCTGCCAGTGCGGCTGAATATTCCATCAACATGGCCTATTCTCGCTTTTGGGATCAGCCGGTAAAAACCTATATCAATGATTGTCAAAGCGGTAAAACCGGACCTCGCGGCAAGGATTTCAACATGCGTTGGTCAGGTGCGATGATTGCAGATGTGCACAAGCTTTTTGTACGCGGCGGGGTGTTTATCTATCCGGCATTGAAAAAAACCGGCAGCGAAACCGGCAAATTGCGCTTTTTATATGAGGCGCTACCCATGGCCATGCTGGTGGAGAATGCCGGCGGCAAAGCCACAATGGGCAGTACTGAAATTTCAGGGTTTTTGCCCACCTCTTTGCATCAAAGAGTGCCGGTGTTTCTTGGCTCAAAAGACGAGGTGGAGATTTTACAAAACCTCTATCGCCAAAAGCACTAGATTTTTCTCTTTCATTATTTCAGATTGAGTTAAAGACCTTGGCATTGCCTCGCGTGTGGAAAAGAAGATTGCCCAATGACCAAAAACATCCCTGAAAATGATGTGCTGTGGACCCCGTCCGAGCAAAGAAAATCCGCGTCCTCACTGTTCAAATTCAGCCAGAATACCTGCCATTTGCACGGATGCGAGCCAGATGATTATGCGGGCTTGCATCATTGGTCAGTGAGGCAGCCGGAGCAATTCTGGTCATCGCTTTGGGACGAATTAGGAATAATCGGCGAAAAGGGCCAGCGGGCTTTTATTGCGGCTGATCACATTAAAGATGCCAAGTTTTTTCCCGATGCCAGACTAAACTATGCCCAAAATCTGCTGCGCGACCCCAACGAAAAAATCGCCATAATCGCCACAAGAGACGATGGCACGCGGCGCCAGATCAGCCGGTTGGAACTGAAAACAAACGTTTTGCGCATTACCAAAGCTCTGCGCGCTGCAAAAATTGAGCCGGGGGATCGCATCGCGGGCATTGTCACCAATGACATTGAAGCCATTGAATTTTATCTGGCCTCTGCCGCCATTGGCGCGATTTGGGCCTCCTGCTCACCGGATTTTGGTCCGGCCGGGGCCAGCGACAGGTTAAACCAGGTTGCCCCAAAACTACTGGTTGCTGTCCCTGATTATTGCTATGGGGACAAAAATATCGACATCACCGAAACGATTAATGCGGTGGCAAAAACCATATCGGTTGAGCAAATCGTCATTCTTGGTGAGGTTTTTGAGGCACAAAAATATGTAAAACCCGTTTCTGGATTAGAGCAATGGTTGGCTCCCCATATGGGCAAAAATGATGATGCTGAAGAGATTGCATATCATCTGGGCTCTTTCGATCAGCCGCTGGTAATTCTGTTTTCGTCCGGCACTACCGGAAAACCAAAATGCATCATTCACCGGGCGGGGGGGCTGTTATTATCTCACCTTAAAGAACATGCGTTCCATTGTGATATTGGGGAAAATGATCGGCTGTTTTATTTCTCCACCTGCGGCTGGATGATGTGGAACTGGCAGATTTCTGCACTGGCTTTGAGCACCACTTTGCTGACCTATGACGGCAACCCGTTTTATCCGCAACCGGCCCGTCTGATTGACCTTATTGATGACGAACAAATATCTGTTTTTGGCACCTCGGCCAAATATATAGATGCCTTGAACAAGTTTGGCGTGAAGCCAAAAACCTCCCATAATTTAAAAAGCCTAAAAAGCATGCTCTCCACCGGCTCTCCTCTTTTGGCTCCCAGTTTTGATTTTATATATGAGGATTTCAAATCTGATCTGCATCTGGCTTCGATTTCCGGCGGCACCGATATTTGCGCCTGTTTTGTTGGTGGAGTGCCAATTTTGCCGGTCCGGAGTGGTCAGATCCAAGGGCCAATGCTTGGCCTTGATGTAATGGCGCTGGACGAGGCTGCTCAGCCCGTAAAAGGAAAAGCGGGGGAGCTGGTTTGCAAAACCGCTTTTCCTTCCATGCCTTTGGGCTTTTGGGATGATGAAAACGGGTCTCGTTATCATAAGGCCTATTTCTCCCAGATTGAAAAGGTCTGGTGTCAGGGGGATTTTCTGGAAGAATGCCTTGAGGGCGGTTTTATCATCCATGGTCGTTCTGACACGGTTTTAAATCCGGGCGGGGTGCGCATTGGCACCGCTGAAATTTACCGGCAGGTCGAGGCAATTGAACAGGTGTTGGAGGCAGTTGCCGTTGGGCAGGATTTTGAGGGGGATCAGCGTATATTGCTGTTTGTCCGGCTTGCCGAGGGGGTGGCGCTTAACGAGGATTTGCAAAAAACCATCCGTACAAAAATCCGCCTTGGCGCCACGCCACGCCACGTTCCGGCAATTATTGCAGCGGTGCCGGATATTCCGCGCACCCGCTCCGGCAAAATTTCAGAGATTGCGGTGCGAGATATCATTCATGGCCGCAAGGTAAAAAATACCACTGCCTTGGCCAATGCTGAATGCCTGCAATTTTACGCTGATTGGGCATCTAAATCATGATCTGAAGGGATGGGCGCAAGGGCGTTGCTTAATTCGCACCGTAATTCGTAATTCTGCCACGGGCGCCAATATGCAAAAATCAGTGGCTAAGTATTGGAGACTAGAGGATGGTAGATGTGATTTTTTTCAACAACCAAGAAGAGTTTAGCGATTGGTTGGAAGAAAATGGCGAAGCTAGTGAACTTTGGGTGGGCTATTTCAGGAAAAGTACAGGGCGTGCAGGCCTTACATGGTCTATGTCAGTAGATGTTGCACTCTGTTTTGGCTGGATTGATGGGATACGAAAATCCATCGACGAGCAAAGCTATAAGATCCGTTTTACTCCGCGCAAAATAGGTAGTGTATGGAGTGCTGTGAACGTAAATAAGGTAAAAGCACTAATCAAGTCTGGAAAGATGAAACCAGAAGGAATGCAACTTTTTAACAACAGATCCGATGCACAAGGCTATTCCGCTGAATCAAAAAATGTGCAACTTGCCACAGAGTA
>CAZMVQ010000128.1:0-3348 GCA_964569865.1 uncultured Devosia sp.
AAAAAATTGTTCACCCGTTATAACTCCCTGTCGATGGATTGCAGCGTTTTATCGCTGAGTTCAACCTTGGGGATGTGAAAGCGAAGTTGTTGGCCATCTTTGATTTCAAGATCGATCTGTTCGGTTTCTTGCGTGATGGGCAGACCCGCCTCTCTGGCCATGCTGAGCCAAAGGGCCAGGGTTTCCAGGTCGTGGCTGGGGGGCAGATGCTGGCTCAGCTCGGCGATACTTAGGGGCGTGCCTTTCTCTTTCAGCAGTTGAATGGTCTGCTCAACCAGTGCCTGCCTATCCAGGGTGTCGAAGGCTTGCCAAAAGTCATCGTCTATCTCATCAAGGTTGGTAAATTGTTCGGTCAGTTCCAATACGTTTGGGTTGTCGTCATCGATGACTTTAAAACGGAGGCGCTCGATGAGTGGCAGGTTGCCGGCAGAGATAGCGGTGGGGGGCAGGGGGCTGGCTTGGCGGCGAACCGAGGCCTGTCCCCAGTCGATATCAAGCGCCACTTCGAAGAGTTCGTTAAGCAGTTGCCCCACCCTATGCTGCTCGGCCGCCAGCCCGGTTTTAAGGAAACCTTTCACATCCCGTTCGCTACGGGCCCGTGCGCGGATGACCCCGGCGGATTCGCTGACCAGTTGGTGAATCAGGCGGCGCAGCTCGGTGTGTTGCTGGCGGTTTAGTGCTTGTTTGGCTTCCGCTTTGGCGAGAATATTGCGCAAGCGAAGTTTCATATTATCCAGCTCAACAGAATGGCTGAGCTGTTCATGGAAGCCGTGAAAGACCTGCCCTTCAGGGGTTTCCAATAAGTTGTCATGGCTGTCGAGCAGTTTATCCACCACCTCGCCGCGATGTTGTTGTTCGCTGATAATCGATTGGCGCAGCTGCCGATCTGCCTCGCGATAAGAGTCCTCCACCCGGCGAAAATCGGCCCTTAAGCTAGTGGCCAGGTTATAGACCTCGCGTATGCCTTCAATCGCTTTGTTGCCTTTTAAGGTTTTGACATGACCCTGCGCAACTAACGAGAGTTCATCTTCCAAGGCTTTGATTTTTTGCTTGAGGTGACGGCTGCGAGTGGTCGGATCAGGGTTTAGCAACGTCTCCAGGTTTTCAATTTCCCGTTGCACGATAGAGAGGCGCGAGGCGGTGGAGGTCATCGCTCGATTATTGAGATTGTTGATAAAACCCAACGCCTGTTGGAGGGCATCAGTGGCGATGAGCCTGCCTTTGCGCTCGGTGATCAGCTCGCGTTTGATCCAGTTACGCAACTCGCGCTTTGCCGTTAATGCGTAGTTGTCATTGTCGATGGCGAATTCGTCATCATTGGCGTGTTCAGCCAGCATCTCCGCTAAGTGCTGTTCCGCCTCTTCTTGGGGAATGCCGTCAGCGTTCGATTCGAAGAGTGGTTTTAGGCAGCTGATAATCAGCGGTGCGCGATGAGCAGCCAGTAGTTGCCATGTTGGGTTCTGGCGTCTGGTTTTGATTAGCTTGCTGCATAGCTCTTTGCTTGAGGCGTCCATGCATCTACTTTAACGTATAGTTTTGTCTATACCCAGTTCTCCAGTCGCAGTCCCGGTACTCGTTTGAACTCTTTTATATTGTTGGTCACCAGAATTAACCCCATGGCTCTTGAGTGGCCAGCAATCATCATATCGTAAGGGCCAATCGGTTGCCCGATACGGTATAACTCAGCCCTTAACTGACCAAAATGTTCCGATGCATGATTTTCAAAGGGGGCTACTTCCAGGCGTGCAACCAATCCCTCGATATCTGCAAGATTTCTTTCTGGTTGGGATGATCTCTCAGCACCATAAATCAACTCTCCTTTTGTGACGGCTGAGATGCACATCTGGTTTTCGTGTTGCTTGAATACTTTGCGAACTTGCTCAGGACGGTTCTTGATGGTGTAGATGACGATGTTGGTATCCAGCATGTATTTCAGCATATCTAAAGCGCCTCGCGCTCTTGGTCGGCAGGCTGATCACGGTCGAGCATAAAATCATCGGATACGCCAGGACCATCGAACCACTGATCCCAGGACTCTCCGGCAGGGGTGATAATTCGGGTGTTACCGACGGCAATAATATCCACATTTTTGATGGAGTCCGGTAAAGCTACCGGCTTGGGAAGTCGAACTGCCTGGGTTTTGTTGCTTTTGAACACGGTAGTGTGGATTGCAGTCATTATAATCTCCATGTATATCCTTGCGGTATATTCAATTATATCGGCTTGCTGGGATATATCAATAGTATATCCGTATGATGGCATTTCTGAGACCTGTCGAGCCTTGTTTATAATTCAGCTGCAATCCTGAAAAATCCCGGTATGATCTCGCAACATATTGAATATTGGTTAGAAACCGACAATTTTTGATTTTACGAAAAATTGCGGTAATAAGGTCGCTCGCGAAGTGAATCGACAGGGGCCGGTCTCATTTTTCACCCAGCGGCGTTATCGCTCGCTTATGTGGGGCAACCACATGGCACTCACTCTGCCTTGCTGGGTAAAAAATGAGTTCCGGCACGTCCGCCACCAGGATGGTCTTATACTGGCAGGTATCCAGGTGTCGCTAACGACGTGGCGCGAGTCATATCCCGGCGAAACCTTTCCGCAGGTAGGGCAGCATTGCTTGGCTCCGTCCTCCTACTTCACATGTACCGTTACTTCTCCCTCCGATAAGGCCAGCTCTACACCGGAAACCTGCCAGGGACTCTTGATGCCCAATATCTGGGCGTGTTAGGTCTTTGTCTCTCATACGGGATTACGATAATCTACCCTCCTGATTTGGGGAAGAGCCTATTTTTCAATGGCTTAAGGTAACCCCTCCTGGTTACTTTATACCCATCATCACTGCTGTCCCGTTAACTTTATCTTGTCTTGACGTAGTTGGCGCAGCGCTTAGGAAGCGGAGTGCTTGATGGCATTGTGAATATGAGTATCGATAACCTGTTCCCATCAGAGCCTGCCCCGCGTAGCGTTTTGGGTATTCCTGCGTATGCTGGAACATAAGCGCGAAGCGCGTTGAGCGCCATAGGCGGCCCGAAGGGTGAGCGGAGCAAATGATCCAGTGGTTTCGACGACTTACTGGATGCCGGAACAAGCCTGATGAGATGGTCTTCTCCCCCTTCTATTTATCGGCGTCGTAGTGCGCCATGATGGAGATGCAAACAACCATCAAAGAAGCAATTTATTAACGCATCAATTTTTTATATTTAATGCGATGTGGTTGATCGGCATCCGCGCCCAGGCGGCGTTTACGGTCAGCTTCATAATCGGCGTAGTTGCCTTCAAACCACACGACTTCACTGTCGCTTTCAAACGCGAGTATGTGGGTGGCAATGCGGTCGAGAAACC
>CAZMVQ010000129.1:0-3184 GCA_964569865.1 uncultured Devosia sp.
GAACCAAAATCTAGCGGCGCAGAATGGATGAATTTAATAGGTCCTGACCCTAAGCCCGAGTTCTGCTAGTTTGGCCCCAAACCCACCGATTACAGAAGCCCCAAAAGTCGCAGATATCCAAATACCCGCAACAATCCAATTCTCACGCACTTGATTTTTGGAGATTTTCCCCTCTTTCGCAGACTTAAGCGTCGCTGTGGCGTGTTCAACTAAGTTGTCACGCTCATCAGGATAGGTTGCGCTAAACCCGTTATCCGCAGCAATTGCCTGAATCGCATTTTCTATTCCCACGATTGTTTCTTCGTATTTTGGATTCGAACGATCAATTGGAAGCGGTTCCCAAGTATCGTTTTTATCTAAAAGCAGCGACGGCAATTCAACCTGCAATTCACCTGCTCCGTCCCTAGAAATAGTTTCCAGCATTTTTCGCAACCAAGAAGTAGCCCCTTCTCGGCCACGAATTGCCAATATTTTATTATAGCTTTGTTCGATTGAAAAACTGGGAACAATTGTCTTTAATCGATTGTGGTTTATGAACTCCACTGGATCTGCAAAGTCATAATTAATAACCTTAATGATTTCCCATACCCGAAATTGATCCATACAAACGTCGAAGTAAGGAAGAGGTGCCAAAAAAACAGGCCCCCACTCCTTAACCAACTCAGCTCGAATTAGTTCATAGTCTGGCTCAATATTTAGATTCCAGTGTTTCCTTGCCCAAGTAAATGCCGCAAACAAACTAGGCTCAGCTTTGGAGTCCAGAGAATTTTCAAATTCCGCAATTGTCATCACCCCCCCTCAACACATCAGCGGTTATTCATCCAGATACGAACATAGGCAGCACCAAATCCAATTTCTGCCACCACAGCCAACAATATGCCGCCACCCGCATAGCCGCGAACAAATTCATATGCCCCCGTCAACGCCAAGCCAAACATGCTTGCCGCCAGACCAAGACAAACAGCTTGCCTCATTATTGAATGCTCAGCATTGCGACCGAAATAGCTGATTATTGCCAGACCCAGAAACAGCATTGCTGCGCGTCGAGACAACAACTTTGCCGCCTCGTCTCCCTCAATGCTAAAAATGAAAAAAATCAAATCCGGCAACAGCAAAAGTAGACCAAAAAGCACACCGGTTAGCGCGACCGTTGCAAGACTCACATTCTTAAAATTCAGCATTGTTCAAGTTCCTATCTGGTGAGCGGCTTATAGCTCACCCGCTTGGGGTTAACCGCATCGGCGCCAAGGCGACGAATTTTATCATTCTCATATTCTTCAAAATTGCCCTCAAACCATTCCACATGAGAATTGCCCTCAAAAGCCAGCATATGTGTGGCAAGGCGATCCAAAAACATACGATCATGCGAGATGATAACGGCGCAACCGGCAAATTCTTCCAACGCTTCCTCAAGCGCTGCCAAAGTTTCCGTATCCAGATCATTGGTCGGCTCATCGAGCAGCAATACATTGGAGCCGGATTTTAACATTTTGGCAAGATGCACCCGATTGCGCTGCCCGCCGGATAAATTGCCCACCTTTTGCTGCTGGTCCGAACCTTTAAAGTTAAAACTCGATGTATAGGCCCGCGAATTTATCTCGCGCTTACCAAGGGTGATGATTTCACTACCCTCAGAAATTTCTTCCCAGACGGTTTTATTGGGATCAAGACTATCCCGGCTCTGATCAACAAAACCCATCTTCACCGTATCACCGATGGTAATACTGCCCCCATCGGGTTTTTCATGCCCTGAAATCATATTGAAAAGGGTGGTTTTACCGGCCCCGTTCGGCCCGATTATGCCCACAATGCCACCAGCGGGCAGTTTGAAATTCAAATCATCGACAAGCAGTTTGTCGCCAAAACTTTTGCTCAAATTCTCAACATTGATAACCTCATGCCCCAAGCGCTCGCCGGGGGGAATGATGATCTGGGCCGAGGATGATTGCGTGCGTGCTTCGTTGACCTTGAGCAATTCATCATAAGCCTTGATCCGGGCTTTGGATTTTGCCTGCCGGGCCTGCGGGCTTTTGCCCATCCACTCCGCTTCACGTTCCATAACCTTAAGGCGCGCTGTATCCTCGCGCTTCTCCTGCTTAAAGCGCTTGGCCTTTTGCCCCAGATAGGCCGAATAATTGCCCTCATATGGGATGCCGCGACCCCGATCCAACTCTAAAATCCAGCCCGTTACATTATCCAGAAAATACCTGTCATGGGTGATGATCAAAACGGCACCGGCAAATTCGCGAAGGTGTTTTTCCAGCCAGCCGGTAGTTTCCGCATCCAGATGGTTGGTCGGCTCATCGAGCAGCAGCAGATCTGGCTTGGCAAGCAAAAGCTGGCACAAGGCAACCCGGCGTTTCTCACCCCCCGACAAAGGGCCAACTGCGGCATCGGCTGGCGGACAGCCAAGGGCTTCCATAGCCATATCAATCCGCGAATCCAGATCCCAAAGATCTTCCGCATCTATCTGGTCTTGCAGGGCAGCGCCCTCATCAGCAGTCTCATCGGAATAATTCATCATCAATTCATTGTAGCGATCAAGAATGGCCTGCTTTTCTTTAACTCCGATCATTACATTTCCACGTACATCAAGATTTTCATCCAGCTGCGGCTCTTGGGCAAGATAACCGATTTTTGCCCCATCTGCTGCCCATGCTTCGCCGGTAAATTCGGTGTCCAACCCGGCCATGATTTTAAGCAGTGTGGATTTACCAGAACCATTCGGCCCAAGAACACCAATTTTCGCGTCCGGGTAAAAGCTGAGATTTACCCCATCCAAAACCTTTTTACCCCCGGCATAAGCTTTAGACATATCGTGCATGTGATAGATAAATTGACGAGCCATGAACCGGTAACCTTTTGGATGAATTAAAACAGGAAAATAACTGCTTCTATCTAGGACAAGCCACAACAAAAGAAAAGGGGCGCCAAATTTAGCGCCCCTTGTCAATTTATTGTTTTAGCGTGAGGTTTAAAACTCATCCCATTCACTGTTCACGGCCGCACTTCCTTCAGACAGATAGGATTTCGCCGCTTTGGAAACCTTGGCCTGTATCTGCTTGATGCCCTGCCTGGGTGCGGCCTGCTGTGGCGCAGGTGCGCCAGATCTTTGCCCAGCCCCATCACCCAACTTAAATACATCAACAATCCGGTCCAATTCGTCCACCTGATTATCGGTCTG
>CAZMVQ010000130.1:0-3036 GCA_964569865.1 uncultured Devosia sp.
GGTCTGTACATAACAAGTATGAGCAGCCTGGGATGGCGGGAAGCCATATTCAGCACCAAACGATTTAACAAACGCTTGCGAGCCGGCATCCTGCAATGACCAGTTCCAGTTGGTTGAACCAAGAATTCCCTTGATGTTTTCACCGGCACCCTGCGCCATAAGACGAGAGAACAATGGTACAACAATTTCGAAATTCTTGCCGTTTTGCTGACGGTCACGAAGGCCAAATTGAACCGCCTGCGTCAGCGAATTCACCATATCACGACCATAATGATTAAGGATCAGCACGTCAGCACCGGAATTTAGAACCGGAGTAATATACTGGGAGAAATCACCAGCACCCAGTGGCGTGCGAACTGCCGCTGTTGTTTCCCAGCCCAAGGCTTCGGTTGAATCAATCAATGATCCTTCCTGTGACCAGCCCCAAGTGTAATCAGCAGTCAGGTGATAAGCGACACGCTCATCTCCATATTCAGCCGAAAGCACAGGCGCAAGAGCTGCGCCGGACATGTGTGTATTGAAGAAATGGCGGAAGCCATAACGTCTTTTGTCTTTTCCGGTTGTATCGTTGGAGTGGGTCAGACCAGCCATAAAGACAATGCCCATTTCCTGACAAAGACTTTGCACAGCGATCGCCACACCAGAAGATGAACCGCCTGAAATCATCAAAGCGCCATCGCGTTCGATCATCCGCCGGGCACTATCGCGCGCCGCGTCAGACTTGGTTTGAGTATCACCGGTAACATAAACAAGCTTTTTGCCGTTGATACCGTCGCCCTTAAGAGCCAAAGGCTGCATTGTATTAAGCAGTCCTCCATCGCCCTCGCCATTGATGTGCTTTACAGCGAGTTCATAGGCGCGAAGTTCGTCAGCGCCTTCATCGGCATATGCACCGGTCTGGGGGACATTAAAACCAAATGTTACGTCAGACCCGGTCGGATTGTTGCGAAACTCCTGCGCCCACGCACCCTTGGTAAATACCATTGGTGCAACACCAGCGCCGATTATGCCTGCTGCACCGGTCTTGATGACCTTGCGTCTGCTGACACCTTTTTTTTGATCGCTCATTGCGTTCCTCCTCATTGAAAAATGCAGGTCGCGCCAACTCCTCATCCGGCACCCCACACCAAACCAACATTAGCCAAGAAATGAAAATCAATGCAATAGCGGCTTGTTTTTCAACAAAAACTTTGTAAATTTTTTCCAATTCTATTATAGTTTTTTGTAAAAACTTTTACAAAACAGTTCAACAAACGAGAATATTATGCGCGCACCCATCGGGCTTAGAATTCGCAACTACCGGAAGATAAAGGCTTTATCTCAATCGGGATTGGCCCGGTCAGTGCAAATTTCTCCCTCATACCTAAATCTCATCGAGGCCAACAAACGTCATGTGGGCGGCTCTTTGTTACACAGGATTGCTCAAAAACTTGGAGTCGAGATACACGATCTCACAGGTGAATCTGAACAAAGATTGATAAACGAACTTATGGAGGCGTTCGCGGACCCAATTCTGGCCAGCCAGAATCTTAATGCTCAGGACGCCCACATAATTGTTGCTCAACTGCCCAAAATGGCCAAGGCACTGCACAGGGTTTATCGCGGATATTTAGACGTCAACGCGGCAGCAAATGCCATTTCTAACCGATTGCAATCAGATCCATTATTTTCTGAACTTCTGCATCAGATGCTTTCCCAGATTACCGCAATTCGCTCGGGTGCAGAAATTTTGCGGGATGTAAAATCCATTCCCGCCGAACAGCGCGAGGGATTTTACAATTCAATATTTGACGAAAGCCGCGCCCTTTCAGATGTTGCCCGCTCTCTTATCGCCCAGTTCGACCGGGATATGGAACGCAACAAATCCGTCAGCCCATTGCGCGAAGTCAACGATATGATTATCGGGGAAAACAACTATTTTCCCGAGCTGGAAAAGGCGGCGGATAAAATTCGCGCAGGTTTTGCAGATGGCAGTTTTTCAGATGACAGTCTTTCTGGCGAACAACAATTAGCAAAAGAAACACTACCCAGCGAAGAAACCTTGATTAAGCATCTAAAAAATCGTTTTTCCTTCAGGGTAGAACGCTCCATCGGAACTGATAAAAATTCACATGATGAAACCATTATAAAATCAGGCACACCCTCTGACAAAGTTTTAAGACTTCCCCCCAACGCAACCGCTGCCACCCGCCGCTTTCAACTGGCCCGCAAATTGGCGACCCTGATGGCCTCTGAAACCCTTGACAAGCATTGCACGGATGAGCGGTTGACCTCTAAAGAAGCAAAATCCATCATGTTCAACGCCCTTGCATCATATGTGGCCGGAGCGTTGATTTTTCCCTATGATCTTTTTTTGCAAAAGGCTCAGCAATCTTCCTATGATGTGGAATATCTGGCCCAATATTTCAACGCCAGCTTTGAACAAATCGCTCACCGTCTGGTAACCTTGAGAAAACCTGGCGCTCAGGGCATTCCGTTTGGTTTTTTGCGCGCTGACCCTTCAGGATTTTTAACCAAGCAATTTCCCCTGCCCGGACTGTTAATGCCCAATGCCGGCCATGCATGTCCCTTGTGGGTTATATATCTTTCCCTTAGAAACCCCGGCGAAACCATTCGTCAAATCGCCTCATTTGCCGATGGATCTAGATATATGTTCATAGCGAACACCGGCATTAAACGCGTTAAAACATTCTCGGACCAACCAAATTACTCGGCCGTTATGCTGGCCTGCGATCTGGTCCATGCCGATAAAACTGTTTATGCCCAAGGCTTGCACCTGGATAACAAAAACTCCGATGTGAGAGTGGGTCCTTCGTGCAATCTTTGTGTTCGACGCAATTGCTCCCACCGTAATTCACCCATGGCAGGTGTATCAATTAGCTGAACCCTAGGTTTAGGGTCAGGACCTATTAAATTCATACAATTCTGTTTGAAAGAGAGTGTTTAGATAAGGTGAAGCGGCGAGAAATAATGTTTATACCTTTTTGAGCGACGATTTGCCTTAGATGAATACTCTGTTTCAAACCCTTTGGGCGC
>CAZMVQ010000131.1:0-2767 GCA_964569865.1 uncultured Devosia sp.
GTTGTGGGAAAATCCTTGCGCAGCGGATAGCCGTCAAAGCCATAATCGGTCAGCAAACGGCGCAGATCCGGGTGTCCTGAAAACAAAATACCAAACATGTCATAGGCTTCGCGCTCATACCAAACCGCACCGGGAAATATTTCGGTAATCGAGGCAACAGGATCTGTTTCACTGGTTGAAATCTTGACCCGAATTCTAAGGTTTCTGGTGGGGCTGAGAAGATGATAAACCACTTCAAAACGTTTCACCCGCCCCGGAAAATCAACCCCGCAAATATCAATCAGCGAGATAAAGCGCAGCCGCAAATCCTCACGCAACAAACGAATAACGGCGACAATATCATCGCGGCGAACCATAATTGTCAGGTCACCATAGGAAATAAAATGCTCAGAGATAGATTGAGGAAGTTTTTGGGAAAGGTATTCCCCGATTTCGTTTAAGGCATCGGTTTTATCTTTATCACTATTCAAACTGTCATTAGCGCTGTTCAAACTATCTTTTGGCATCAGATCTATCTTTCAATGGTGCCGGTGCGGCGAATTTTTTTTTGCAGCAATAACACCCCGTATAATAAAGCCTCAGCAGTTGGCGGGCATCCGGGAACATAAATATCAACCGGAACAATGCGATCGCACCCGCGCACAACTGAATAAGAATAATAATAATAGCCGCCGCCATTGGCGCACGAACCCATAGAAATCACATATCTGGGTTCTGGCATCTGGTCATAAACCTTGCGCAATGCCGGGGCCATCTTGTTGGTCAATGTGCCGGAAATAATCATCACGTCAGACTGGCGCGGAGAGCCACGGGGGGCAAAGCCAAACCTCTCGCAATCATAACGGGGCATGGCGATCTGCATCATTTCAACCGCGCAACAGGCCAGACCAAAAGACATCCACATCAGTGATCCGGTGCGGGCCCAGTTGATCAGCTCATCGGTGCTGGTGACCAAAAAGCCCTTGTCTGCCAGTTCATTGTTGATTTCAAGAAATTGCGGATCCATAGCGCCGACAGGAAGGCCGGTCGCCGGGTCAATAACACCCTTGGGCTTTGGCGCGATCAATGTAGTGCTATTTTCGTCTAATCCCATTCCAAAGCACCTTTTTTCCACTCGTAGATAAAGCCAATAGTCAAAATACCCAAAAATGCCATCATTGACCAAAACCCAAGCCAGCCAACCGAATTAAACGCCACTGCCCAAGGGAATAAAAACGCCACTTCCAGATCGAAAATGATAAAGAGAATCGCCACCAGATAAAACCTGACGTCAAATTTCATTCTTGCATCATCAAATGCGTCAAATCCACATTCGTAGGCCGAAACTTTTTCAGGATCAGGATTTTTAACCGCGATTGCAAATGGAGCAACGAGCAAAGCCAGCCCGATAACGGCACTTAATGCCAAAAATATTATGATTGGTAAGTAGCCCAACAATAATTCATTCATGTTAAAAGCCAGCTCCCCCAATTGAGTACGCCAAACGTTGGTAGTCACCAAGCACCGGTAGTTACCAAGTGTTGGTATTCACCAAATGGCGGTCAAACCCTGACAGTTATTGAACCGCCCAAATTGATGAACACATGAGATGATCCACGGGAATCCAGCACCAAATCACGCTGTCAAACGGCTTAACTCAGGGCTAACGCTGTTGCAAGGGGTTTTGGAAAAACTTGGTGCAAAATTTTGGTTTTTATACGCTTATTTTATCGCTATAATATCAAACCCGTATAAAATGGGTCCCATAAAAAAAGAGGGCTTTGACAGCCCCCTTCAATACTTTGAAAAACATATGGGTAAATTATTGCATGCGCCAGATAACGCCTGCGGTTGCTTTAACAGCGTTTGGTGCTGTTCCCCATTGGCCAATCCCAAGAATTTCGCCCCTTACACCAATTGACTGGGTTACCGCAGCCTCGATGCCGCCGCCAAAGGCATAAACGCCGGTTGCGCTAGCTGTGCCAAGGCCCGCAACCCCATAAACCATGAAGTCATCACCGGGGGCAAAGCCAAGCCTTGCAAGACCAAGGGCATCAAATGTCGTAGCGGTTGCGCCAATATTTGCACCACCCTGCACCTCAAATCCACCAACAATGCTTTCAGTGAGATAAAAATTTACACCGACAGCCAAACCAAGGCTGATGGCGTTAACGTCAGGTGCTGTCAGATAGGCTGATGTGCCATCAAAAACCCCGCCAAGCAAAACACCCGCGTAAAATCCTTCAAAACCATATCCGCTTCCATAAGGGGATGCGGCAATATTGCTTTGGGCAACCGCTGCGCCTGAACCAAATATAATGGCAGAAGCTATTCCGAGCATCAATGAATGGGAGGTTTTCATGTTCTTTGTCCTTTGATTGGTAGTTTTGATATCAAAAAAGCGCATTGGGAGCCATAAAGGCAAGTAAAACCGGGTTTTTTGATTAAATTTCACCCCCAAGGGTAAGCAAGATATCAACAAACCAAGCCCATCATGGAAGTTTTGTATCAAATTGAGACTATTTGATGGGGATTTCAAAAATATCGGTTTTTCAGCCTACATATGGCCTTGCCAATGTAATTTGGAAGAATGACGGGGACTGAGTTAGCAAGTTAGAACCACCCTTGCGGAGCAAGGAAGCAAAAAAGCGGGTTCTCTCACGAAAGCAACAGGGCAACGGAATCAAACTAAATAAATGGCGGAAGCTGAGGGAGAGAATTCGAACTCCGTCCGCCAAGCGAGCGAAGAGCGAGCCGGCCAACTTTTTGGCCGCCCCATTGGAGCCGC
>CAZMVQ010000132.1:0-2723 GCA_964569865.1 uncultured Devosia sp.
GAATGAAGCAATCGAAAAAATCTAATATCGCCAAAACCTTTGCAGCTCTTGGCAATGAAAAGCGCCTTGGGATTCTTGAATTATTGCTCAATAAACTGCCAGCCTCGCTCACGTTTGGCGAGGTGCAAAAGGCAATCCAAATCCCGCCCTCAACCCTGTCTCATCATTTGCAGGAAATGGAGCAGGCCAAAATCCTCATCCGCAAAACCAGCGGAACTTCAACCAGCCTGCATCTGGATTTGAATTATTTGCAATCGGTTTTGAATTCGCTGATGGAGCAATGTTGCAAAAAACCGGACTGATAGTTCCGCCGTAATTACTTCGCTTAAGCCCCCTCAAAAAAAGAAAATTCAAATGAGTATTTTTAAATCAACTGCGCTTCTTGGCTTTTTAACAGCTCTCATGATGGCGACCTATATATTCACATTGCAAAATTCCAATCAGGAAATTATTCTTTCCGGCCTGGCTATCATTGTAATTCTGGCAGCGATATTTTTAGAGCGTTCAATCCCCTTCAATTCCAATTGGAATAAAAACCGGGGTGATCTTTCTGGCGATATTACATCCACCATTGTGATATTTGGAATATTGGATGCTGTGCTTAAAAGTGCCATGCCGTTTTTGCTGTTGATATTGTTTGCAAACTGGGTGCCGGGCAGCATTGCTCTTGCCCTCTGGGTCCAAATTATACTGGTTGGGTTGCTGATTGAATTGGGGTCTTATGTCTCGCATCGTCTGCACCATCAGATAGGTTGGCTCTGGGCGCTGCATGCCATGCACCATAGTCCTGAGCGGCTGCACACGCTGAACAATTTTCGTTTTCATCCGTTCAACCATATTTTCAATCATATATTTATGATCGTTCCCGTGTTGCTGATGGGGTTTTCAGCTGAGGCAATTCTTGGTTATACGGCGCTAACCTTGCCGCTGCTTTTGTTGCAACATTCAAATATTGATTTTAACTTTGGCTGGCTGAATTATGTGTTGAATAGCAATCAGGTGCATCGCTGGCACCATTCAAGCGCCAGCAATGAGGGAAATAAAAATCTCGGGCGGGCGCTGGTTATCTGGGATCAGGTTTTTGGCACATTCTATTTGCCAAGGAAAAAACCAACGCCAGATGCCATCGGGCTGTTTGCAAGTTCTAAATCTTTTCCGCGAGCTGAAAAATATCTGGCGCAGATACTTTATCCGTTCTCGCCCCACTGCTGCAAATAGAGTTGGTTGCACGATGCTTACTTCACCAAAATGTTTTTTGCATTTTACCGGCAAAAATGATTACTGGAACATATGATGTTTTTGGAATGTAACAACTGATAGCGAGAGAAATTATGCAATTGAACAAAACTACGTTGGCCGGGGTTATTTTTGCCGGAGCGGTACTTTCCTCCGGGGTGGCGATGGCCTCCTCCAATGGTAATGATCTGGTGCATTCCAGAGCGTTGGGTGGGCAGGTTTTCATGATGAATGAGCAGCATATGTCGCTATATTTCTTTGACAAAGACGAGGCTAATGTCTCTAATTGCTACGATGAATGCGCCATAAACTGGCCACCGGCCCTGTTGGATGCTGATGCGGAATTGGGTGAAAATTATACGCTTTTTGAGCGCAATGATGGAGCTATGCAGATAGCATTTAAAGGTCAGCCGCTTTATCGTTTTATTGGCGATGCCAATATTGGTGACATCAATGGTGACGGAAAAAATGGTGTCTGGCGTTTGGCAAAACCCTGATCGCTTTGCTCGATTTGCCGCTCGGTATGATCTAGTTTTTAAGCATTTTCTCAACAACAGTAATCGCTTGAGCTTCGCGCTCAGCCCAGTTGCCTGAAATCAGCGTATATTGTGCGCCAAACTGGTCAAGCTTTGCTTTGATTTTGGTGAAAAACTTGTCGCGCAAATCCTGCCGGCCAAAATAGCGCAAGGGATCATCCTCCCATGGGGCATTGGCATCAAGCAGCAAGTAATGGTCAGGTAGTTCAATAGCTTTTTCAAGATCAGGCAGGGAGCGATCCAGCAGCATTTCGGCCCAGACGGCGGTCAACAACGGGTCGGTATCCTCAAACAATATGGGACCGGCCTTCATGGCCAGAGTTTTTCTGTGGGCCACATGGCCATCAACGATAAAGTGTAATTCTTCGGCACGGTAATCGCCGGGGGTGCGAAATTTTTCGTAAGGTCGACCATATTCCGGCACATAGGGGCCGCCAAATTTTTGGGCCAGAAAATCTGCCATATGGGATTTGCCGGTACTTTCAGGGCCAATCATCGTCAGGCGTTTTTGAAAATATGGCCGCACCTGATCGGGGATGGATTCCCAATGCTCAAACGGGTTTTGACGGATTTCAATGGAGTTGGCAGGATAGGCCATCCACATGGGATCAAGAATAAAATGCTGGGCGTTGAGGGCTTTTGACAGAGTTACAAGATAATCTTCAGAACCGATTACCCGATCAATCTTTTCGGGGTGAAAACCACGAATGATTGTTGCCCAGTCAGTATGTTCAACGGGCAGCGGTTTGGCGCCATTATTGGCCACGATCACCACACATTCGGGGAAAAGCTCCTCCATCCAGCCCTTGCGCACAGCAGGGGGAATGGGGTCATTATCCGACGTGGATAAAACAATGGTCAGCTTGTCCACCAGATAGGATGCGGTGCGAATCAGTGCCACATGGCCCTCGTGGGGGGGCATGAAACGTCCAAGAATTACGCCGGTGGTTG
>CAZMVQ010000133.1:0-2723 GCA_964569865.1 uncultured Devosia sp.
ATTTGGAGAATAAATTCGGCGGCGAATTTTCGTAAATACTTGCTTTCTATGAGGATTTACGAAAATGTCACTTTTGTCTCGCTGGCATCATAAACGACTCAATGCCTGGTCTCTTGCTCAACTTTTTACGCCATTTAAGGCATCTCTTGATCAGGTTCCGGCTCTTGTGGCTCGAGGAAATAGACCTCTACAGATGACTTTTGAAGATCAGTTGAAAATTCTAACCTATTACCACCTTGAAGAACATTCTTCAGGGCGGCATCTGTTGCAGGTTCTCAAACAAGAGGGTTTTGCTGCAACCCACATTGCCCCGTCCGATGGCATCGAGAAGAGTGCCTTTTTTGAGGCAATCAATTCTCGGGGGTTGGAGCAAATGGTTCACGTTTATGAAAACCTCCAGAAACAGGCAAGAGTTAAATTGCCTATTGCCAGGGAGATTTCTGAGCTTGGCGATCTGATCGCCGTTGATGGTTCTTTCATTGATGCAACCTTGTCTATGGTCTGGGCTGACTACCGTAAAGAAGTCAAAAAAGCCAAAGTCCACTTGGGCTTTGATGTGGGGCGCGGTATCCCACAAAAGATGACTTTAACCAGGGGTAAAGGCGATGAGCGCATACAGGCAAAGCATCTTGTCGCTCCCGGCCAGACCGGAGTCTATGATCGTGGTTACCAGTGTTACAACAACTTTGATGACTGGCAAACCCAAAACTGTCATTTTGTCTGTCGCATCAAAGCAAGTTCACGCAAGACAGTATTACAAGCAAACGTTGTTAACCCTGACAGCCACATCTTTTATGATGCTATCGTTCTGCTTGGCACAAAAGATATCAACCAAACAAAGAGAGAGGTTCGTGTCGTTGGTTACAAGGTCGATCGCGTCTCCTACTGGATCGCAACTGACCGCTTTGACCTCAAGGCGGAGCAGATTGCTCTGATCTATAAATTGCGTTGGACGATTGAATCTTTTTTTGCCTGGTGGAAACGCCACCTAAAAGTTTATCATGTGATTGCCCGCAGCCCTTATGGATTGCTCATGCAGATTCTTGCCGGGTTGATCACTTATCTGCTACTTGCGATCTATTGTCACGAACAATACGGAGAACGGGTCAGTATTGGCCGAGTACGAGAACTATGTTGTAAGATCCGCAATGAAGCTGCTGGCTATTCTATTTTTACTGGTTTAGCCCCGCCGGGATTTGCTGACCTTGATTTTGGGGCTCATGCAACTTCTTAACCGGACACTACTGACTTTACTTACCTTTTAACCAGAGCATTTGCTAATCATCCTCCGGGATTATAATTGGTTGAATATATCAAGGGGTCTCTGTCACAAATCGTGATTGGCACGCAGATAGAGTCAAAGGGAGACCTGAACATCCCGCTGGAATTTTCAATATAAAAATTCAGTTTGGCGGTATGTAACCCCTCTGCTCTTTGAACATTTTAAAGATAATACGACACAGGTGTCGACCTAATGCTCTAATAGCCTGATTGTGCCCTTTGCCTTCAGCACGTTTCTTTTCATAATATCGTTGTGAGGCTGGCACATGCTTACGATGTCGATCCACTGCGACCATCATTGCAGCTTTGGCGCGGCGGTTGATTTGCCGTGGCGCTTTTGTGCCTTGGTAGTGGCCTGAGCTATTGTCAAGAGGCGCCATTCCAAGATAAAGAGCTAGGCTGGATTCCTTGGCAAAACGTGAGGCGTTGCCAATTTCACCAGATAGTTCAGAAATGCAGATAGGGCCAAAACCTGGAATAGTTGTTAGCAGACCGGCCATTTGCGATTTAGCTGCGGCTGTAGCCATCTTGGTTTCCAGCGCCTTGATCTGGCGTGATAGTTCCAAAATACGAGTCGCATCATCTTGGATCATCTCGCCGACCCATTCGGTTTCAGCACTGAACTG
Source organism: uncultured Devosia sp. (assembly GCA_964569865.1). Lineage (GTDB taxonomy): Bacteria > Pseudomonadota > Alphaproteobacteria > Rhizobiales > Devosiaceae > DROE01. The sequence continues at coordinate 1,908 of CAZMVQ010000133.1, forward strand.
GGCCTGTTTTTGCCACTGCACAATAAGATCCGAGTATTTACGACCGATACCGGGAATTTTACGTAAAGTTTTCAATTGTAGCCGCTGCAGTTTTTGTAGGTTGTCGGTGCAGGTAAGTAGACGGAGGAACCAGAGGTTGCCAGCATCTCTGGTCAATGCCAGCAAACTGGGACAAATGGCTTGCAAATCAGACTGAAGGGTATTTATGAACCGAACACGTTCGTTGACCAACCGCCGCCGCCGCCGACTGAATCGCTTGAGGATTTTATTCTCTTGAGGTGGTACTGACACAATTTGCAGGACATCTTTGGCTAAGGGCAGATGATCCTGCAGTTGAAACAACTCTAACCCCCGGCGGGCATCAATAACATCGGTTTTGGCGGCTCCAGGAAAAATCTCTTTGAATCTGGCTAACTTCAGATTGTTGATGTTGTACAATTGCCAACCACGCGCCAGCACCATTGAATCGAGGGGGCGTGCGTAACCATTATATCCCTCCATGGCAACTCGGACAGGGCATTGATACTCACGTTCCAATTGTTCAAGTTTAGTGAAAAAGGTTTTGAATCCATCGGGCTGATGACCGATACTGAATTCATCAAGGACCTCGCCAGAGGAGAGACCGACTGCAACCTGATGGAACTTACAGCCGACATCGACACTGACACGAATGTCATGAGGTGGGCAGTAAAACATAAACGGCTCCTTTCAATAGACAAACCCCAAGCATCATCCTTGGGTCACGTCTACTTCCAGAGCCACAGGGCACCATCCCGGTCGACCCACCGGACGATGCAAATGACGGGGGCGGCATTT
>CAZMVQ010000134.1:0-2694 GCA_964569865.1 uncultured Devosia sp.
CATTATTTCTCGCCGCTTCACCTTATCTAAACACTCTCTTTCAAACAGAATTGCATGAATTTAATAGGTCCTGACCCTAGATATTTTTACCCCTTAAAGCCCTTGGCAATAAGATAGGTTTCTGCAGAATCCTTGCGACTGGCTGGGGGTTTTGCATGAAATGTGCTGGCAAAACGTTTTTTTAGAGAAGCCAATAATTGCGCCTCGGTTCCCCCCTGAAAAACTTTTGCAACAAAGGTTCCGCCGGGCGCCAAAATATCAACGGCAAACTCCGCCGCCATTTCAACAAGCGCGATTATGCGAATATGATCGGTGGGTTTATGCCCTGTTGTCGGCGCTGCCATGTCTGAGAGAACCAGATCGGCTTTTGCCCCCTTTAATGCAGCCACCAAAACTTCTGGCGCATCCTCATCGGTAAAATCCTTTTGTAGAATCACAGCACCCGGTATTGGTTCCATTTCCAGATAATCAATACCAACAATTTTTGGATTTTCAGGCGTGGATTTTATCAGCGGCACCGCCACTTGCAGCCACCCGCCGGGCGCACAACCAAGATCAACCACTTTCATTCCCGGCTTTAACAATGCGTGCTTCTCGTTCAACTCGATCAGTTTGAACGCGGCCCGCGATTTATATCCCTCTTCGCGCGCCCGTGCCACATAAGGGTCGTTTAATTGGCGTTGCAGCCAGCGGGTAGAGCTGTTTGTGCGACGTTTGGCAGTTTTTACCCGGGTTTTTAGCTGGCGCGAGGCGTTGGTTTTGGATGTTGGTGCTTTGGCCATTATTTTTGCCTTTTTTGTTTATAGCGCATACGGGTCGCTTTTGCCCTGTCGGCCTCGATCAGAGAAATCAATATTCCCTCGCGCAAACCCCGGTCGGCAATGCGCACTCTTTGGGTTGGCCACTCCCGTCTTATGGCTTCAAAAATTGCACAGCCGGGAATAATCAGCCCGGCCCTGTCTTTTCCGATGCATGGATTAGCCATTCGCCGATCATAAGGCATGGCCTGCAAAACCCGCATCGTGTCGGTTAACTGCTCAGAACTCATCCACAAGCCATCAACCTTTGAGCGTTCGTATTTTTCAAGCCCAAGATGCAAGCCGGCAAGGGTGGTAACGGTTCCAGATGTTCCAATAAGGTGAACCGGATGCTCTTTTATCATTTGTTTGAGCTTGTGACTTCCCTTGAAGTGGCGCAATTGTCTGGCCACATATGCAACCATTTCCTCAAATTTTTCTAACGAAACGTCTTCTCCGCCAAATTTTTCAGCAATGGTCACAACACCAAATGGCAATGATTGCCATGAGCGAATGGCGGTTGGCAATTTTGAATTTTGTTTTGGTCTGCCGCCTCGAAAATCCAGCCATGCAAGTTCTGAAGAACCTCCACCAATATCAAATAACAAAGCTCCCATGGCCGATTTGTCCACCAGATCAGAACATCCGGCAACCGCAAGGCGAGCTTCGGTTTTCTGGTCAATGATTTCCACATCTATGCCAATACCGCGCTTGACGCGATCAAGAAATTCTCCTGCATTGTCTGCCTCCCGGCAGGCTTGAGTGGCAATCAGTCGGTATTTTTTTGGCGCGTGGTAGGTTAATTTAGATGCGCAAAGCGCTAAAGCGTCATAGGTGCGCTCCATAGCATGCTTGTTCAGTATTCCAGTTTTGGATAAGCCTTCGCCAAGGCGCACTATGCGGGTAAAACCGTCAATTACTCTAAATCCGCTCATTTCGCGCTTTACGATTAGCAGGCGGCAATTGTTTGTGCCAAGGTCAAGCGCCGCATAAAGGGGAGCTTTTCGCCGGTTTGAGGGCGATTTTCTTGGTCTGTTTGCCCGCCACTTTGCCGGTTTCTGCCCAGCTGAAGCCCTGCTTTTTTCCCCGTTTTGTCCGGGGGCAGTTTCAGTTTTGGCGGCACCCGGCCCGGCAACCGGCGCATTTGCGCCTAGCTGCCCGTTTTGCACCGTGCGCTTTACAGCCTGCACCTGTGCACTGGCGGACCGAGTTTTATCGGTCACTATACCTCGCTTCGGCTGTCCGGTCTCTAAATGCCAATTATCAAGTCAGAGCAAACACAGCCACGACTACGGCAAATAGCGCCCAGAACAGCGCAATAGATTGTTGTGAAAACAATAGGATAAATTTGGCTCTGGCGCAAAGCAATTATTCTATTGGCATTTGGCCTTGGAATAATTATTCAGACTTGCAAATTCTATTTTCTGGCGGTAACAACTGCGACGATGCAGGTTATCAATTTTTTGCCTGTAGTTTTTGGCAAGCCTGTAGTTTTTGGCAAGCCTGTAGTTTTTGGCAAGCCTGTAGTTTTTGGCAAGCCTGTAGTTTTTATAATGGGGAATAGGTTAACGGTAGACCCACGGACTCTGACTCCGTTAGTCCTGGTTCGAATCCAGGTTCCCCAGCCAAAAAGCTCCCCAGCCAAAAAGTTCCCCAGCTAAAAAGCTACCAGCCAGCTATTTCAATGAATTATCTGGCGCTCGAGGGCCAATAGTCTCTTTTGATGGATTTGGTATTACATTTGCGCTCTGGCAACGGATATATTCTGACTTAAGCGTCAATCAGCTTGAAAATGCTGAGCCACTTCAATTGCTGGCTGGTGATTCTTGCGGTGTCTAAAATAACTAGGGTCAGGACCTATTAAATTCATCCATTCTGCGCCGCTAGATTTTGGTTC
>CAZMVQ010000135.1:0-2669 GCA_964569865.1 uncultured Devosia sp.
CTAACATCAATATCCCCACCCTGCACACCATACAATTGCTCGACTACGCAACAAATGGACCAATGCCAATAGAAATCAAAAATATAACCGATTGAATTTTGCCATATGTCGTGGCTATATCTTAATTTCAAAATTGCACGCCAACTCAGGAAAAATACATGATCCAGATAATTGCATCCGCCAGCACCAGTATTTTCACCAAAACTTTTACAAAAACTTTTGCCAATATTGGTGCTTTGATAATGCTGGTTCTTCTTGTTTCCAGTTGTGCCAGTGGCGCACTTTCTCCCGGCCTTACCGCCAGAATGGATCAGAGCGGAGCCAACCTTGATCGGGTAGAGGCTATTAATCTGATAAATCAATACCGTGCCACACGTGGAGCAAGCCCCCTAACGATTGACCCCACTCTCAATGCAACCGCTCAGGGCTTGGCGGCCAATTATGCAGCCAGCTCCAACCGCCCGGCAAAACCTAATGAAACGATTTTGCAAATGCAATTAAGCGCTGGATATTCAACTTTTGCCGATACATTTTCCGGCTGGCGAGGCCGCATCAGCGACGCCGCTGCTATTGCTGACACCAGCGCCACAAGGGTAGGAATTGGAGTTGCCTATTCACCAAATTCAACCTTTGGCGTTCACTGGGTTTTATTATTAGCCGGACCTGAAACCATTTCAACAATAGAAATGGAGCCTGTCAACAATTAGGTTTCCAAACCTTGCAATTCTTAAATCAACGATGAATTCGCGGTCGCGGAACCGGCACGATGGTTGCAGCAACTGTTATTGTGGTTTGTGGAACCACCGCCTGCGTTGCATTTACGGCAGCCCGCACCAGACGCGGACGGGGGCGCGGAATGAGAGGCATACGAGCCATAACATTAACCCGGTATGAGCGCGGGGAAATCTGATCGGTTAAAAAACTTGGACTACCATTAAGCCCGTAAGGAAACTCACTGGCGCGCTCACTAAGATAGGCTCCTGACTGATTTCCGCAAAGTCTGGGTCGCATATTAACCGGCGCCAGCCCCGTATCATTTATAATTCCCGCCACGCTTTTTCCGGTTCCACCGCCATTGCCACCAAGATATTGAACTATCATCTGGCCCACAAGTTCAGCACGCTCACGGGCAGATGATGCCCCAAGTACCACTGCAAGCAATTTTCGCCCATTTCGCTCAACGCTCGCAACAATATTCATGCCCGCCGCGCAAATATAGCCGGTTTTCATGCCATTCGTACCTGCAAAATCCGTCAGCAAATTATTATTTGTCTTTAGAGAGTTACCATTTACTTCAACAACAGAAGTGGCAAAAAGCGCACTATATTGCGGGAATTTACTGCGTATAGCCAAAGTCAGAATTGCCAGATCTCGCGCACTGGTAACCTGATTGACATTGCCTAATCCATGGGGATTGGCAAACCTTGTAGCACCCATACCAAGGCTCTGAGCGGTTCGGTTCATCTCAACTACGAAATCTTCCACAGAGCCGGAAACTGTTTGTGCAATGGCAATCGCAATATCATTGGCAGATTTCACAATCAGCAGATTAAGCGCATCGCCCATTTTTACCGCACGACCCTGAGCAATTCCTGATTTTCCTCCAGGCGTACGGGCCGCCAAAGCTGAAATTCCCACCGGAGTTTCAAGATTAATTCTACCGTTTTCGATGGCATTAAACACCACTAAAGCAGTGGTAAGCTTGGTTAGAGATGCCGGATACCATGGCTGCCCGGCCTCGCGCTCAAACAACACTTCGCCAGTTTCCATATCCACCAGCAATTGCGGATTGGCAATAGCGCCCCCCACAAAAGAGGCCAGCATAAATATAGCAAGAGCAATTGATCTTGCTTTAAATTTGATTGTTGCTTGAAACAATTTGCCTACCCTAAATTCCCATCCGTCCCAGATTGTTGTTCTAGCAATGCTGATTTGGCAGAACAATGGTGAAGATCATTTTTTAGGGAAAAAATTACTCGTCTGGCATTTGATGTTCAACATTTCATTGATAATAAGTGTGGTATATTTTTTTTACCAACGAACTTTGCCACAAATTTCAGAGCAAAACATGAAAAATTATTCAGTTACTTTAACATGTCCCTTGACCACTCAAAAAACATATCAGGCAATTACAGAAAATATGTCCCACTGGTGGGCACCGATGAGCGCTCAGTTCTTAAAAACAGGTGACAGAGCAAAAACAAATTTTGGTGGTGAAGCATATTGGGTTTTCGAAGCGCAGGTTTTAAATCCGTTTAAACTGGTCGAATTAAAATGTGTTAAGGCAAATTATGTGCACCCGGATATGACAGAAAATATGCGGGAAGAATGGCTAAATACCGTGTTGAGATTTGAAATATCCGAAGATGACAATATGACAAAAATCATATTCATCCACGAAGGCCTAACGCCGGCTATGGGCTGTTATGATGTGTGCAGCGGTGGGTGGAACCACTATATCTCACATAGCCTGAATGACTATTTGAACAATAAAGATGGCCGCCCAAATTCATACTAAAACCTGCTCGGCAATTTAAAAAAGCCTGCTCGGCGCGAACAAAACGAGTTGCCGCGAGATCAAATAAATCACACGAAGTGTGTGGTATCCATTTAGATGGTGCCCCCCGCCGGAATCGAACCGGCACTCCCTTACAGGAACGGGATTTTGA
>CAZMVQ010000136.1:0-2559 GCA_964569865.1 uncultured Devosia sp.
ATCTCGCCGGAGATGGGGTGGGATTTTCTTCTTCCTGCATTTGCTGCCACAATTTTGGGCACCGTGGGTAATCCGCTCGGTGCGGTCATTGGCGGCATTCTTGTTGGCATGGCACAGGAACTCTCCACACCATTTGTTGGCTTCACTTACAAAATAGCGATCGGTTACGTCGTTATGCTGCTTATCTTGTTAATCCGTCCCGGCGGCCTTTTCTCATCACGGACAAGGATACGCTGATGGATGCTTATCTCATTGCCGTCTCCGTCACAGCACTCATCTACCTTTTGATGGCACTGGGTCTAAACCTGCAATATGGCTTTACCGGCCTGATCAATTTCGGCCATGTGGGCTTCTTCGCACTGGGAGCATATACTTCCGCACTTCTGGTCGGCACCGGCGTGCCCATGCCGCTTGGTTTTCTGGCGGCACTCATCGTTCCAGCGATTGCAGCCGTACCACTTGGAATATTGAGCCTGCGCTTGCGGGCAGATTATCTCGCCATTGTTACGCTCGGTTTTTCCGAAGCCGTACGGCTGGCCATCATTAATGAAAAATGGTTGACCCACGGCGTGCAGGGAATTCCGGGGATTACTGATATACCTACCGGGTTCGGGTTGCCGTTTAGCGGTCCGGTATCTGCCCTTATCATCCTGCTCATCGCCAATGGATTGGCAATTCTGGTTATTTTTCGCCTCACACGTTCACCGTTTGGCCGTGCCATTCAAGCCATCCGCGATGATGAAGATGCCATGCGTGCTCTGGGCAAGGAGCCGGGCAGCTTTAAAATAAGGGTGTTCATGATTGGCGCATCTCTGGCCGGTCTGGCCGGTGCCATCTACGGCCATTATATCACCTTTATTACACCGGAACAATTCGTCCCCCTCGTTACTTTTTATGTCTGGGTTGCCATCATACTGGGAGGGGCAGGCAGAGTATCCGGTGCTATTGTCGGCACGTTGGCCCTGGTAACGTTTCTGGAAGGTTCACGGTTTATACGCGATGCCCTGCCCGGTGTATCAGAAGTCGAAATGGCCAGTGTCCGGCTTTTCGCCATCGGACTGGCTCTGGTTCTTCTCATTCAGTTTCGCCCCCGCGGTATCATGGGCGACTGGACGCGCAGGGAATAGTTTGCATGACTTTATTACAAGCTGAAAATATCTCGGTCCGGTTTGGCGGCTTTATTGCAGTAGACAAGGTTTCCCTGAGAGTTGAAGCTGGCGAGCGTGTCGGCCTCATTGGACCAAATGGCGCAGGCAAAAGTACGGTTTTTGCAGCACTCTCCGGCTTTGAGCCTGCAGGTGGTGGCAATGTTGCATTCAATGGCGAAGACGTGAGCGGAATTGGCCCGGCGGCTAGAGCGCGAAAGGGATTGGGTCGTACATTCCAGATACCCAGAGAGTTTGCCCACCTCACGGTGCGCGAGAATCTACTGGCATCAGCCCCCGATCAGGCAGGTGAAAACCTGATCCGCCTTTTCCTGTCACCAGGTGATGTTCAACGCCAAGAGCACAGGTTGAAGGAAAAAGCAGATGACATTCTTGCTTTCCTCAATCTCTCTATTGTTGCCAATGAGTCAGCTGTCAGATTGTCCGGTGGGCAAAAGAAACTGCTGGAACTCGGGCGTGTGCTGATGACCGACCCCAAGCTTATCCTTCTTGACGAACCGTTTGCCGGGATTAATCCTGTTCTTATCGATGAAATTTCCCTTCGAATAAGCGACCTCTCCAAACGCGGCGTTAGCGTGTTGATCGTTGAGCATAATTTAAACGCTTTATCGAAGCTCGCCAGTCGATTGTATGCCATGGATCGTGGGCGGATACTCAGCGAAGGCGCTCCCCAAGAAGTCCTCCAGAACAAGGTTGTTCGCGAAGCCTATATGGGGGGTGTCGTATGAGTGAGCTGGTGATCGAAAACCTCACCGCCGGATATGGCGCAATCGATATTATTCACGATATAAGTTTGCGTATCAAAGGCGGGGAGATACTCACGATTGCCGGTACCAATGGTTCGGGAAAATCAACTCTGGTCAAGGCGATTATGGGGCTTGTCCCGCGCGTTGAAGGCGCTATTTCACTTGATGGTACTGATCTTTTGTCATTACCCCCCGAAGCACGGGTCGCTCATGGGCTGGGGTATGTGCCGCAGGTAGAGAATGTTTTTGCCTCCTTGACGGTACATGAAAATCTCGCTGTGGTTGAATGCGGCAGCAATCAACAGCAGCGCATGGATGAAATGTTTGAACGTTTCCCCGCCCTTGCCGAGCGCAAAAAGCTGCTCGCCGGAAACCTCTCGGGCGGAGAGCGCCAGCAACTTGCCTTTGCCCGCGCTTTGATGCTCAAACCCCATTTCATCGTTCTGGATGAACCAACGGCAGCACTTTCGATTTCGCTGGTTGAACAGGTTTTTGACCTCATCAAAGAACTGCCCGAAACCGGTATTGGCGTTTTGCTTGTGGAACAACGCGCACGACTTGCGCTGGAAATTTCAGACAATGGATTGATACTGGATCAAGGCCGTATCGTACTGGCCGGCAAGGCCAAAGATTTGCTGAACAATAAA
>CAZMVQ010000137.1:0-2552 GCA_964569865.1 uncultured Devosia sp.
TGTGGCCATATCAACCAGCAAAAGCGGCGTTGCTTGCACCCCCACATCCGAAAACGCCAATGCCAAAGCAATATAAATGGCCTGCAATATAACCCTAGTCTGCCACCACGCCGACGCGCATCCCAAAATCAAAACCAAACAATCCTACCCGGACCTTTACCAAGGTAGCAATGTGGCGGCAATGGGAAGGTTTTATAAATGTGGCTGATTATTCAATACCGACCTTAACCACTTTGGTTCCCCTCTGCGCATTTTGCCGCACCCGTTCCAGCAGCGCGCGCAATTGATCAATTTCAGCTTCACTAAACCCCTCAGTAAGCTGAGAATTTACAGTCCCAACCAGCGAAAATAAATGAGCTACTCCTTTAGCTTTATCCGTCGCGGTAAAATGTTTAATGCGGCGATCGTTTTTGTCCGTCACTTGGCTGACCCAACCATCCCGCTCCATACGCGATAATAACCGCGATGCCGCTGGCGGTTTTACATGAGAAAAATGCGCAATATCCGATACTGACATGCTGCCCTTAAGCGACAGCGCCCCCAGAATAATCCAGTTCACCGGCGTCAGCTCATGGGGTTCTAAATGGGCCTGCAACAGACGCGTCGCCGCATTGGCGGTGAAGTTCAACTCCCGTCCCAAAGAAAAAAACCCACCCCCAACTATTTCCGAACTTCCTTTGCGTTCATTCATTTTTTAGTTTCCATGCGAACAATAAACATGCACACCATTGCCATGCAAACAATTACTATGTAAAAAGATTCCATGTAATGTATTAAGACGTTCGATCTTCGTAGCAATCCTAACAACCTAAATGGAAAAGACCATGAAAAAAATCATCCCTACTTTGCTTTTGTCCACATTCGCGCTTGGTCCAATCATTCCAGCCCATGCTCAATCCGAGGGCGCTGATCTTGCAATTCTGGCCTTCACTTCTACCGATGAAAACTCTGATGGGAAATTGTCCATGACAGAAATGCGTCAGCAGGGCGCTTCGATATTTGTTTCCATGGATGCCGACGACAACGCCTCTCTTACCTTTGGTGAGTTTTCAAGTTGGGGATTTGGCATGCAAAACTTCGCTGAAGACCTAAACCGCATCGGTAGATATGAAACGGCACTAAAAATTGTCTTCGATTTATGGGATCGCGACAAAGATGGCAACGTAACTACTCGCGAGCACCGCGAAGGCGTTGTTGCTGATACAATCCGTGCGGATATGGACAATAATGGTCGCCTAAGCCAATCCGAATTTCTCGGTGCATTCGTTCTCAATGTGGCTCTTCGAGCGGCCCTCAAAGTAGAATAGGAAAACAACAATGTCACGAGGCACTGCTTACATATTCGCTTCGATTATCTTTTTCGCTGGCATTCATTTTGGTCTGTCAGAGCCCGAAATTGGCATGAATGCGGTAATTGCAACATTTTTAGGCGGTGTTGCTTTCATCGCTATGGCCTGGGCGATTGTTCTTTCCACCCGCCCGTCCTGGCTGGAAAATGCCTTTGGCGGACTTGATCGCATGTATCAAAACCACAAACTCATTGGTGTTTCGGTTCTACTGCTGATTTTAGCCCATTTTTTCACCATTCCAAAGCTTGATGCAGCAGCACGTCTGCCTGCTGCCGGCCTGTCTGCTGCCACCGGCATTATGGGCTCTCCAGTGGGCATGATCTCCATGATCCTGCTCATTTTGTCGGTAGTAATTTCTCTAAACCGTAAAATCCCCTATCACGTTTGGATCAACCCCCACCGTTTGATGGGGCTGATTTTTGCCGCTATCATGTTCCACATGCTGTTATCTCCAGCACAGCTATACGATGGCAAATCGGCTTCTGGAATATTTCTTTTCCTGGTTGGCATAATCGGCATTGTTGCCTGGCTATATCGCCAGTTCAACCGCAATCGACATTGCAATTCCTACAAACTCGACGAAGTCAACAAACTGGAACGCGCAACAGAACTCGTTTTGTCCCCGGACGGTTGTGCTGCTCTCAAGTTCAAACCGGGTCAGTTTGCCTTTATTCAGTTCGATCAAAAGGGATTTGATGAACCTCATCCCTTTACCATTTCCAGCGCACCAGATGACGGTCAGCTTAAATTCACCACCAAAGTTCTGGGAGATTTTACCCGCCGGATTCGAGATGAATTAAAACCCGGCGCAAAAGCAAAAGTTGAAGGCCCCTATGGGTGCTTCAATATGGACACTTTGAACAACAATCAGGTCTGGATTGCCGGCGGAATTGGAATTACTCCATTCCTGAGCGCCATGCGTCACATGCTGGAAAATGACGATCGCAATATCACCTTAATTTATTGCGTTCAAGAAAAAGGTCAGGCACTGTTTTTAAGCGAGTTTGAAGAAAAATTCTCAGGCCCTGACAAAAATGTCATTGTTCTTCAGTCAAACAAAAAGCAGTTCGCCAATTTAGAAGTGATTGAAAAAATCACAAGCCACGACTTAAAAGCCGCCAACTATTTTTTATGCGGGCCAAAACCGATGATAACCGGCTTGCAAAAAGCGCTTAAAGCGGCTGGCATCCCAACAGGGCAAAT
>CAZMVQ010000138.1:0-2496 GCA_964569865.1 uncultured Devosia sp.
CACCAGCTATGGAAATTGCTTTGATTGTGCGCCATATAGGGGCCAGTGAAGGCGCGAACTATTTATGACAGGTCCCAATGTCTGAAAATGTGAAATATTTGAAAATGAACGGACTGGGCAATGATTTTGTTGTACTTGACGGGCGTGAAAATGCTCTCAATCCCAGCAGTGATCAGGTGCAATGGATTGCCGACACAGAGCATGGGATTGGCTGCGATCAGTTGATCATCATGGACAAAGCCAAATCAGAGCAGAGCGATATTTCCATGCGTATATTCAATCATGACGGGGGGGAGGTTGAAGCCTGTGGCAATGCCACCCGCTGTATTGCCGCTCTTTTGGCTAAAGAATCCGGTCGGGATAGATTTGTCATTGAAACCAATGGGGGAATATTGATCGCAAAAGTTAGCGGTGACATCGTAACCGTTGATATGGGTAAGCCAAAGTTTGACTGGCAATCAATTCCGCTTAGCGAAGAATTTGGCGATACACGGGGCATTGAATTACAGATAGGGCCGATTGATGATCCGGTTTTGCATACGCCAAGTGTGGTGAATGTGGGTAATCCCCATGCAATTTTCTGGGTTGAAAACGATCTTGAAACCTATGATCTGGTCCGGTTTGGTCCCATGCTGGAAAACCATCCGATATTTCCCGAACGAGCCAATATCACGCTGGCCCGTGTACTTGATGAGGATAATGTTAAAATCATTGTCTGGGAGCGCGGGGTTGGTTTAACCAAAGCCTGTGGAACCGCTGCCTGTGCGGTTGCCGTTGCTGGTGCGCGAAAGGAATTGTTTGCACGAAAAGTTAAAGTGCATTTGCCCGGTGGAAAGCTGGATCTTGAGTGGCGAGAAAGCGATGATCATATATTGATGAGTGGTCCGTGGTCTTTGGATGGCGAGGGGGAAATTTCTCTTTTGCAGCTGAGGTCCTGACCCTGATTGGCGCAAATTGATGAGTAATTCTCCCAAAACCATAACTTTTGGCTGTCGGCTGAACAGTTTTGAATCTGAGATTATGTCTGATCTGGCCAAGAAAGCTGATCTGGGCGATGTGCTGATTGTAAATTCGTGTGCGGTCACAGGAGAAGCGGTGCGTCAGGTGCGTCAGGCTATCCGACGGGCTCGACGGGAAGAACCGACCAGAAAAATCATTGTCACCGGATGTGCCGCGCAAACCGAAGGGCGCATGTTTGGCGATATGGAAGAAGTTGATCTGGTCATTGGCAATGATGATAAATTGCGCATCGATACCTATCAGGGCATGTCGTTTGATGGGGCACTAAACGACAAGGTGCAGGTCAATGATATAATGAATGTGCGCGAAACTGCACCCCATATGATTGAGGGCATGGACGGGCGCACGCGGGCATTTGTGCAGGTGCAGAACGGGTGCGATCATCGGTGCACGTTTTGCATAATTCCATTTGGTCGCGGTCCTTCGCGCTCGGTTCCCATGGGAATGGTTGTCGAGCAGATTAAAAAGCTGGTGGGCAATGGTTATCTTGAAGTGGTGCTGACGGGGGTTGATACCACCAGTTACGGGGCTGATTTGCCGGGCAGGCAAAGCCTTGGAAGGCTGGTGCAGCAGATTTTGCGCCATGTGCCGGAGCTTTTGAGGCTCAGGATTTCTTCGATCGACAGTATTGAAGCCGATGAGGCGCTGTTTGATGCCATGGCGGAAACAAGGTTTATGCCCCATTTGCACCTTTCCCTGCAATCGGGGGATGATATGATCTTAAAAAGAATGAAAAGACGCCATTTAAGGGATGACAGTTTGGAATTTGTTGAAAAGGCACGCTCAATTCGCCCTGATATGGTGTTTGGAGCGGATATTATTGCCGGGTTTCCAACCGAAACCGAAGAAATGTTTGAAAATTCCCTCTCCATGATCAGTGAGGCTAATCTGATTTACACCCATATTTTCCCCTATTCAAAACGGGAGGGCACTCCGGCGGCAAAAATTCCCAATCAGGTGGAAAAATCTGTGGCAAAAAGGCGCGCTGCGATGTTGCGAGCCGCTGGAGAACGCCAATTTGTGGCCCATTGCGCTTCGCTGGTGGGCAGAGTAGGCCAGGTTTTGATTGAAAAACCGGGCAGTGGTCGAACTGAACAATTCGTACCGGTAAATGTAGAGGATACGCAGGCCGGAGAAATTGTTAGTGTGAAAATGTTGCAGACCAGTGATATTGGGCTGGTTGGGGAACTTGTGAGAAATGCCGCATGAGCGATGACGATAAACAGAAAAAAAAGCAGGGTTTTTTTAAGCGGTTATTTGGTGGCTCTGAAACCGAGGCCGTTATAGTAAGTGAAGGCGAAACCGATGCCACAAAAGCTGATACTGAAGCAGCGGCTGATGTGGATGCTTTAGGTCTTCAAGGCGAAGAAACCGAGACAATTATTGCAGAAGAGCTGGACCAAACCAAAGAAACGCTAAGCGTTCCAGAACCAGAACCAGAACCAGAACCAGAACCAGAACCAGAACCAGAACCAG
>CAZMVQ010000139.1:0-2476 GCA_964569865.1 uncultured Devosia sp.
GAATTCTATTTTTGGCTTTGGCTCAGCATCAGGCCAATGGTTACCAGTCCGGCAGAAACAAAGCGCCAGACCCCAAAGCCTTCCTTGAGCAAAAATACTGAAATAAGAGCTGCCAGCAAAACGCTGGTTTCCCTTAATGCAGAAACCATGCCCATGGGCGCGCTGGCCAAAGCCCAGATGATAATCCAATAGGCAAAAACCTGCATGGTGCCGCCAAGGGCAATACTGCCGGGGCGAGATTTTGCCACCTTCCACAAGGCCTTTTTTTTGATCGCCAGCGCAATCAAAAATGTAAGAATGCCATCGCCAATGGTCAGCCAGACAGCAAAGCCAAGTACCGAGCCGGCGGAGCGGGCGCCAATGCCATCAATTACCGTATAGGTGGCAATGCAAACTCCGGTGGCTAATGCCAGCAATGTGGCTTTTTTGTTAACGCCTCCGGAACCGGATTTATCCATAGCCAAAGACATAACCCCGACCGAAAGGGCCACAATTCCCACCAGCACCAGCGGAGAAACATATTCGCCAACAAAGATTATTGCGCCAATGGCAACCAATATGGGAGCGGAGCCTCGGGCAATTGGGTATACCTGCCCCAAATCTCCATGCTCATAGGCTTTGGGCAGCACCAGATTATAGCCGGTATGCACAAGTATCGAGAGCAGCAGAATTGGCCATATGTCAAGGTTTGGCGCCTCTACAAACGGCAATGCCAACAGTGAAACAAAGGCTCCTGCCAGAGCGATGAGGGCCATAATCGACAATCTGTCGCCGCTGACTTTAACTAATGTATTCCAACCCGCATGCATGGCCGCAGCGAACAATATCATGACAATGATTGAAGGGTCTATCTGGCTAGAAATTTCCATTGGGCCAATCTCCAGCACATGGATAGCAGGGGTAATAATTTGAGGAGCGCATTGAGCCTATTTTTTGGTGAAGTCAAGAACTATTTGATCACTTTATTTAGCGGGTGATTTTGTTCTTTGTCAGCTGCATGCTTTGCTTGACGATTGAAAAATTAGCGCTAGGGTCCAGACCCTAATGCTCGGTGGCAGATTTTGTTGTTTAAGACGTTGAATTTCAGCGAGGTTTTTTAATGTTTGTTTCGGTGTTTGATTTGTTCAAAATCGGTGTCGGCCCGTCCTCGTCTCACACTATGGGACCCACATTGGCGGCGGGCAGATTTTTACAAATTGCGCATGAGCATTTGGAAACAAGTCCCAAAGGATGCTCGCTAAAAATCACCCTGTTTGGTTCGCTGGCCCACACTGGCGAAGGGCATGGAACTTTGCGCGCAGTTGCCGCTGGATTGCTAAAATTTTTGCCCGAGCAGGATTTGAAAAAGGTCGATAGTGCCATAAGCGAGCTCAAAGATTGTTGCGCCATAAAAACCGACAATGGGGATTTGAAATTTGACCCCGACGCGGATTTTGTTCTGGATAAAAAAACCCACCAAAAACTGCACCCCAATGCTTTGAGTTTTGAAATATGCGGCCCGGATGGTGAGCAGATTTGCACCCATACCTATTATTCTGTCGGCGGTGGATTTGTGCTTGATGAAAAAGAAATGGCGGCGGAAGAAAAAACCAAAGGCCCAAATATTCCGTTTCCCTTTCACGGGGCAAATGAATTGCTGGCCATGGGCAAGAAAAGCGGCTTATCGCTGGTAGAAATGAAACGGGCTAATGAGGCGGTTTTTCGCTCAAAAGACGAAATTTCGCATCAGCTTGATCTGATCTGGAAGGCGATGAATAATTGCATTGATAAGGGGCTTGGCAGTGATGGGGTTTTGCCCGGTGGCTTGAATGTTAAACGACGCGCCCATTCGCTGCACAAGGCGCTTTTGGCCAAAGGCGGGCAAAATGATCTGCCCCTTCATAGCGCTATTGACTGGCTTTGCGCCTATGCCATGGCGGTCAACGAAGAAAATGCAGCCGGGGGAAAAGTGGTGACGGCACCCACCAATGGCGCGGCGGGAGTGTTGCCGGCGGTAATTCGATATTATCTGGATCATGTGCCCGGCGCTAGCGCAAAAATGGTGCCTGACATGTTGTTGATAGCGGGCGTGATTGGCGGATTGATCAAATATAATGCCTCCATATCGGGGGCCGAGGTTGGCTGTCAGGGGGAGGTTGGTTCGGCCTCGGCAATGGCGGCAGGGGCCATGTGTATGGCACTTGGAGGCAGCAATGGCCAGATTGAAAACGCGGCCGAGATTGCCCTTGAGCATCATCTGGGCATGACGTGTGATCCGATAAAAGGGCTTGTGCAAATCCCGTGTATTGAACGCAATGGCATGGGAGCGGTTAAGGCTGTTGCGGCGGCTTCGCTGGCTTTGCAGGGGGACGGGGAGCACAAGGTTTCGCTTGATGCCTGCATTGAAACCATGCGGGTAACGGGGCGCGATATGGATAGCCGCTATAAGGAAACATCGCTGGGCGGGCTTAGTGTTAGTGTAGTGGAATGTTGAGGG
>CAZMVQ010000140.1:0-2476 GCA_964569865.1 uncultured Devosia sp.
GTCCCATTGTTCCTGCGCTAATGAATTTGCGCTTTGGCCCAGGATTGCAACCAAAACAAAAGGCGCAATTTTTCCAAGCATAGTAATTTTCTTGATCCAACTCATCATATATTTTGCCTCCATCGTCAAAAACCAAACGCCTGAATTTTGCAACTAGGCTAACTCTTTTGCGCCATCGTCTGACATTTTATCATTTGGCATCTCCTGATGATAAAGCACTGCCCAATTGGTAAGCGCCTCCATAACCGGGGCTAAAGCTTTACCCAGCGGGGTCAGGGAATATTCCACATGGGGCGGCACCACATTAAAAACCTTGCGATTAACGATCCCGTCTGCCTCCAGCTCGCGCAAGGTCAGGGTGAGCATGCGCTGGGTGGTTTTGGGCATGCGCCGTCGCAATTCGCCAAATCTTAAGGGCTGAGAACCCAAATGATAAAGCGCGATACATTTCCATTTACCCCCGATAAGGGACATGGAAAATGAGAGAGGGCATTTGTGCAACTCTGTGCATACTTCCACATTTGGAGAATTTATTTGGTTTTGTTGCGCGTCCAAATTTTTTTGTTGCGCATCTAAGTCTGATGATTGCGTGGTTGAATTCTCTGGCTGCACAATTATTTTCCTTAATTTTTTAGGCAATAATCAGGTTCGATATCGATCAAAGCCTGCAATTGGTATTTGTATCATTTTTGATAGTATAAAAAAAGTACCTACATGTCAAAATAGTGCCTACTTGTCTTTTTTATCCTAACAGACAATCTCTGGCAAGCAATGTTTCCAAACGGTTTGGAGACACAAGTTTAGCGAAGAGAAAAAATATGAGCAAAATTGCAATTGTCTATCACTCCGGCTACGGCCACACAGAAAAACAGGCCGAGGCAGTTCGGGATGGGGCTGCAGAAGTGGATGGAGCTGAAGTTGATTTTATCAGCGTCGATAAAGTGGACGAGAATTGGGATCAGTTGGCGGCGGCTGATGCAATTATTTTTGGATCGCCCACCTATATGGGGTCGGTGTCGGCTCCGTTTAAGGAATTTATGGATAAGTCTTCAAAGGTGTGGGCTGAGCAGGGATGGAAAGATAAGCTGGGGGCTGGTTTTACCAATTCCGCTGCCCAATCTGGAGACAAGCTGGCCACCTTACAGCAAATGGCAGTGCTTGGGGCGCAGCATTCAATGATCTGGGTTGGCCTTGGATTATTGCCTGGCAACCATACGAGCACAGGCAGTGTTGATGATCTAAACCGCATTGGCTCATCGCTTGGTGCGATGGCTCAATCCAACGCTGATGAGGGTCCCGACAAAGGGCCAATTGCCTCAGACCTTAAAACCGCCAAGCATCTTGGAAAACGGGTGGCAGAAATTGCTGGCAGGTTTTCCAGCTAGCTGATGCTTTATAAACATAATGTCTGATTGCCCAGATCGGGCGATTGAATTATTGCGATCGGCTGAGAATTCAGCCGGTCGATTTTTTGTAGGTAACAGGTTGGAAATCTAAGCATTATGGCTGATTTTTATGGTCATAATCAGCTCGTGCCTGTTCAATTTGTGGTTGATTTTCAGCCGACCATTGGGAAAGCAAATCCATGCGTTCCAATAATGATCGACCCAGATCGGTCAGCTCATAATCAACTCTTGGTGGAATTGTTGGCGTGACAGTGCGCAAAATCAGCCCCGTGCGTTCTTGTTTACGCAATGTCTGAGTAAGCATGCGCTGGGAAATATCGGGGGTTAGTGAAGCCAGTTCCGAAAATCTGTGCGACCCGGCTTTAAGGGTGCCAAGGATTAAAATACTCCACTTATCAGCGACCTGAGCCAGAATAGTGCGTACCGGGCACATATCAAGGTTACCCGCATCGGCAGAGAAAATAGGTTTGTTGTGAGTGTTTTTCATCATATTTCCAAAAAGTTTAAGGTTACTAAAAAGTGCCTACTTCCATTTTGAGAGTTACTTCTTATTAATTAGTGAAACCGCAACTAACATCAAATGCGGGTTCATTCAATATGAGAAGGAATTAAGATGAAAAAAACTACAAGATTACTCGCCGCCGTTGGTTTGGCGGTTGCCGCTTCGATTGCCGGTCCGGTTTTGGCCAATGAAAATCTCACGCAAATAGCCACTGATCTGCTGGTGAAGGGATTGGGGCAGGGGGATAAGCAATTTATTATGGATAATGTTGCTGAGGATTATATCCAGCATAATCCACAGGCTCAGGATGGTCGGGCCGGATTGTTGGGATTTGTGGATTTTATCCAATCCAGCGGCTCGTTTAGTCCAAATATCATTAGAAGTTTTGAAGATGGTGACCTTGTTGTCATTCAGAGCAGTTCTGATTTTGGTGGCGGTGTGGTGATATTTGATCTGTTTCGGTTCGAGGGTGAAACCATTGTCGAGCATTGGGATGGCATTCAAAATCTGGCCCCGGCCAATGGTAGTGGCAGAACCATGATTGATGGGGCTGTGGAAGTTAGCGATT
>CAZMVQ010000141.1:0-2416 GCA_964569865.1 uncultured Devosia sp.
AAGCTCCGGCGGTGTTTTTATTGTTGGTAATAAAAGCTTTTTCATTGCGAGTGCCTGTAAGGTGCGCGGCAATCCAGAAGAACCGTTTATATTGCTGGATTGCTTCGTCGCTTCGCTTCTCGCAATGACGGAAAATATTCATCTTTTCCCCCCATTGTCCCAGCTCATCGGGGAACTCAGTATGATTTCTTTTTCCGATAAATTCGTTTTTTCGAAACAGTCCTTCCGCATCGCAATTATCATTTTGGCAAATGCAGACATCACAATTTTAACGTCCGGATCAGAGACATTATTGTTTTGAATCGCAAGTTCAAAAAAATTCCCTAATGTCTTGACAACTTCATCAGATGCCACCAGAAAAAGCTTGGAACGATAAATTCCTAAAGCAACCAAGTTTTCCGATGACGGGGACAAAAGTTGAGTGGAAAATGCCGCCAAGACTTCCTGATATATCGAACGTCTTATTTCAATAAGCGCATTTTTTCTATCTACCCACTTCTGCCAGCCATAGGCTCCTGCACCACCAGTAACTAAAATAATTGCAGCAATAATTGGCGCCCAATCACTCACGAGCTCAATCCGCCAAACAGGGTCGGCATATCAAGCGGGCGAAAACCATAATGATCGAGCCAGCGCTGATCAGCATCAAAAAACGCCCTTAGGTCGGGCATGCCATATTTGAGCATGGCCAACCGATCAATGCCAATTCCCCAGGCAAAACCCTGATAGACATCAGGGTCCAGTCCGGCATTGCGCAACACGTTGGGATGCACCATGCCGCAACCAAGAATTTCCATCCAGTCAGTCCCCTGACCGATTTTCACCTCGGAGCCGCTGCGGTCGCACTGCACGTCAACTTCCATTGAAGGCTCGGTGAACGGGAAAAAATGCGGACGAAAACGGGTGACCACATTATCAACTTCAAAAAACGCTTTGAGGAATTCTTCCAGAACCCAGCGCAACTGCCCGATATGGGAGCTTTTATCAATCACCAAACCCTCGACCTGATGAAACATCGGGGTGTGG
Organism: uncultured Devosia sp.; assembly: GCA_964569865.1. Lineage (GTDB taxonomy): Bacteria > Pseudomonadota > Alphaproteobacteria > Rhizobiales > Devosiaceae > DROE01. Next base: position 1,027 of record CAZMVQ010000141.1, read on the forward strand.
GTCTGATCACTATCGCAGCGATAGGTGCGCCCCGGAATAACAATACGGATAGGCGGTTCCTGATTTTCCATGGTTCTTATCTGCACTGGCGAAGTATGGGTGCGCAAAACCTTGCGCTCGCCATTTTCATCCGGATTGAAAAAGAACGTATCGTGCATTTCGCGGGCCGGATGCCCCTTTGGAAAGTTCAGGGCCGTGAAATTATAATAATCGGTTTCAATATCGGGCCCTTCAGCAATGGAAAAACCCATGTCAGAAAAAATGGCGGTGATCTCGTCAATTACCTGAGAAATGGGATGAATCCGACCCCGGCTAATCGGGCTGGCAGGCAAAGGCAGGGTAACGTCGATTTTTTCCGAAGCCAGACGATTTGCCAATGCTTTAGTTTTAAGCTCTCCAAGTCGCGTCTCAATCAGGGCCGCTATGGATTTTTTTAAGCCATTGATTTTTGGCCCGGCGATTTTGCGCTCGTCCGGGCTCATCTTGCCAAGGGTCGCCAGCATAGCTGAAACCGATCCCTTTTTACCCAATGCCCCAACCCGTATGTCATCAAGCTCACCAAGGGAATTTGCCCCGGCAATGGCGGTTTCAATCGTTTGGCTTAACTTTGAGATATTGTCTTCATCAGGCATAAAAAATCCAATTGCGAAAGTTTTTCGGGTTTGTCCCATTCAACACAAATACTCTTATTCAATACAAATAGGCTTGTACAACGCAAACAGCCCCGCACCGGCCCGTTGTTCAACGGCAAAGATGCGAAGGCTATGTTTTAGGCCTCAAAAAAGGTGTGAGGTCTGCTTAAGGTCAGGACCCTGAAATTTAAGCAGAAAAACGATTGTGGGTAGTTTTTTCCACCGGCTCTAGATAGGCCAGAGCCTGTTTGGCTGTTGCAACCAGTGCTGCAAAAGCCTCAGGCTCGCGCACGGCCAGATCAGCCAGAACCTTACGATCAACCGCAACCTCAGCCTTGCTGAGGCCGTCGATAAATCGGCCATAGGTCAAACCATGTTCACGAACACCGGCATTGATACGCTGGATCCACAGGGCGCGGAAATTGCGCTTGCGGGTCTTGCGATCACGATATGCATATTGACCGGCCTTTTCCACAGCCTGTTTAGCGGCGCGGTAGGTTGATTTGCGGCGGCCATAATAGCCTTTGGCCTTGTCGATTACTTTTTTGTGGCGGGCGTGGGTTGTTACACCTCTTTTAACGCGGGACATCTCTTATGCTCCAAATATTTTAGAATTTTGTGTTGTTGCACTTTCAAACCGAAAAACCGGAAGAACCACTTTTTCCGAAAAGCGCTCCGAAATTAGCGATTATACGGCATATATGACTTCACTGTGCGGGCATCCGCAGAGCAAAGGGCGGACGTGCCGCGATTTTGCC
>CAZMVQ010000142.1:0-2383 GCA_964569865.1 uncultured Devosia sp.
ATCACCCGAAGCGTGCCGTCCCCCGCGCCCCGTCCCGGTGATGATGATGCACGGCACCAGCGGCAGAGGCAAAGGCAGCTGGTTTAGGCAGATGGTTGTATGGCTGGGACACCGACACATTTTCAATACCCAGGACAAGGCAAAGGAAAATATTCATCACCATTATGATATCGGTAATGACTACTACAAGCTGTGGCTGGATCATGAGGAAATGCAATACACCTGCGCCTACTTCTCCCATGAAGACATGACGCTGGAGCAGGCACAGGTCGCCAAACTACATCACGTCTGTCGCAAGCTACAATTACAGCAAGGCCAAAGCGTTGTCGAAGCCGGCTGTGGCTGGGGTGGTCTGGCGCGCTTCATGGCCAGAAATTACGGTGTAAAAATAACCGCCTATAACATTTCAAAAGAACAGGTCAAATATGCACAGCAGCGTGCAGAAGAAGAAGGCCTGTCCCACCTTGTCGACTACGTCCTCGACGACTACCGCAACATCCATGGGCAGTTCGATGCCTTTGTTTCTGTGGGCATGCTGGAGCATGTCGGTATGAGAGACTATGAGCAGTTAGGCCAGGTCATAAAACGCAGTTTGAAACCACATGGCCGGGGGTTAATCCATAGCATCGGACGGCAGAAAAAAGGCCCCATGAACGCCTGGATTGAGCACCGGATTTTCCCGGGTGCCCGGCCACCCGCACTGAGTGAAATTATGGGTATTTTCGAGCCCAATCAACTTACGGCTCTGGATGTCGAAAATATCCGCCTGCATTATTCACGCACGCTACAAATGTGGGCTGAACGTTTCGAAAAAAATGAACAGATCATCAAAGAGATGATGGACGAAGAATTTTACAAGGCCTGGAGCCTGTACCTGCATGGTTCAACCGCCGCCTTTAATGCAGGTGAACTGCAGCTTTACCAAGTGGTATTCAGCCACATGAACAATAATGAAATCCCCTGCTCACGGCAGCATGTTTATGACACGAAAGAAGCCGTTCCGCACAATAAGGTTAAACTGACCGTCGTCACATCTGAAGTGGAATAAATCAATGTGCGAAAGTCAGGATAACAGCTACGATATTTTAATCATTGGCGGCGGGCCAGCCGGATCGACACTGGCCTACAGCCTGAGAGATTCAGGATTACGAATTGGCATTCTTGACAAACAAATCTTTCCCCGACAAAAGATCTGTGCCGGCTGGGTAACACCCGAGGTCATGCGTCTGCTCAATATTGATCTCACGGATTACGCCAACAATAACATCCTGCAAAAAATCAGCGGCTTCAAAATCAGTCAGCTTGGCCAACAGCAGGTTAAATCGGCCTATCCTGGCAAGCCCGTTAGCTATGGTATTCGGCGCATCGAATTTGATGACTATCTACTGAAACGCTGCAAGGCCGATCTAATCCTTGGCGAAGCATTCACTGAAATGTGCAAAACCGACGATGGCTGGCGGGTCAATGACAAATACAACGCCAAACTGGTCATTGGTGCCGGCGGACATTTTTGCCCGGTCGCACGCGCCATTGGTTCGAAGGGCAGTAGCGAACTGGCCGTCACTGCGCAGGAAATAGAATTCAAAATGAATGCGCAACAAAGGGCCAGCTGCACGATAGATGAAGAAGTCCCGGAATTGTTCTTTACCCCGGATCTGGTGGGCTATGGCTGGGTATTCCGCAAAGGCGATTACCTGAATATCGGCCTGGGCCGCGAAGATAAAAGCAAATTATCGGGCCACGTAAAAGCCTTCAGCGACTACCTGGTATCCCAGAGGAAAATTCCCGACGATATCACTAACAAATTTAGTGGCCACGCCTATTTACTCTACCCTCACGCCGTTCGAAAAATGGTCGGCGATAGCGTACTGCTCATTGGCGACGCTGCCGGGCTGGCCTATCCGCAAAGTGGTGAGGGCATTCGCCCAGCCGTGGAATCGGCTATGTTGGCTGCCGATGTTATTCGTAACTGTGCAGGTCATTACGGGAAAGCGTCGCTACAAAAGTATAATGAGGCTATGGAACAGCGATTTGGCCCTCGCACTCCCGGCCCGGATTTTATGGAAAGACTGCCGATGGCCGTTAAAAGATTGTTTGCCAGCCAGCTGATGAAAACCCACTGGTTCACCAAAAATGTCGTTACCGACAAATGGTTTTTGCAGTCTCATCAAACGCCCTTAGCCGCTATCAAATAATCCGCCCACTCGCAATAATCACACTTACCGCGCACCAATTAATTCGATTTCATAACCATCCGGGTCTGCCACAAAGGCGATAATTGTCGAACCGGCATTCATCGGCCCCGCATCACGAATAACCTTTGCCCCACGCTCGCGGATCATCTCAGTCGCCCGACACACATCATCCACTTCAATGGCGACAT
>CAZMVQ010000143.1:0-2378 GCA_964569865.1 uncultured Devosia sp.
GCAAACCCGGCAGTGGCAAATACGGTTGAAACCGCCAACCCGCCCGGCAACCAGCCAACCCAGCGCTTTGCCGCTTCAAACAGGGCCTTGGTCAGCCCCGCATAATAGGCCAAAAATCCAATCAGAATAAATGTCGGGATAAGCGAAAGCGCCTGCGAAGAAATTTTTGAGTGTGGCACCTGTCCGGCGGTTTTTACCGCAACTGTCAACGCCCAGACAAATTCATCACCCGCATAATTTTTTTTCGCCCAGAAAATCCAGATCAGCCCGACCACCCCGGCAAGCGCTGCAGCAATGCCAACCCGCATGCCAAGCACCACCATAACCAGCAGACCAGCGGTGACGATAATTCCAATACTCGTGGAGTCCATCAGACCTTATCCCCATTAGTTTCTTTTTCGACTTTGTCTGCATCATCATCAAATCCAGATACGGAAGCCGCTTCGCGAGCCGCAACGGTTGCCGCACTTTCTACCAAAGGCACGGCAATCGGACTTTTCGAGCCGGAAATAATAGCTAGGGAATAACCCCATAATTGCAGGGCAAATCTTAGGGAAATAACCGAGAACGCAATTGGCACCAATAATTTTGAAGGCCAGATTGGCAACCTTATGTCCAGCGAACTATCCCGGCTCCATAAAGGTGCTGCAAAATCAAACGAGCGTTGAAAGTGCGACCATGTGCCCCAAACCAGCAGCAACATCAATATCAACATAAAGAATGTGGTGATAAATTCAGCCACCCACAGGGGTCGACCTTTTAGCCTGCCAATTACAATATCCATGCGAATATGGCCGCCAAGACGCTGGGTGTAGGAAACACCGATAAAGGCAATAATTGGCATGGCCTGCTCAATCCAGTCCACATAACCACGCAGGGGCTGATTAAACAGATTGCGCCCGCTAACACTAACCACCGCCAACACCATAAGGGCAAAAACCGCCAACCCGCCTATCAGCGCCAAAACAGTTTCGACTTTAAAAAGGGAGCGATCCAAACGGCTCAACAATGAGTCGTCCTCAAGCACTGACGATGTACCGGCCATTTTACCCCCCTTATAAAGATTTTTTGAAAATCAAATGGACAATAATTTTAAGCGGCTATCCATATCCGCTGCCGTTAAAATTACCCGCCGCCGATTGTAAAATTCAGCCGGCGACGGGGAAATTATTTATTCGATCAATTAATTGTCGATCATACCTTTTACGAAGTCATAAAGCTCTTGGGCCGGAAGACCGCGAGCTGTATTTTCTTCAATCCAGGCAGCAGCAGCAGGACCGGCAACAGCTTCACGGAAAGCTGCAAGTTCGCTTTCTGCAAAGGTGACCCGCTCAATACCTTTTTCATCCAGCAAAGGTCCCCAGGCGGCCATGGTTTTTTCATTGTAGAAATCAATGTAATAATCCAAAGCCTCATCAACTGACCCCAGCAGAGCTGCACGATTATCATCTGACAACGAATCAAGAGCGTCAGTGTTAACAACAACCGGGCAATTTACAGTGCCGGGATTAAGGTTGGTAGTCCACCAGGTGGCGTTTTCAACAGTACCAAAAGCCATATGGGCATGGGGAGCAAATGCCACCGCCTTGACCACACCGCTATCCAGCGCCTGACGAACCTCAGAAGCTGACATGGAGGTGGGAACAGCATCAACCGCTTCCATCGCCCGGCCAATTCCACCGGTTGCACGAACTGTCAGACCGTCAAAATCGGCCAGTGTTTGTGGCGCATCACCAACTCCGGCAATATTATATTGCGGCAATGGTGAAGGCATAAGCAGAGTGGCGTTCCAGCGACCAAGATCGGCAACAACTGAAGGTTGCTGATAAAGGGCCTGAGAAATCTTACGCTCCTGCTCAAGGGTGGTTACACCCAAAAACGGCAGCTCAAGAACGGTAATCGAAGGGTTTTTGTCCGCATGATAGCCAGCACAGAATTGAGCCATTTCAAAAGCCCCAACGGAAATCCCATCAAGATTTTCGCGGTTTTTGGACAGCCCACCATAGGAAATGTTCAAAGTGAACTCACCATTGGTTTTGGCATCAACCAATTCGGCCAACTTTTCCACATGCTCGGTAAACGCCCGGCGCTTGCCCCATAGGGAAACATTCCATTCCACCTGGGCCTGAGCCATGGCTTCACTGGCAAAAGCCAGAGTAATCAGGCTTATGGCAGTTGTTTTAAACAGGTTCTTTTTCATTTATATCCTCCTCTAAGATATTTTTGGTTTGGGTAGTTTTGGTAGTAAAATAATGCAGCTTTTCTAGCCCTTTCGACAACGCTTGCCCATGAATAAATCCGCCTGCCCCACAATCAATGTCTGCGGATTTCCGCAAAGGACTGGGAAATTTCAAAAACGCCTAAAACAGATCGGCTTT
>CAZMVQ010000144.1:0-2299 GCA_964569865.1 uncultured Devosia sp.
CAGTTTCTCGGCCCCGTGTTTGGTGCGCGAAAATACCAGTGACAAACCGTCAGGTGACTTGTTCAGGTATTCCTTCAACAGCTCGGTTTTGTTGGCTTGTGCCGTGTAATACAGCGATTGTTTGATCTTGTCCGCCACCTTGCCCGACACAGACACTTGCACCTTTTTAGGGTCCTTCAGGTAAGCGCCCGCAAGCTCGTTCATCAGCTTTGGCATGGTGGCTGAAAACAGCATAGTTTGGCGCGGGGTGCCCAGCAGCGGCGCAATTTTGCGCAGCGCGTGGATGAACCCCATGTCGAGCATCTGGTCGGCTTCGTCCAGCACCAGAAAGCGGGCTTTGTCTAGAAAAATAGCACGTCGCTCGATCAGGTCAATCAGACGGCCCGGGGTTGCCACCAGAATATCAGTGCCTTTGGACAGGTTTTGAATTTGGCGGTTGATTGAAACGCCGCCCACAACAAGGTTCACCTTCAGGTGGGTTTTGCGCACGTATTGGCGCAGATTTTCAGCGATTTGATTTACCAACTCGCGGGTCGGCGCAAGGATCAGCGCCTTGGTGGTTTTCGGCGGCGCCTTAAACCCGTCGCTCATCAGATTTTCGATCAGCGGCAGTCCGAAAGCAGCGGTTTTACCGGTGCCGGTTTGGGCAAGGCCCATGATGTCATGGCCAGCCAGTGCCAGCGGAATCGCCTTTTCCTGAATTGGCGACGGGTTTTTATAGCCAGCTTGGTCGATGGCGTTAAGAATGTTGGGCGAGAGGCCCAGATCAGCAAATGTGGTCACGTGTGACCCTTTCGTAATTGATGGCGGCGCAAAAGCACCGCCGAAATGAATCAGCATTGAGGCCCGAATGGGCCAACGTCTGAGGTTGCGATCCATGTGGATCGTCAGAACCCCGCGTGAATGGGAACTAGGAGAAAGGCTATCGCGCCCCTGGGCGTCCTGACTGCCATCTAAGGCGGGCTGCTCACGCGGCGGCCACTCAGGAATGGGGGCGTATCGCTGGTTTTTGTGACAATGTCAACAGGTTCAATTCGGCACTAGAGGCCTAGATGCGGATCCTTCTACTATTCCGGAATAGTAGTTCTATTGTGAAACGTCGTAATAGCATTCCGATTGCCCTGTTTGAACGACTGGGTTATGAGCGCAACGTTACAAGGAAGAATCCCTAAAGGAGACCCTGTTATGGGCTATAAAATCGCCGTCGTTGGGGCCACAGGTAATGTGGGCCGCGAAATGCTGAATATTCTGGATGAACGCAAGTTTGATGTGGACAAAATGGCCGTCCTTGCTTCGCGTCGCTCGCAGGGAACGGAAGTCAGCTTTGGTGATAAGACGCTCAAGACGCAGGATCTGGATACGTTCGATTTTGCCGGCTGGGACATTGCGCTATTTGCTGTTGGTTCGGACGCCACCAAGAAATACGCGCCAAGAGCTGCTAAAGCGGGCTGTCTGGTGATCGATAATTCGTCGCTCTACCGTTATGATCCAATGATCCCGCTGATCGTGCCCGAAGTGAATTCGGATGCGATCGAGGGTTACAAGAACAAGATGATCATTGCCAACCCGAATTGTTCAACCGCACAGATGGTTGTCGCGCTAAAGCCGCTGCATGACCGCGCCACGATCAAGCGGGTTGTGGTGTCGACATATCAATCGGTATCGGGTGCTGGCAAAGAAGGCATGGACGAGCTGTGGGATCAGACCAAAGCGATTTACAATCCGGTGGACAATAAAACATACACCAAATTCACCAAACAGATCGCGTTTAACGTGATCCCGCATATTGATGTGTTCATGGAAGACGGCACCACCAAGGAAGAATGGAAAATGGTGGCTGAAACCAAGAAGATTATTGATACGAAAATCAAGGTGACCGCGACTTGCGTTCGAGTGCCGGTTTTTGTTGGTCACGCCGAATCTGTGAATATCGAGTTCGAGGATTTTCTGGACGAAGATGAAGCGCGTGATATCCTGCGTGAGGCGCCCGGTATTATGGTGATCGATAAGCGTGAAGATGGTGGATATGTGACACCAATTGAATGCGTTGGCGATTACGCCACGTTCATTTCACGCATCCGTCAGGACAGCACAATTGAAAATGGCATTAACCTGTGGTGCGTATCAGATAACCTGCGCAAAGGTGCGGCCTTGAACGCAGTGCAGATCGCCGAGGTTTACGTGAACAGGGTGCTTGGCAAGCGATAAGGAATGGATTGGGGTGTCAGGGGTGATTTGCTCTTGACGCCCGTGTCATGCTCGCCTAAATCCTGCACCCTAGTGGCGGGGTAGCTCAGGT
>CAZMVQ010000145.1:0-2115 GCA_964569865.1 uncultured Devosia sp.
CACCTTGTTTTGAATAAAGCGCGGTTGCAAACGAGCAGTTGAAAACAGGGAACCGGATGAAACAGGGGTCGCTCTGTTTCAGGCCAAGCCGCATTGGTTGATCTGCCAGCCAGGGGATCGCCAGTAAGTCGCCGGGCAGCGCATTGACCATTTGCTGCTCAATTGGATTTTTCCAATCATGTCTGGCCCTGTCGTACGTCATTATGAACAGCGGACGGGCCTTTGGACAAAGACATGGCGCGGGTGGGGTTAGCGGAAGCACCCCGGACTGGTGCGGGATACGCCAAAAACTTCTGGTTACGCGGGGCGAATTTTGCCTCACCATCTACCAAAAGAACAGAGGCAATATCCGCTCCGCGTTCGCTTGTTTTTTTACTCACCGCTTAACAGCCGGGGAGGCATTGGTGTTGTTATCGCCCCTCAATCTACTTGTAATAATTCTCAAGCAGGCGATAACACCAATAGCGCTCATCAGAGGCGATGAGCCTGTCAATCTGGGCCGGGGAAGCGCCGGTGATGCGTCGGACTTCTCGTCCCATATGAGATTGGTCCGCATAACCGGCTTCAACGGCGACATCTGCCAATGTATTTTTATCCCGCTTGCGGGTATTCATAAAATGCACAAATAATTCTTCAGAGCGTGCATGCGCCAACAGGCTCCGCCGTGATTGACCAGTAAGAACGAGCAATCTGCGCTGGAGTTGACGGGCGCTTTTACCCGGTTTGCCAAGGGCTGCCCGCATCCCAAGATGGGCCACCCAATCCGCAATGGCCGCCGGAACAAGCTGATTGCCGGAGCGTTTTTTAGTCCAAAGGGGAGCAAGTGCATTTTCAAAGTGCTCAAACCCCGTTTCAAAACCAGCATCTAAAAAAACAGCTTTGGCAGCATCAAAAACTTCCCCCTGAACAACTTCGCTTAAGGGCACGACCCGGTTGATATATTCGCTAATGTCCATTCCCGTTAACCGGTGCCAGGCATCGGGATAAAATCCCACGGTCATGGTGGCAACCGGTCCCGGACTCCAGGTAACCATCGGGGACGTATTTGGCCCGCTAAAGCTCAGGGGGGCCACAACGGGAGCTTTGTGAGGCGCGCGCATATCATCTTCGCTGGAAATCACATGGCACTGTCCCTCATAAATCCATGACAGTGCGCAATAGGGAGAGGTGAAAAAATGATTGAACCGCTCGGCATGTGACAGGTTTGCTTCGCGAGTGTCGCGCATGATGGCCAGAACAATACAGTTGGCCAAATTTTTTCGCGGCAACGCCAGCGACGATTTTGCTCCACTAGAGAGGTTTTTAGTTCCAACGCTCAACTCAATTCGCTCCCTTGCAAAGCCAAACATGTCGCTTCTATTCTATATTCAAGGCGATTTGAGAGGCAAGGTGTGTGAGTTTCAATTCGAGGCGTGCTAAATAAATGGAAACCACTTCTACCCTTCAACCGCAATCATTGCATTCATTTTCAAACGATCTTGCAGACAGAGGATTTATGGTCACATCCAGCGCTGCGCTGATCAACTGGGCCAGAACCGGCTCAATGCATTTGGTAAGTTTTGGGCTGGCCTGTTGTGCGGTAGAGATGATGCAGTGCTGGACGCCGCGCTATGATTTTGAGCGCTTTGGCATGGCGCTTCCCGGAACACCACGGCAGGCCGATCTGATGATTATTTCGGGCACACTAACCAATAAAATGGCGCCGGCCCTGCGCAAGGTTTACGATCAGATGCCTGAACCGCGATATGTGATTTCCATGGGCTCGTGTGCCAATGGCGGCGGGTATTATTATTACTCCTATTCGGTGGTGCGTGGATGCGACCGGATTGTTCCGGTAGATATTTATGTGCCCGGTTGCCCACCAACTGCCGAGGCTTTGCTCTATGGAGTTTTGTTGTTGCAGAAAAAAATTCGGCGTACCGGAACGATTGAGCGCTAGAGTAGCACGATGATTTTATAAGGCCCTCACTCCATCAAGGTCAGAATTTCGCTCAACGGTTTTTTGATCTTGGCGACAGCTGGCACCGTTGCGTTTTTGGCGGCGTGGCCGACCACCAAAATCATCACCGGTTTTTCAGAGGCCGGGCGCTTGCAGATTTTGGTCAAAAATTTCAT
>CAZMVQ010000146.1:0-2076 GCA_964569865.1 uncultured Devosia sp.
GTGAATTCAGGGCAATTGAAAGTGGAAATATGGGCCGGGTTGCCTATGCGCGCATCGCGCCAAATGAAGATTTGGTGACAGGAATTGAAAAACTTTGTTTAGCTGAAGGGTTTGATAATGCCTTTGTTCGCGGGGCTTTGGGGTCGTTAATTGATGCCTGCCTTGCAAATCAGGATGGAAATTTCACCAGCATTAAAGGCCCGGCGGTGGAAATTGTCAGTCTGGCCGGAGAGGTGAGAACCGAAGATGACGGAGCGCTGGTAGCCTCGTTAACCGGGGTGGTGGCCGATCCGAGTGGAACGATTTACGGGGGGGCGTTTGTGGCCGGTTCCAACCCCATTTGCATGACGTTTGAAGTCACGCTGGAAGAATGGTTGCCGGAAATATAAGGGTTCTTAACTTCAAATTGTGAGTTGCTTTTGAAATTATTCTGGTCAGGATTATCTGGAAAATTTTTAAAAGGCTAAAAATTTATGGGACTGTTACAGGACGGTGTCTGGGTTGATAAATGGTATGATACCAAGGCGACGGGCGGCAAATTTGTTCGCAAGCAATCAAGTTTTCGCAACTGGGTAAACGCAGACGGGAAGGCCGGATCAACTGGAATTGGCGGTTTTAAGGCCGAGGCAAACCGCTATCACCTTTATATTTCTCATGCTTGCCCATGGGCCAATCGTACGATGATTTTTCGAGCCATTAAAGGGCTTGAGCAGATGATTTCTGTCTCTGTTGTGCATTGGTATATGGATAAAGACGGCTGGACGTTTGAGGGAGGTGAGGGGGTTGTCAACGACCCGATCCACAATGCTGATTTTTTGTGGCAGGTATATGTTGCGGCACAAAAGGACTATAGTGGTCGGGTTACTGTGCCGGTTTTGTGGGACAAAAAAACTAATGCCATTGTTTCCAACGAATCCTTAGAAATCATTCGCATGTTCAACAGTGCCTTTGATGATGTTGGCGCCGCCAGTGGTGATTATTATCCACTGCATTTGCGCGATGAAATTGATGAATTGAATACGCGCATATATTCTTCCGTCAATAACGGGGTCTATAAGGCCGGATTTGCCACCAGTCAAAGCGCTTATGAAGGGGCGGTGTTTGCCCTGTTTGAAACTCTTGATTGGCTTGACGAGAAGCTTTCGAAGTCAAGATATCTAACGGGCGAAACCATTACCGAAGCTGATTGGAGACTATTCACGACCCTGGTTCGCTTTGATGTGGTTTATGTGGGGCATTTTAAGTGCAACATTAAGCGCATTGCCGATTACGAAAACCTGTCTGCCTATGTGCGTGAGCTTTATCAGCACCCCGGCATTGCTCAAACCGTGTATTTTGATCATATTAAAAAGCACTATTATGAAAGTCATAAAACCATCAACCCGACAGGGATTGTTCCGGTGGGGCCTGATGTGGATTTTAATGCTGCCCATGGGCGAGGCAAATTGGGCTGATATGGGTTTAAAATATGTCAAGGTTAGGCTGCTGGAAGATGTGAGGGAATAATCTTGAAGTTTTTTTATGTAATAGCATTAATTTTGGGGCTTATGATGTCACCTGCAATTGCCTCGCCGCCAAATGTTATTTGCGCGGGGGGAAAAGCGGGGGAGGCGGTTCGCTTTATTTTTCCGCTAATTACTGAAAATGGCAGCGTCAATGAAAACCTGATTGTTCCCTTTTATACCAGAGATATTGTGTTGATGTATGGGCCAACTAACAGCCAACAAAAAGTCAGGTTCGAGCGTGACGATATAATCGGGTTGTGGCTTGATGATGATCGAATTGATATCAGATTTTACCGTGAAGAAAAAGATGACAGTGATAAGATTAGAGCGTTTGATCTTAAAGTGCGTACGGTTTTGACAAAAGAGCACTCTGAAGAAAACGGGGCATTTATTTACAAGGGCAATTTTGTATTCCGTGCATTTGAGGGCGCGCTACGTGCAGGGCTAGGCACTGTTCTTTATAAATCTGAAGGCGAAGTCGTTTGTGACTGATTGTTGGGTGCAGAATGGATGAATTTAATAGGTCCTGACCCTAGACATTGTTCTGTTGTTTCCATGGTGTTTGTAAAAA
>CAZMVQ010000147.1:0-2074 GCA_964569865.1 uncultured Devosia sp.
GCCCATTCGCGCCAGATAGAGGGTTTTATCAGCTTGTTGAATTTTTGCGCTAAGGGCGGGGTTAGGCGTACTGACATCGTTTACGACGCCCACTTCAAAAAATTCTGTTGTTAGACCCAATTCTTGGGCTGCGCCTGATACAGCCAATGCAAGCTCGGGCTCAAAATAGGTCTCGGTTGTGTTTTCATGAATGATTAAAAGGGTTTGGCCAGATTTACATTCACCGCAGTTGAACAACAGATTGCGCACACCTGAATAGAATTGGTCTGGCGAAATATTGTTCATGATGTAAGTCTCTCCCCAAGGCTTACCTGTTGTTTACGCGCGCGCTCATTCCGAACCCATTTGATTCTCATTATGTTAGGCATTACCACAGCTAATATGATGAAACTTTTGCCATTTACAGCGCTTCGAACGCTGGAAGCCGTGGTTAGGCTGCGCGGATTTGGGCGCGCGGCAGAAGAGCTGAATGTAACGCAAAGTGCCGTCAGCCAACACATCAAATCCTTGGAGGAATGGACGGGGCATAAGTTGCTTGTCCGTGGGGCGCGAAAAACAGTAGCGACCGAGAAAGGCTTGCGTCTGGCGAGTGCCGTAGCAGAAGGGTATGGCGGGGTTGAAGCGGTTTGTGATGAATTGCGTGACAAGCGTCAAATGGTAAATCACGGTGTGCTCGTCGCCTCTCCTCCCGGATTTGGTTTTGTCTGGTTATTGCCGCGATTAATGAACTTTGATCAGGATTTTCCGGATTTTCCGGTGTCGTTATCCACAGATATTTACGCTCGCGATGTGAACGCCGAAGATACCGATGTGATGATCCAATATGGGTCTGGCGGATTTTCTGGATTGCACAGTGAAATGTTGATGCAGGAAACGATTACGCCGGTTTGTTCACCCGAAATCGCAGCGAAATTGCACGAGATTGATGATCTAAGCCGCTTTACCATTCTGAAAGACGTCGTGCAGAATTTTGGCACACCGCCGACTTGGGATTACTGGGCACAGCAAGCAGACATAAAGCTGCCAAAGCTACCGCGTATCCGAAAATTCGGGCAGGCGAATATGGTGGTGCAGGCCGCGGTTAAAGGGTTGGGCATAGCCATGGGTCGGACCCCATTGATCTGTGATGCGATTGCCGATGGCACCTTGGTTTGCCCATTTCCGCAAGTCGTCAAATCCCAGTTTTCCTATTGGTTTGTATGCCATCATGAGGCGTTGAAACTAGAATCTGTGCAGGCTTTTCGTGCTTGGTTGCACCAAGAAGTCAGAGAGCAAATTACCAAGCCAAGCAACGTAGGTTAACTGAGCGGCTTTGATAAACCCACGTAGATTTTCAGAAAATTTATCACAATGACACCCAGTGCCCTGCTCGACCAGCAGGTAACTGAAGTCAAGGACCCAAGCAGGAATAAAGCCAAAGTCATCCATTCAGGCGTCGCAGGTTCTTTTGTGCTACAGCCCCGTAGCGCAGGGTCTGGAATTGTCATCACCGATGTGATGATTTCAATAGAGCTTGGGTCCTCTGTCAAATAGCCCTGCTTGAACCAATTCACTCAGGCCGCAGCGTCGCTCCTTGTGACAACACACAGACCCTTCAGCTTGTCCACACCGACCGGTTCCTCCGCCTGCATCGGAACAACCGCATAGCGGCTGGACAGATCATCGCGCACGCTTGCGATCTGGGCCTGTTCAGCGAACGCCCGTTTGCGCAGCAAAGGCTGGCTGGTCTGAGCGGCGGCAAGGCTGGAATTGATGATCCAGCCCCATGGTTCAATCCCCGCACGACGCAGGTCGTCCTGTAGGCGGGACGCTTCCAGAACAGGAGTAGTTTCGGGCAGGGTGACGATCATGATCTTGGTCTTGTCAGGGTCTTGCAGCCGCATCATCGGGGTGACCATACGAGCGCGGCTGGACTCATCTGCGTGGCGCAAGATGTCCTTGTGATAAGAACCGGTTGCATCCAGCAACAACAACGTGTGGCCGGTTGGTGCAGTGTCCATAATGACGAATTGCTTGCTCGCGGCGCGGATCACGCGGGAAAACGCCTGAAACACCGCAATTTCTTCGGTGCAGG
>CAZMVQ010000148.1:0-1987 GCA_964569865.1 uncultured Devosia sp.
TAAACACTCTCTTTCAAACAGAATTGTATGAATTTAATAGGTCCTGACCCTAGGCCGTCTTTGATTCTGTAGGCAACCACAACCTCCAAATTGGGCTCTAAGCTACCGACGGCAGTTTTGCATTATTGTTAAATCGGTAACTGTCACCGTAATTTGATATTTTGAATGATTCTATGTGTTTAACCAGCGACCATCGTTTTTAGATATGGCAACAATATTGCTGCAACGACTCCAATGCTAAGCCCAACCGCAAATCGCACCGCCCTGTGCTCAAGCCAGGGGGCCGATACGCCAAGAACTCCGCAAATAAGTCCGTAATATACCAGGGTGAAATAATCCATGATGCTCTCCATTTTCGCCAGAATAACACGGTGAACACCAGAGGCAAGCCAACCCATTCCCCAGATGGATTTGAAACTAAAGTCAGTGCGCGCGACCAAAAACTCTGCGGGGGCGAGCGCCAGCGGGTCGCCATATCCCGCGCCCTTTATGCCAACCCAAACTCCTGTTCCTTGACGAGGCCAGCGCAGCGCTGGATGAAGCAACGCAGGCTGACATAATGGCCAACCTGCGCCAACTTTCCAAAAAGCATCACCGTTATCGCCATCACCCATCGCGCATGCTTTATCGGCAAAACCGACAAGGTGATAAAGTTAAGCTAAGCGGTGCTGCCTGAAATTGAAGCCGAACTATTCTCATCGCTTTTCCATCTCCATGCAGTCCAGATAATCAGTAACATGCATAAAACTTCGATACTTGCGATGAATAAATAGTGCGGTGTGAGCGACCCGCCGCCCACAACAAACACAATAGTGGTCACAGCAATAACAATGTTTGCCCAGCGGTTTGCCTTGATACTCAAAACCCGGGACAGATAGATCATGCCGAGCGGGAATTGAATTTTTATCGCCCCAAACAACATAAGCATTGTAATTGGAGTTCCACCTGCAAACGCAGCCAATTCCTCGTGAACGCCCGGAACATAAAGCGAGAGAATATCGGCATAAGCCATATTCAGCATTACAATCACCCACAATGTAGAAAGTTTAATTTTAGTCGTCATTTCAAGTTTTCCTTTTTTTTAAATTTTGTCGTGCCCCCCAAAATCGGATTAGTTCTCCATCATAATTACAATGCTCCCTCGCTTGCGCCCGCTATCCACATGCCGGTGTGCCGCCACAATTTCCGTCAGGTCATATGTTTTTTCGATAAAGGGTTTGAATTTCTCCGCCTCAGCCAGTTTCGCCAAAAACTCCAAATTCTCTGCCTTGTCACCTGAAGTGCCCGAAATAACCCGCTTACCGCCTTTTTTTGATACAAAAACCGCTTGCAGCATTTCTGGCAATCCAGCGACAACCATGAGCAGGCGACCTGTTGGCTTGAGCGAATTTTTTACCCGCCCCCAAGGCGCATTGCCCACATTATCCATGATGATGTCGTAGGTTTTTCCCGTTTTGACAAAATCAGTGTTGGCATAATCAATGACCCGGTCCGCACCCATGGATAAAACCAACTCGGCATTGGCCGCACTGCAAACGGCGGTTACCTCGGCACCAAAATATTTTGCCAATTGGATAGCAGCGATTCCCACCGCTCCAGATGCGCCGTTTATTAAAACCCGCTCACCGGTTTTGATATTTCCATCGATTTCAAGAAAATTCAGCGCCGTTGAACCAGCAAAACTCATGACCGCCGCTTCCTCAAAACTCAAATTCTGAGGCTTCAAAACAATCGCAGCGTCTTGTTTTATCACTCGATATTCAGCATGAGCACCAAACATGCAGCCCGCAAAAACCGGCTCCCCCACCTTGAATTTACTCACATCAGTGCCAATGGCCTCGATGGTTCCCGAAAATTCCATCCCCAGAACTTTATTGCGCGGGGCAAAAATACCAAACGCCAGCCTGACAAGGATCCCAAACCCTTTGGGAACATTTAGGGAGCGCATCCTGCTATCGGCTGAATTCACGCCCGCAGCATGAATTTT
>CAZMVQ010000149.1:0-1951 GCA_964569865.1 uncultured Devosia sp.
GCGCCTTCACTGGCCCCTATATGGCGCACAATCAAAGCAATTTCCATAGCTGGTGGCGTAAACAAAGCAAAGACCTAAGGGTGTGGAACTAAGCCCATTCCCCTTTTCTGAACACCGGCACCCGTTCACCGCTTTGCAAAATTCCATCAATATCGGTTTGCTCATTGCCAATCATCCAGTCCACATGAATCTGGCTGGAATTGCCACCATTGGCCTTTACCTGCTCCTCTGAAATATTATCGCTATCCACAAAACACTTGGAATAACACTGGCCTTGAGCAATATGGCAGGCGGCATTTTCATCAAACATGGTATTATAAAACAGCGTGCCCGATTGGGAAATGGGCGAAGAATGGGGCACTAAAGCCACCTCTCCAAGCCGACGCGCACCCTCATCAATATCAAGCATATTGATCAAAACCTCTTCGCCCTTTGTGGCGCGGGCTTCAACAATTTTGCCATTTTCAAATCTGGCTTCAATTTCATCAATCAGCGTTCCCTGATAAGAAAGAGGTTTTGACGAGCGCACAAACCCCTCAACTTTTGTGGCGTGGGGTGTTGTAAAAACTTCTTCGGTTGGAATATTTGGATTGCACACAATGCCATTTTTGGCTCGCGATGCTCCCCCGGCCCATTCATGATCATCTGCCAGACCAACCTTAAGATCAGTACCGGGGCCGGTGAAATGCAGGGCTGCAAAATTTTGCCCGTTTAACCATTTGGATTTTGCGGCCAGATTTTTATTATGCTCATCCCAAGCCGCGATTGGATCATCAAGATCAACCCTTGAAGCTGCAAAAATCGCCTCCGCGAGCTTTGCGATAGCGTCATGTTCATTATCATCAGGAAAAACCAGTTTTGCCCAATCAGCACCGGGATAGGAAATTATATTCCAGTTGATATCAAACTCCACAATGCGTTTGCGCATCGGGGTGGCAGCTTTTGACATGGCTTTATTGGCACGTCCCACTTTTTCAGGGTCTTCATTGGCCAGCAACATGGGATTTTCTGCCGAAATCGCGAGCCGTGCCGCCCCATTATCAAACGCTTCGCCAATCCCATTGAACAGCCAGTCAGTTGCACGATCAAAACTTAAATCATGGCCGTATTTAAAGCGGGCCAGAGTAGCCTCAGAATCATTGAACAAAGTGGTGACCAGCCCCGCCCCGGCCTTATAGGCATGTTCAGTTATCATTCGGGTCAGGGGAGCGGCCTCAAGGGGCGCGGTCATTATCAGATCCTGCCCTTCTTCAAGGCGCAGCCCCACTTTTATGGCAACTTTGGCAAGTTCGTTCAGCCTGGTTTGAGAGATAGGATTGTTCATGCTTCACTCCACTGATGAAAATTCAAAAATTGATTTGCAAAATCTGTTATCTTCGCAAAAATACTCAACCTAACATTGACTTCCGATTAGAATCGGAGTCCGCCACTTTACAAACGGTTAGCAAATCACATATATAATACCAATAGTAATCCCGTCGGGGCTAGCTCTGACGCCTCCCCCGGGCCACGGCTCGGGGGTTTTTATTTAAGGGTCAAATGAAAAACAGAACGCGCGTACAGTGTTTTGTAGATGGTTTTAACCTCTATCACGCCATTCACGATTTACAACAACCGCACCTAAAGTGGTTCAATCTAAGACAACTCATGGAAGTGTTCACCGACCCGGATGAGCACGAGTTGCTAGATGTATTCTATTTTTCTGCCTTTGCAAATTGGTTACCCGGGCCACTCGCACGACACCGAGAATACGTTAAAGCAATAAATTCTCTAGGAACAACGCCAGTAATGGGTCACTTTAAAGAAAAGGACCGAATTTGTAAAAAATGCCAAAACAGTTGGAAAGCGCACGAAGAAAAGGAAACCGATGTCAATATCGCCATTTGGTTACTTCGAGAAGCCTTCAAAGACAATTTTGACGAAGCGTTCATTGTGAGCCGCGACAGTGATT
>CAZMVQ010000150.1:0-1904 GCA_964569865.1 uncultured Devosia sp.
CCTAGGTGGGACCTAAGCGCCAACGGTTTTGTTTTTCTTCCGGCTAATCCACCATTGAGCAAAAATCAGATTTGGCACCCAGCACAGCCAAGCTATGTAAACAGTTGCCGGGCCATATTCAAATCCTGCTACCATAAAGCCAACCAGCAACAGGCGCAGGGTTACCGCTGCAAAGGTAAGGGCAAATGAGCGGATCATCCATTCACGATGCTCCTTGAAATTGCCAGCCATCGCCAATCGGATTGCCTGCCCGGTTGTAAACATCCATGCAATTGCCAACAGGCCAAACCCTGCTGAGGCAATGGGTCCGCCAACAGCGCCAACGGCAAGAGAAATACCAGAAATTCCACCGATTAATATGGAAACCCCATAAATGCGGCCCATCCAGCGGTGCAATGTGGGGCGCTTGGCTCTCATTTTAGGAAAAAATTGAAATGCCCCGATAAACAACGCAATTGGAGAAGCGCTGACATGGGCAACAAAGGCCAGATTGCGCAGGGCAATATGGTCCTTGAAATCAGGAAAAGCCTCATCCATCCCCAAAGCTAAAAATCGATAAGATACCAAAGCAACCAGAATGCTTAAAACAGCAACGAGTATGGAATTAAAACGCGATATAGCCATGAATAGATTTTCCTATGATAAGTTGACAGTGTCAAGATTGCAGATAAACTTGACACTGTCAAGGGGGTGTATATGCTGGTTTCGTGAGTACAGATAAAACAACATCATCTGACAAGAAATCCAATTTAACTGCTATAAATGTGGGTAAAAAAAGCAACCTGCAAAAACGCCCTCATCACCATGGTGATTTGCGCGCGGCATTGGTTGACGCCGGGGTTGAACTTGTCAATGAGCATGGGGCCTCAGCGCTTTCAATTCGCAAGGTTGCGGCACGGGCCGGGGTAAGCCATGCGGCTCCCGCCCATCATTTTGCGACCCTTGCTGACCTTCGCACGGCGGTTATTGCTCGCGGTCACCTAAAATTTGCCTCTATGATGCGCGAGCAAATTAATCTGGCTGAACAAAAGGATCCACGGGCGGTAATTCTTGGCGCGCTGCAGGGATATATGAATTTTGCCTTTGAGAATCCCTCAATGTTTCATCTGATGTTTGGTGGGTTTGAAAAGTTTGACAAGGACGAGGAGTTCACCGAAGCCTCTGACCGATCTTTTCGGATATTGAGTGAAATATGCGCACCTCTGGCCCCCGGCAAGGCGGGGGAGGAGGGCAATCAAATTCTTGTCTGGTCAATAATTCACGGTTATGTGGGTATTATGCTCAACCGAAATTCAGACCAATACGAGGATGCCGACCCGGCTGTTTTGCTGGATTTGATTTTTCCTGATCTTCCCTTTCGCGACCCCGAGTGATCGAAACCACTCGGTTTCAAAGGCAGATGCTTA
This sequence comes from uncultured Devosia sp., assembly GCA_964569865.1. Classification (GTDB taxonomy): domain Bacteria; phylum Pseudomonadota; class Alphaproteobacteria; order Rhizobiales; family Devosiaceae; genus DROE01. Next base: position 1,407 of record CAZMVQ010000150.1, read on the forward strand.
TCAGATGTGTTTTAATCCAATGAACCGAACATGAACATTGTGGTGAAGCCGGGTTCATTTTCTTCAGTATATATTATTTTTATGGTGCGGTATTCGTTTTATGTGCGCCTTAAATTTAATTTTTATTTGGCTGATTAAAAGGAAATTTCTTATGACACAAAAAACATTCACCCGCTCCGCTTTTGCTTCCATCACTATTGCCCTGACCATTCTTTCTGCTGGCAATGCTGTTGCCGCAAATGGCCAGACACCACTTGGCGATTGCTACAATCGCGTAATCGCCATCTGTAATGAAGGCAATCACCCGGGCCCGTGCGCCGAAGCTGCAATGGATGCTTGTGATGATGAATTTGGCTCAAACACTGGCACTCTTGGCTTTGGTTTTAGAGCGCCTGCCAAGCGCATCGGAGCACTTGGCCTGAAAGTAATGCTGTAGGCCTTGCGGTCCTGACCCTAAGTTTTCCAAAAATTAAAAAAGGCCCTTTTTAATTCCTGGGG
>CAZMVQ010000151.1:0-1861 GCA_964569865.1 uncultured Devosia sp.
CATCGTCCCTTTGAAAACGTTCAACCTTATGCGGAACAAGGGCCGATATTTTTGCACGGCAAACCGTGCGCTCGTCATAAAGAAACGGCACTGCCGCCCTCAATGTTGCTGGAGTGGGAACAGCTTCTGATTCGCGGATACACAAGCGATGAACGCATTCGTTATGGTACCGGAAAAGTAATTAAAGCCCGGATCCTGGCGGGTGAATGCGCAACTCTGCTGGCTGACCCGGATATTGAATATGTTCACGTGCGCTCTGCATCCAACAATTGCTTTCAATGCCGGGTTGAACGTGGGTGATCTGTTTCCCACCGCCTGTGTTCTTAATGTTTTTTATGTTTCTTCTTGACCCGGCGTTTCTTATTTCTTTTGGGGCGGGGCTTGCAGGCGATAGAGCGCATGTTGGTTGGTTTCTTCACCAGATTATTTGAAAGCCGGGCAAGCTTTGTAGCACCAGTCTTGCTGTTGGCGAGGTTTTGATAGGCAAAGGCCCAGTCAAGCAGTTGTGCAACGCGGGCGTCGCGTATTTTAGCGGACTTCGAGCCCATAACCACGGCAACCAGCCGACGGCCCCCCCGTGTGGCGGATGCAACAATGTTGAAGCCCGAGTCACAAATAAACCCGGTCTTCATGCCATCTGCCCCCTTCATGGTTTTAAGCAGTTTATTGCGGGACTTCAGGGTCTTCTTGCCAATCTTTACCGTGCGCATTTTGAAATAGCGCCGATACCTGGAAAACTCGCTGATCAGCGTCTTTGCCAATATGCCCTGATCACGCGCTGTTGTGATCTGTCTTTTGTTCTTTAAGCCGTGCGGATTGCCATAGGTGGTCGCATTCATGCCCAGTTTTTTGGCGGCGGCGTTCATTTTTTTAACAAAATTAGCCTCGGTTTTTCCAATGCCTTCAGCCAGAACCATGGCGATATCATTGCCGGAGCGGACAATCAGAGCCTCAAGCGCCTTATTGACGGAAATTCGCGAGCCCGGTCTGAGGCCGATTTTGCTGGGGGGCTGGCGCGAGGCTTTTTTGCTGACTTTCAGGCGGGTTTTTAAGGTGATTTTACCTGATTTCAATGCTTTAAAAACCAGATAAGCCGTCATCATTTTGGTCAGGGAAGCCGGATACCACTTATCACCGGCGCGGGATGAATACAGAACATCACCGGTGTTGGGATCAAATACCAGATTGGGTCCGGTATAATTTTGTCCTGCGGATGCGCCTGCTATGGGCACGAACATCAATAGTATGGCACACAGAATGATGACCAACTGGCGGGATTTGTTCAGGGTTTTTCTGGCGGGTGTAAAATTTACGCTGCTCACTGTTTTGTTCTACTCTTTGTACTCAACTTGATTGTCATTGAAGCCCCACCAGTTCTGACCTCAATAGTTTTAGGTAAAAAATATTCACTTGGCTACCAGCGTTTTATTCAATCCGCAATCTGTTGATTATTTCAATCCGGGCATGTCGAAACCATAAGCGTTTAATGACTTGATCAGGTCTCGGGACTTTGCCTCATCCAGCTCAACCAGCGGGGGCCTCAGCCGGGACCATTCGGGATTGCCAGCGTAATGCGAGGTAATATATTTTAGCGAAGGAATGGGTGCCTGGGCTGTGACAATAGTCCGAAATGCAATTAATTCGCTTTGCAATTCCGGGGCATCATCACTTTGCCAGTTTTCATATAAGTGTTGAATGGCCGCGGGGCGGATATTGGCGATGGCTGAAATACAGCCCGCTCCCCCCAGAGCCATTGTATCAAGCAGAAAATTTTCACTGCCACAAAACATGTCAAATTCAGGAAACGTTTCCAGGACCGATTTCATGTTGTTCCAATCACCTGATGAATCTTTCATGCCTA
>CAZMVQ010000152.1:0-1854 GCA_964569865.1 uncultured Devosia sp.
GATAAGTGTACGCGGTTATCCGGTTCGAAAATGCGACAAAACAAAGACTTAGAGCTTTTGTTTTGATTCCACCAAAACATGATAAGCTCTAGAAATATTCATGCATTTGATTGTCCCGCTATTCAGGCATCCATGATTTTGGTTGTAAACAGGCCTCTTTTTACAACCAGTTTTTCTTTTTGTTCAAGATATTCCACATGGGCCATCACGGTCATCATGGCAGCGATGCGAATTTTTGCAGAAGCGTCTGGATATATGGATTTTACAATTTCACCTGGTTTTACAGGGCCATTGCTCACCAGTTTTAGTATTTGCGAGTTTCTGTTTTGTCGATGACGGCGCAGATCAGATGTGAATGTTTTTGCATCATTGTCTTGTCCAAGGTCAGCGATTTCGCCCCCATGTCCTGGAAGATAATGGCTCCATTTATGTTCGATCAACTTATCCATGGAATTAAAATAATCCGCCAGCGATCCATCGGGTGTTGCTACTAGCGTTGAATTCCACCCCATTACATGATCACCCGAAAAAAGAAATTTTTGCCCCCTGATGCAAAAACTCAAATGATTGGCGCAGTGGCCGGGGGTGGCAATGGCTTCGATTATCAGATCATCGACACTAAAACTTTCTCCATCCACCAAATTTTTATCTGGCCGCAAATCCCAATCACAGGCTTTGTGCAACAGATTTGCCTCAAACATTCTTTTGTTTCGAGACAGTCGGTGCTGACCACCAAACCAGATGGGTGCGCCTAATTTTTCCCCCAAACGTGGAGCGATTGCGCTATGATCCTTATGGGTGTGAGTCAATAGAATAGCCAATACATCGCGTCCGTTAACGGCGCGGATAAGAGCCTCAAAATGCTCGTCACTGTTAGGGCCGGGATCGATTATTACAATTTCTTGTTTGCCAACAATATAAGAATTGGTGCCGGTAAAAGTATATGGGGAGGCATTTGGGGCGCAAATACGGGCAATGGAGGGCGCGATTGTTACGCATTCACCGGTAATTGGCGCAAAATTCCTGTTGTATTTGGGCGATAACATTGTTTGGGGCATTGCAAGAACCACTATTGGCAGAGTAGAAGAACAAAACTATTTTGACAGAAAGGAAACTCGATGGCGACCGATATTGTTAAGTTGCGCACTCCAATGATGGAGGCATTGTTACCTAAAGGCGGAATCTCTCGCTATGCCTCGTATTTGGGGCTGGCAGTCATTGGCTCTTTATTGCTTTGGGTTTCAGCAAAGACTCAGGTGCCGTTTTTTCCGGTTCCGATGACCCTGCAAACTCTGGCAATTTTGCTGATCGCGGCAACTTGTGGGTTTCGTCTTGGGCTTGCTATGATCGGTCTTTATATGATCGAGGGCATGCTTGGGTTGCCGGTGTTTTCGTCAACTCCTGAACGGGGCATTGGCATTGCCTATATGGTTGGACCAACCGCTGGCTATCTGGTGGGCTTTGTTGTCGCTACCGGGTTTGTTGGCTGGTTTGCCGAACGCGGGGCCATTGATTCGTCCCTGAAACTATTTGCGGTGATGTTTGTTGGCGCTGTGCTTATTTTGGCCTTTGGCTTTGCTTGGCTTTCGACCTTTATGGGTGCTCAGGCTGCCTTTAACGTCGGGGTTGCGCCATTTATGCTTGGAGAATTGTTTAAAGTCTCTATTGCCGCTTTGCTGGTTCCAGCTGCCGGGAAGCTGTTAAAGCGTTGATATTGAATTTTTAGCAAAATAATAAAAAAGCCGCTCCAACCAGGGGCGGCTTTTTTAATGGGTGTAATTTTTCAACAGACTTTTTGGTTTTGGTCGGAGTAGCAGGATTTGAACCTGCGACCCCCACGTTCCGAACATGGTA
>CAZMVQ010000153.1:0-1834 GCA_964569865.1 uncultured Devosia sp.
CCCAACAGCAATGTACCCAAGATCATGGCCAGCGTTTCGTCTGCTTTTTGTGCGCCGACAATCGCCTCGACAGTTCTCCGATAGGTATCAAGCGCGATTTGCATGGCCTCGTCGGCGGCAATTTCTTCGCTACTCTTTCCGCGTAAATACTCAAAAATGAGCGCCATTTCAGAACCGAAATCACCCCGCATCGCTTCGATCAATTGCTGAATCTGCGCCTCCTTAGAAGCTCCGGCCACCGAAAGATCAGTTTCGATACGAACCATCACGTATTGCGTGCAGGCAAGGAACAACGCTTCTTTGTTCGGAAAATAATGATAGAGTGCGCTCTTGGAAACCCCAAGGAATTCAGCAATCCTGCGCATGCTGACTCCGGCATATCCGTGCTCTGAAAAATATATCGCCGCGCGGCTTGCAATGTCTTTTTTATAGGCTTTGTGATCAATAATTTTTGGCATCAGTTTTTTCGTCCAAACGGTCTAAAACCATTGACACAGTTATAAAGAAGTGTCAAAAGGATTTATATAGTCCAAACGGTCGAAAAAGAGTCCTACATGCCCGATCCCTATTTTCTAGCCAAGCTGTTTCATATTCTAGCTGTTTCGATAATGGTTGGAGCTACAGCGATTAATGGAATGATCCATGTGCAGGCCAGAGCTGCGGTCCCTTCTGAGGCAACGGCTTTGCTTCGAGCTATTGTGCAAATCAATCGTCTCTTCATGGGCCCGTCGCTTGGTTTGATCCTACTAACCGGATTTTGGCTGATGCTGATCCTCGGCTATGACTTTCAGGCGGTGTGGCTTAAAATTTCAATCGGGCTTACGCTGGCTTTGATCCTGGCCTTTGTTCTGGGCGCCCATGTTGAAAACCATCTGCATGACATTGCCACTGCCTCTACTGCCCAGAAAGACACAATCCTCCCAAAAAAGTATCACCACGTTTTCCAAATGGCCGCGCCGATCGGTCTGGCTGCACTGGTGATGAGTATCGCAACTCTTATCCTTATGATTTTCAAGCCAATTTGAGGTATAACCATGTCAAATTCTGGCGGCGTCAACCGCGAACATGACCGATCTCTTGGCCCCAAGCTGGTCTTTGCTTTTTTGCATGGCGCCATAGTCGCCATATGTATCTGGCTAGCTTTTGGGCTGGATTGGCCGGATCAACCCAGAGCACGCATTCTGGCTCTATGTGCATTTATTTACTGGTTGCGACATCTTGTGACACTGTTTGTTTTATTGCAACGCCGGGTTGTCTTGTTCGAGGTATTGGGCCTGAGCGCTTTTATGGCCATGTTCGAAATTGGATTTTTGTTGCTTGGCGCCGGGATGATTTCTGGCATGCCAACGCCATTTGGATTGTTGGACTGGTTTGGACTTGCACTGGTTTTGTTCGGCTCGCTGCTCAACACCGGCTCAGAACTGCAACGCTGGAAATGGAAAAAGAAGCCTTCCTCCAAGGGACACTGTTATACTGAAGGGCTCTTCGCTTATTCCACGCACATCAACTATTTCGGCGATACTCTTTTGTTTACCGGTTGGGCGATTCTGGCGGCATCACTGTTTGCCTGGCCAATTCCGATCTTTGTGACAGCAAGTTTCGTGTTTTTTCATATTCCGGCGCTGGATGCTTACTTAGCGGAGCGCTATGCGGACGAATATAAAGTGTACGCAGGCAAAACTGCAAAGTTCGTACCGTTCGTATATTGAGATCAGTTTATGGCGGATTACTGGGAAGCAATGCTGCTTCAACTGAACCTGAATTGTTATAAATGGCAAACCGCCTCGATATTATAGCCATCCGGGTCAAGTAAAAAAGCTGCATAATAATTGAG
>CAZMVQ010000154.1:0-1817 GCA_964569865.1 uncultured Devosia sp.
ATTTCAGCCAGTTGCTTTTGCGTCATTTCATCAGCATCAAACCGCAAACGACGAATATTATTGCAAACCCTTGATTTTCCCATCTCAAAATCCGCGTCGATATAAAAACAACTGCGTCAGGCTTTCCGCCAGACCAGAAACCGGAAGGGAAACAATGAGAATATTGAAGGCAACAAACACCCCCTGCCCCGTAGCCAGCGCAACCATCGCCCCGACGAACCCCGCCCCCAACAGGTAATAGGCCACCCGCAAACTACGTAACTCAATCAATCGGTCGCGCTCATCCACCACAAAACTGGGATTACTCTCCTGTTTGACAATTGCATAAATGATGTTGAACAGAATATGAGCGATGATGTGAAAAACAATTCCGGCGCCCATCAACCAGAGGACGGATTTACCAATAAGCTGCGCACCCTCTTCCCCGACAAATTGCCCTTCCTGATACATTTGCAGCATGAAATATCCATAAATCCCAAACACAACAATACTGCTGAACAGATTCACAAAAATGCTTTTTTCCTGATACGACATGGCAACTCCAATGAACTTGTTTTTGTATGACTGTGTAAGAAATAGTATGCCTGAAGTATGCTAAACCTTACATGGTGTCAAGTATCTTTGACATGCAGGCTTGCAACCGCTGAATTTCACCGCCAAAAAAGCAGCAAGATTGGCGTTATTTGTCCAATGAAAGAAATTATGTTGGGAAGGGTAGATAAAGAAAATCAAGTGGATTTTGCTGCCAGGATCTGTCTTTTACCTCGGATCATTTATCCGGGGGCTTTGATGATTGCTGAACGACCACGAAGACAAAAAACATGTTTCGGTGCCGCCTTATTAATCTAGGGCGCTATCAACCTTGCGCAATAACCATTTTTCATCTGTGTTATTTTTCATCTGTGTTATTTTTCCAGCACACGATACAAACGATCGATCGTGCGACGAATTTCGGGCAGGTGGCGGTCGTCCTGATGTGTGACAATCCATTGGTCATGGGCCAGTTTTGGAATAGTGCTGCCAGCCCGTTTCAATTTTGTCTGGGCGTCACCGATGAATGTTGGTAACAGCGCAATTCCTTTGCCCGCCAGCGCCAGATCAAGACTATTACGCGGGGATGTAACTTCGCAAATGGCATCACGGCCAATTGTCTTGTCCAGCCAGCGCGCCGACGGTGTATCGGCTAATACTTTAATCCATCGCTCTGGTGCATCCGCCGCCGCATAAGGGGCAAATTCCACTCGGGACAGCTTGCGCCCGGCAAGACCTTCTTCGGTGGGGCGTTGGTTTCTAAAGCCGATGGCGGCCTCCCGGCGCGAAATGTCAAGAATGTTCTCTACCGAAACAAAACGCAGCCTGATGTCCGCTGGCGAATTTATAATTTCGTCCAGTTTTTCCAGCAAGGCCATTGTTGTCCATGTGCCTGCAGAAATTTTCACAAGTGGCCGCTTGGTCGCCTCTGGTCCCGCTGTCAGTCTGATTACACGGGCCTCAATCTCACAAAGATCATCAAACAGTTTGCGGGCCTCGGCAGTCATTTCATAACCGCGATCGTGACGCACAAACAATTCCCGCCCCATAATACGCTCAAATTCACGCATGCGCCTGCCAAGCGTGGCAGCACTGCGTTTAGTCTTGCGGGCAGCCGCTGACAAACCTCCTTCCTGGGCAACCGCCAGAAAAAGCTGAAGATCATTCCAGTCGATATCCTTTTCACTCATGCAAAGACCCCTTCAAATCGTTTCATTTCAAGCAATCAAACAATCCGCTATATTGCACCCATGTCAAGGGCCGCAGATAAGACGTGTTGACAGGAG
>CAZMVQ010000155.1:0-1754 GCA_964569865.1 uncultured Devosia sp.
CGGGATTCCCACCCGCTGGAATGATCGACCTGGCTCGGCCGCACACCCCTTTTTTCATTATTCCGGGGTGAATGAGCAATTCTCTGGACGGGACTTGAACCCGTTAGATTGATCGTCGATGACGGCGTGCAACCCGACCCTGTTTTTTTCTATAACGCTGGTAGAATATCATCCAGCGTAACACTCAGGGCGTTGGCCAACTTGCGCCAAACATCTAAACTGCCCTCCTTCACGCCGGACTCCAACTCTGAATAATAACCAGCGCTGATACCCACTTCCCTTGCCATCTTAGCGGGTTTAATCCCTCGATACTCACGCCACACTTTCAGGGGACCCTCACCATCGACAATGCGGTTAACCATCTCTGCGGGTAGCAGCTCCTCATTGCCTGCTGCCAGGCGGGCGCGGAACTTCTCAATATCACCTGCATCCTCAAGGCTCTCTGCTGCATCACGCAAGCGCTTAAAGTCGTCAATGGGTACCACCGCATACTCCGGTTCCCCCTCTTTCTTGATAATCTGAATATTGTTCATCGGTACACCTCGCCGCGTGGCTTGATTTTCACAACAGCCACCACCAATTCATCCTGCTCCAAAGTATATACAACTCGCCAATCCCCTACCCGCAGACGGTACCCCTCTACCCCTGTCAGCTTTACTACGTTGCGCATCGCGGCTGGATCTTCTGCCAATTCTTCAATCTTGTCTCGGATACGCTTAGCCGTGTTACGAGGCATTCGGGCTAGCTCCCGGATTGCTTGCCTGCTATAAGCTATTGACCACATGTCTAAATGTTAGCTAAAAGAGAAGAGTTTCTCAAGCCACTAGAGAACTAGTATCTTCGCTAACAGCTATTTTTCGAAAACGAGGTCAGGTCTTGTGTTTTGCCTCACTCCCATTACTGATGATGCGACTGATTCTGGAATAGTGTAACCCAAAATAATCACCGATGTCCTTCATGCTATAGCCGCCACTGGCATAGGCGGCACAGATCGCAGTGTCTCGGTCCTTATGTCGTCTTTCATAATAATCGAGTGATTTTGCCTTTCTCCGTTTTTGCGAAAATGGCACCTCACTGATATCTCTTGCCCGGTCAATTTTGCGTTGCATCTTATCGACAAACCGGTCACTGCCAAGATAAATTTGGTTCTTTAACCGTTTCCAGGGACTCGGTTGATGTTTACCCTCGGCGACAAAAGAGCGATAGCGTTCGATAGCCGTCCCTTTGCGTTTGGCAAAGGCCGATAGTATCCAATCGGTCTGTAGCCAGTCGGGGAGCTTCTTTGTGCCTACTGTCGCCCGGTAACTGCTCCACGGCCAGTCTTTGGCCGCCTTGACCATGCCTGCCCTAACCGGATTAAGCACAATATAGCGTGCCAGTTCGAGCAGATACATGTCTTTTTGAACGATGATGGCTTTATAGCGCCCTTGATACACATGACCCACCCGGTTGTGATGACGGTTGAAGTGTTGGGTATACACCCCGTTTAGCTGTCTCATCCCCTGAGAGAGGTTCCCGTCTGGCGTTTCCACCAACAAGTGATAATGGTTGCTCATCAGGCAATAGGCGTGAAGCACCCAGTTGAAGCGATCGCAGACCTGCGCCAATACGTCGAGATACTGAACCCGGTCTTTATCGGTCAGATAAATGTCTTCGCGCCCATCGCCACGGGAGGTGACGTGATAAAGCGCACCTCTGAATTCAATTCTTAAGGGCCTTGCCATCAACCAAGTCTAGCATGAAATAGGCAAAAC
>CAZMVQ010000156.1:0-1744 GCA_964569865.1 uncultured Devosia sp.
CAGACCGATAATCAGGTGGACGAATTGGACCGGATTGTTGATGTATTTAAGTTGGAGAGTGAAGATGTTGGGCAATCAGTTGAAAGAGACGTAAAGGTTGCCTGATATTTCAAATGAATAAGTCGCTTTGACAAGCTGTGAATTGGGGGTGCTGTAATGCACCCCTTTTTTTTGTGGACTGCAAGGATTTGAGCAGCGGAATTCGTGTTTCAAAAAACCGACATGAATTGAATAAGAAATCCTTAACTATGATGAGGTATTTTACCTAGTGCGGTGCTTTGTCGCACGGAGATAAAATCATGCAAGCTAGCAAGTCAATTTTATGGAAACTTGTGGTTCCAGTTCCGATTGTAATAGTTATTTCCCTTATTGCGGCCTGGTTATTCATCCCCACAATGGTTATTGACAATGCCCGACAGGCAGCCACCGAGGCTGCTTTGCAAACTGCCAATCAATTCAAGGTCATACGCTCCTATTATACCAAGAATATTATTGGCCCGGCAAAAGCCAGCGGAGCGCTAAGACCCTCCATTGAGCATGAAGGCGACAATAGTGCCATTCCGCTTCCAGCGACCATGATTCACGATTTGAGCGCGCTGCTTGCCAGTTCAAGCACTACCATGTCGCTTTATAGCGCATTTCCTTTTCCCAATCGCGCCGACGTAACCCTTGATGATTTTCAACAGTCCGCCTGGGAATTTCTTAGTGTCAATCCGGATGAGGTATATCAACGCGAGGAAGTTGTTGGTGGCGTTACAAAAATGCGGGTTGCCATTGCTGATAGGCTGGTAGCACAGGGGTGTGTGGCCTGTCACAATTCATTCCCAGGTTCGCCAAAAACTGACTGGCAGCTTGGCGATGTGCGCGGGGTACTTGAAATTGATTCTGATATAAGTTCATCAATTGCTTCCGCCAACGGCCTAAACAACCAAATTCTAATTGGTTTGCTGCTGGCTGGCGTGATTATTACTGCCATTATGTTTTTGGTCGCCCGGATGATTATGCGTCCGATTACAAGGATTACCAATGCAATGGGTTCGATGGCTGGTGGCGATATGGGCATTGATGTGCCTGCATTGGAACGTGCCGACGAAATTGGAGAGATGGCGAACGCGGTTGAAGTGTTCCGTCAGAACGGTCTAAAAATCGAGCAATTTGAAAAAGACACTGCTAAACAGCTGGCAACTGCTGCCGACCATAGCGGACAGATTTCTGCGATCGGGAAAGCTCAGGCGGTGATAGAGTTCACCACAGAGGGTGTCATCACCACAGCCAATGAAAACTTTCTGTCAGTTACCGGCTACTCTATGGATGAAATTGAAGGACGACATCATTCGATGTTCTGCGATCCTGCTTATGTGAACAGTGCAGAATATAAGGAATTCTGGAAGAAGCTGGGCAATGGGGAATTTGAATCAGGTGAATACCAGCGTTTTGGCAAAAATAATGCCATGATTTGGATCCAGGCCAGCTATAATGCTATTTTTGATCCGGATGGAAATCCAATTAAGGTTGTTAAATACGCAACCGATATTACAGAACGTAAAGCGGCAACTGAAGCGTTGAGTGCAAGTTTAAAAAGCCTTGCGGATTGCAGGCTTGATTGCCGGATTGACACAAAATGGTCAGGTGAATTTGAAGATGTTCGGATTGCATTCAATAAGACGCTAGATCAGTTAAGTGATGTTGTTGGTCAGTTGCGCGATACTTCGGGTGCGCTAAAATCTGCTACCGGTGAAATTTT
>CAZMVQ010000157.1:0-1624 GCA_964569865.1 uncultured Devosia sp.
ATTGCCCGCAAGGCACTTTTACTGGCGCGGGCGTTAAAACAATAGTGCTGTTTTTTGAAAAAGGCGCACCAACGCGGCATATATGGTTTTACCAGCTTGATCCCAAAACTCCTGATGGAAAGAGCAGAAGCCTCGGCAAAACCAACCCGCTTAATGATAATGATTTCAAGGATTTTGTGAAATTGCAGGCAGGTTTTGAAGAATCCGAAAACTCATGGATTATTGATGCGAAAGAAATAGACCAGACCAGCTTTGACCTGTCAGTTAAAAACCCCAACACCCCAGAACAAGCCCCGTTGCGTCAGCCAGAAGAAATCATTGCCGAAATGGCAAAGCTGGACAAAGAAAGCACGGATATTCTTGATGGCATTAGGGGGGTGTTATGAGGGAGGGTTGGGAAACTAGGACGCTTGGTGAAGTTATTAAGCTGGAATATGGCAAACCTCTTCTAAAAGAAAACCGTGACAATACTGGGCGTTACCCAGCCTATGGTGCAAATGGAGAAAAATGTAGAACAAATAAATTCTACTGGGAGAAGCCGAGCATTATCGTTGGAAGAAAAGGTTCTGCTGGAGAAATTAGACTTTCTGCTGAGCGCTTTTGGCCATTGGATGTCACATATTTTGTGACATTCGATGACAGCAAGTATGGTTTGTTTTTTCTGTATCATTGCCTAGGCTCAGGACTCATTAAATTCACCATATGACGATAGCTGCAATGAGAATTGCTGAAAAGAATGTGTGGGCACAGCGGTCATATCTGGTTGCAACGCGCCTCCAGTCTTTCAGCCTACCAAACATGTTTTCGACTTTATGTCTTTGTTTATATAGAATTTTGCAGTATCCGGTAGGAAAGTTACGACCCTTTTCGTGGCGGGATGCAGGGTATTATTCCCTTAGCCCTTAATGCAGCGCGAAACTCATCGCTGTCGTAACCTCCTTTATCGCCAATCAAACATGATGCACATTCAGGCAAAGCAGGATAGATCAATTTCCGCACCAACATGATCGCTCATTTGGCCTTCACCATCACAAACCGCATGCAATTTGGAGTTCAGCCCACCTTTTGTACGTCCAATACGCTGGGGAACATCCCCTTTTTAAGCAGACTGCTTGCAGTCCGGTGGGCTTTCAAGTGAGTGGCGTCAATCATTAGGGTGTCGGAATTTCCGCCATGGGTGACTAAGGCACTGAAAATACGATCGAAAACACCCAGTTTGCTCCACCGGATGAAGCGGTTATACAGGGTCTTATGAGGCCCGTAACCGGATGGCGCATCGCGCCAGCGAAGGCCATTTCGTATCAAAAAGATGATGCCGGAAACAACACGGTGGTCATCCACACGGGGTATCTCATGGGCCAATGGGAAGTACTGTTCAATCTTCGAAAGCTGCTGTTCTGAAAGCCAAAAGCAAATCACTCATGACAAGTCTCCTTTGCCAAGATGAATCATAATTTACAGCAAAAGGGAATCCCCAGCTTTAATAGGTCCCTACGACCTAAGCTATGTAAATTGGCAGGCAACGACTATCTCTGTTGTGCAATATCGGCCAAGTTGACGCGTAAGTGTTCCCCGCAACAAATCGCAGGTTGGTTGATGCGCGAACATCCCGATGATGAAGACA
>CAZMVQ010000158.1:0-1613 GCA_964569865.1 uncultured Devosia sp.
CTGGTATTAAGACTTCACATCAAGCCCGGCGATGCGCCGGCCATAACTAAATTCATTGAGAATAAAATGGCCGCTAAAATGATGTTTGATTGGGGTGGGGGCTTGATCTGGGTAGGCATCCCTAATCCTGAAAACATCCCTGCTATCCGCTCTATTGTCAAAGATTTTGGCGGGTTTGGAATGCTGGTTCGTGCCCCGGCAAAGGTTCGCGAACAGATATCCCCCTTTCATCCAGAGCATGATCGCGTTGCCGCCATATCCGAATGTATTCGCAAAAAATTCGACCCGAAAGGCATATTGAACCCCGGCCGCATGGCAGCTTTAGCTGGTGAGGGGGTATAAACTATGCAAACACATTTCTCCCCTGAACAGCTAAAAAACAGCTCCATTGCACGCTCCAACGAGATTTTGCGGGCCTGTGTGCATTGTGGATTTTGCACCGCCACCTGTCCCACCTATCAGATATTGGGCGACGAGTTGGATAGTCCGCGCGGGCGCATTTATCTGATCAAGGATATGCTGGAAAACAACCGCATTCCTGATGATAAAACCGTCACCCATATTGATCGCTGTCTTAGCTGTCTGGCTTGTATGAGCACCTGTCCTTCGGGGGTGCATTATATGCATCTTATTGATTATGCTCGCGAATATGTGGAGGAGAAATATTCTCGCCGTTGGGATGATAAGGCAATCCGCTGGTTGCTGGCTAGTATTTTGCCCTATCCTGAGCGCTTTCGTCTTTCCATCTATGGAGCATGGCTGGCCAAGCCATTCTCGTTCCTTTTGCCAAAAAAACTCAAGGCAATGGTTGATTTTGCCCCTAAAAAACTTCCCCCCGTTTCTAAAAATGATCGACCCCAGACTTTTAAGGCCAGAGGCAAGCGCATAAAGAGGGTCGCGCTAATGACCGGCTGTGCCCAGCGCGCCCTCAATACAGAAATCAACGATGCAACCATTCGTATTTTGACCCGCCACGGTTGTGACGTGGTGGTGGCCAAGGGGGCGGGCTGTTGTGGCGCCTTAACCCATCATATGGGCAAGGGCGATCAGAGCCGAAATACGGCCGCCAAAAACATCAATGCCTGGATATCCGAGATGGATAGCGAGGGATTGGATGCCATCGTCATCAATGCTTCTGGCTGTGGCACCACGGTCAAGGATTATGGCCATATGTTCAAAAACCATCCCCTTGAAAACGAGGCAAAAAGAATTGCCGCCATCACCCAAGACATCACCGAGGTGCTTGAAGGACTAGATATTGCCAACCCGTCTGATGATAAAAAACGAAGTTTTGGCCTAAAAATCGCCTATCATTCGGCCTGCTCGCTTCAGCATGGTCAGCAGATTAAAACCCTTCCCAAAACCCTGCTTGAACAGGTGGGTTATCAGGTGGTGGAACCAAAAGAGCCCCATCTTTGTTGCGGCTCTGCCGGGACCTATAACCTGATGCAGCCCGAGCTTTCACAACAGCTTAAAAAACGCAAAACCGACCACCTGTTAGCGACCAATCCCGACATAATCGCCACAGGAAATATCGGCTGCATGATGCAAATCGGCTCTAACATCAATATCCCCACCCTGCACACCATACAATTGCTCGACTACGCAACAAA
>CAZMVQ010000159.1:0-1506 GCA_964569865.1 uncultured Devosia sp.
CACAGTCATCCCATAGACTGCTAAGAGGACGCTGACAGCCTTGATCTTACGTTGTTTTTGAGAGGTTTCTACGTTTTCTTTTTTTCAAATATACGGTGAGTATATTGGCAAACCTTGATTGCTACCGCCTGCTGTCCCATAGAATTCATGATTCAGGGTGCCAGCCCCGGAAGATATGTGCTTTCACAGCTCGCTCGCATTCGGAAGCTACCGCCCGCTGTCCCATAGGATTTGAGTAAAGCGAGCAAATCAATGCGATCCCAAACGACACCTCGAGTCATTGCCAGTAGTCGAGTAAAACTATGTCCCCAGTTCGCTATTTGCGACTGGAAACGCATCAAAATATAGAGCAACAATGCCGACCAAAGCTGCCAACGAATGGCTTCTTTGTTATGACCTAGAAAATCACATATCTGCAAAGTCTGTTTGATTTGTTTGAAGAACACTTCAATACCCCAACGGGCCTGATAAAGTTCTCCAACGCTGCTGGCAGCCCACTCCATATTATTGGTGATGAAAACCATCGTTACTCTTTTGCCATCAACCTCGACGATCATTTCAACACGCCTCAACTTGACCGGGTATTGCTTTTTACTTTTGGCGGTAGTCAGCACAATGATGTCATCACGCAAAATATTGCCCGATGGTTTTTTGAGTGTTCTTTCTACGACGCGATACGCCATATTTGTTTTTGCTCGCGTGACCCAGTTGACCCCTCGTTTACAGAGATCATAAAGGTGGATGAAATTGATGTAAGCCTTATCAAACAAGACGATTTCGCCAGCTAAAAGGCTTGCACACAGGGCGGCAGCGCGCGTGTCATCGTGGTGGGAAGCTTCTTCGATAACAGCGAACCCAGGCAAAAAACTTTGTAAGTTAAGACGCACATGCATCTTTGCGCCAGCCTTGCGCCGACGGTGTTTAGCCCAAGGCATACAATTAGCCACCAAGGCAATGGTTGTGGAATCCACTGCATGGATAGCTTTTTTAAATCGTCTTGGCAATCCCTTGTAACGCAATCCGAACCCACCCGGCGCACGATTTTCAAGATGCCTGAGAACCTTCCAAAAGAGTTCTTCCATCATGTCGCTGTTGCGAGTTTTGTTTGCATGAGAAAGTGTATTACGTCGCGGAGCAACGGCATTTCGCAAGCTTCCCAACCACCTTGCGTGATTACATAACGCATCACAAACGTCATTGAGCCCTATGGAATGGGTGAGCTGAGCATATAGCAGACTGACGACATGGCTCCACGGAGTAAATGTTCGAGATTTTTTATCGACCCCATGTTTGCTTGCAAGCTTAGAAACAAGGTGTGGAGGAATAAGCTTGCAGAGTTGGGTGAATACTGGCAATTTCGATTTGGCTGGTAAGTTTTTCATTAGGTCGACCCTAGGTGGGGTCGACCGCCAGTCACTCTAAACTTTTAACATCCCTATGGGATGCCTGTGTTCCTAAAAGTCTTTTCGGGAAAGCCATCAGCTATACCCTTAACCAATGGGAGCT